>DATCGG010000342.1:0-3033 GCA_036509075.1 Gemmatimonadaceae bacterium
CCGCGCCGCCCGCCGACAAGTCGGCGGCCCCGGCGCAGGCGGCGCCTAACGTCGCCGACGTCGAAAAGACGTATACGGTCGTTGCCGGCGATACGCTCTCCAAGATCGCCAAGCGCGAGTACGGCGACGCCTCGAAGTGGCACCGCATCTACGAGGCGAACAAGGAGACGATCAAGAACCCGGACCTCATCTATCCGGGCCAGACCTTCAAGATCCCGAACGCCTGAGCGAGGACCGACGACATGGACCTGCATCTTCACGCGCGCCGGGCGCGCGGCCTGATGGTGGCGGTGGTAGCGCTCGCGACGGTGAGCGCCTGCTCAAAGGAGAAGAAGGAGTCGGCTGGCGATGTGACTCCTGGCGCCACGGCGACGACGCCTGCTGCGAGCACGGTTGCCGTGACGGACATCGATGTTGGCAAGGCGGCCGCCAACTCGCGCGTCACGGACAAGACCGACAATTTCAAACCGGCGGACACGGTGTACACGTCGGTCCACACGACCGGTAGCGCTTCGGCGGCGACGGTGATGGCGCGCTGGACATTCGAGGATGGCCAGGTGGTGCAGGAGTCCAGCCAGTCCATCGCGCCTAACGGTGATGCCTACACCGAGTTCCACATCTCCAAGCCCACGGGCCTCCCGAAGGGCAAGTACAAGGTGGAGGTCTTCCTCGATTCGAAGTCGGCGGGGACGAAGGACTTCGAAGTCAAATAGAACTGCAGATACTGAACAGGTAATTGGTTACTGGAATTGGTTATTAGCGACTTGAGCCCTCGGGATGCCTCTAAGGGAGATGAGCATCCCGAGGGTTCTGATTACGTGTAACCAATTACCAATTCCAGTAGCCAATTACCAATTCCACTAACCAATTACCAATCCCGTTGAGAATGACGGCCACCACCGCCGGCACGGTGGGCCTAACGCGCGCGCTCGCCGAATTCCTGTCCGACACCGCCTACGGCGACCTCCCGTCGTCCGTCGTCGACGAATGCTACCGGGCCACGCTCGACTGGCTCGGATCCGCCCTCGCCGGGGCCCTCGAGCCGCCTGCCCGAATCGCACAGCGCGTGGCGCGCGGCTTGGGGTCGAGCGATGAGTCGACGGTGTTCGGCGCGGGACGTGGCTCCGCCGCTGCCGCGGCCCTCGCGAATGGCGTCGCGTCGCACATCGTCGAGCTCGACGATGTTCACAAGGGGTCCACCCTCCACGCCGCCGCGCCGGTGATCTCCGCCGCGCTCGCCGTCGCGGAGCGTGAGCGCGCACCTGGCCGCGCATTCGCCCGGGCAATCGCGCTTGGATACGACGCCGCGCTTCGCATTGGAGAGGCGGTCAATCCGAGCCATTATCGTTACTGGCACCCCACCGGCACGGCTGCGACGTTCGGCGCTGCCGCGGCGGCGGGGTCGCTGCTCGGGCTGACGTCGGCCCAGATGCTCGACGCGCTTGGCACCGCCGGGACGCAGGCGGCCGGACTCTGGGAGTTCAACGCCGACGGCGCCATGAGCAAGCACCTGCACCCGGGGAAGGCCGCGTTCAACGGCGTGCTCGCAGCGGACCTCGCCCGACTCGGCTTCACCGGCGCGACTCGCATCCTCGAGGGCGAGCGTGGATTCTTTCGCGCCACCGCCGCCGGCTTCGATCCGTCTCGCGTCACCGACCGACTCGGCGAACAATGGAAGATCACGGAGAACTGCTACAAGCTCCATTCGTGCTGCGCGCATACCCATACCGCCATCGATGTCGCGCTGGACATTCGGGCGCGACGCGGATGGACGGCGCGTGAGGCGCTCGACGCCATCGCGCGCATTGACCTCGAGACCTATCGGGCGGGATACGACATCGTGAAGGAACCCAATCCATCCACGCCGTACCGAGGGAAGTTCAGCATTGCCTATTGCACGGCGGTGGCGTTGCTGGAGGGAGAGGTCGGCCTGGAGCAGTTCTCGTCGGATCGATTCGGAGATGACGGTGTCGTCCAACCGGCGATCGCCGCGTTGCTACCGCGCGTTCGCGTGAGCGTGCGCGACGACCTCACCGACGCGTACCCGGGGCGCTGGCCGACGAACGTAGTCGTAACGTTGTTCGACGGCAGCGTGGAGTGCGGGATGAACGGCTTCCCACGCGGCAACCCGGAGTATCCCGTGTCCACGGAAGCGTTGGAGGCCAAGTTCGTTAGGCTCGTCGCTCCACGCTATGGCGATGCGTTCGCGCATCGGGCGCGCGACACGGTCCGTTCGCTCGGGGAGTGTGCCGATGTAGCAGCGACGGTGCATCGGCTCGGATGACTGAGATCAATCCGCGTGCGAGCCTGCATGCCGAATACCGCGAATCGGTCCGCGAGCTGTGTCGCGAATTCGGGAGTGACTACTGGCAGCGCGTCGAGGCCGACGCCGCATACCCCGAAGCCTTCGTCAAAGCGCTGACCGACGCGGGCTGGCTGTCAGTTCTCATTCCGGCGGAGTACGGTGGCGGTGGCCTCGGCGTCACCGAAGCGTCGGTGATTCTCGAGGAGATCAATCGCTCCGGGGCGAACTCCGGTGCGTGCCATGCGCAGATGTACATCATGGGCACGCTGCTTCGGCACGGCTCGGCGGAGCAGAAGGCGCGCTATCTCCCGCGCATCGCGGCGGGCGAGCTGCGACTGCAGTCGTTCGCGGTCACGGAGCCCACGACGGGCACGGACACCACGCGCATCCGGACGTTCGCGCGCAAGGACGGGGATCGGTACGTCGTGAGCGGCCAGAAGGTCTGGATCTCGCGCGTCCAGCACTCTGACCTCATGCTGCTGCTGGCGCGGACGACGCCGCTCCCTGACGTCGTGAAGAAGTCGGAGGGGCTGTCGGTCTTTCTCGTCGAGCTGGACGGGGCGCGAACGGGCATGTCCGTGCGGCCCATCCGAAACATGGTCGGTCACGAGACGAACGAAATCTTCTTCGATGACTTCGAGGTTCCGGCCGAGAACCTGATCGGCGAGGAGGGGAAGGGGTTTCGCTACATTCTCGACGGCATGAACGCCGAGCGCATTCTCATTGCC
>DATCGG010000343.1:0-5621 GCA_036509075.1 Gemmatimonadaceae bacterium
CTTCGGAGGCTTTGGTGGCGGTGGAGGCTTTAGCGGAGGCGGCGGGGGCTCGAGTTGGTGATTCCGCTTCGTGTCTCGATTCCCTATACCCCATTCCCGATTCCCGATGACTCTCGAAGAGCTGGTCGCTCAACTTCAGAAGGTCTACGGCGCGCAACTCCGCTCGGTGGTGCTCTACGGGTCCGCGGCGGCGGGCGAGCACATCCCGAAGCGCTCCGACTACAACGTGCTCGTCATTGTGGATGAGCTCACCATCGAGCACATGCGGACCGGCGCCGCCGTGGCGCGTGCCTGGGGCGAGGACGGGAACCCTCCGCCGCTCACGCTCACGCTGAGCGAGTGGCAGGGAAGCTCTGACATCTTCCCCATGGAATACGCTGACATTCTCGAGCGGCACCGCGTTCTTTTCGGTACGCCACCGTTCAGCGGAATCGCCGTTGATCCGACGAACCTTCGCCTGCAGCTCGAGCACGAGGCGATGGGAAAGTTGCTCAAGCTTCGTCAGGCCGTGCTGGCCGCGGGCGGCGACGTGAAGTTGCAGACCGAGCTGTTGGCGGCGAGCCTGAGCACCATCATGGTGATCTTCCGCGCCGTCCAACGACTCAACAGCCTGGTTCCACCGACCGACTACGAGCGGTTGAGCCGAGATGTCGCGGCGCGCGCTGGGTTCGATGCCGAGCCCTTCGTGCGCGTGGTCCGACATGTGCGCGGCACCGACAAGATCGGTTCGTCGGATGTGTCGGCGGTGTTGGCGGGGTATGTCGATGGAATGCACCGCCTGGTTGCCTACCTCGACCGCTACGAAGCCGCACCCTGACTCCGACTCGCGTTATGCAGAGCGGTGGCAACCCTCTGGGGATGGAGGACGCGTTATGCGTGCGGACATGAATGGCGTGGGCGTTCGGATGGTGGTTGGCGCTGCCGTCATCGCCGTGCTGGCCCTGGGCTGTCCGGGAGAAAAGCGGGCGAAGCGGCCGGACAGCGCGCGAGCGGCCATTCCTGTCGATACGACGCCGACGGACCTGAGCAAGGTGGAAACCTCCCTCCCTCCGGCGGCTCCCGATACCTTCAAGGGGCCGGCGCACAAGGTCGCTCGTAAGGCACCGCCTCCAATTCCGTCCGCACCGCCGGCACTCATGGAGGCAGTGGATCGCGAGCGAAGCTTCTCTCGCTTCTGCTACCAGGAGTTCGGACAGAAGGTCGATCCAACGCTCAAGGGCGGCGTCGCGATGGTCGTCTCAGTCGGATCCGCAGGAATCACGGGGGCAAAGGTTGCGAGTGATACCTGGTCGTCCAACGCAGGCTCGGGGGTGAACCGATGCCTGGATCAGAAGGCAGCAACCGCGTGGAAGCTCGCCCCCGGTGCGGTGAAATCCGGGAAGTACGTGGTGAGAATGACGTTTACCGGACGCTGAACGCGTTCGCCTCGAGGATCTTCAGTATGCACCGATACACCTTGCCATTGGCGCTCGTTCTCCTCGGTAGCGGTTGCGGCTACAACACGATCCAGAAGTACGATGAGACCGTGAACGCCGCGAAGAATCAGATCGAGGTTCAACTGCAGCGGCGAGCCGACCTGATTCCGAACCTCGTGTCGACGGTGAAGGGCTATGCCCAGCACGAGGAGGATGTCTTCACTCAAGTGGCGCAGGCGCGCGCTGGCTTGCTCGGTGCTGTACAGAAGGGCGATCCACGCGAGATGGCCAACGCGAACGATCAACTCACGGGGGCGCTCGGCCGCCTCATGGTCGTCGCGGAGGCGTACCCGCAGCTCAAGGCGGACCAGAATTTCCTCAAGCTTCAGGACGAGCTGACGGGAACGGAGAATCGCATCGCGGTCGCTCGCACCGACTACAACAACGCGGTGCAGACGTACAACACGTACATCCGTACGCTCCCGCAATCACTGACCGCGAAGGTCACGGGCGCCAAGGCGCGCGACTATTTCGAGGTCACGACCCCGGGTGCACGCACAGCGCCGACCGTCGACTTCTCGAAGCCGGCCGCGAAACCTTAATGGTTTCGCAACGACAGCGGCGAGCGGCAAAAATCTTAACGGTTGCGCCTCCACCCGGCGACGCCGACAGCGATCGACGGGACCACGTGCCTCGGCACGGGGAGCTGAGCTGACGAGCACTGCGCGCATTCGGTAGGCGCGTCGGCGTCTTTCACGGAGCGACCTTCGACCGATCGGTCGAGGGTCGCTCCGCTCTTCTCGCGGCTCGTCCCTCCCTGGGTCGTACCAGCCAAATCCGCTCCCGACGCGTTGGTCCGGAGGCCATCTTGCATCAGGATTGGTCAGCCCGGAGGAGTTCGTGAGGTCCTGCTCTCTCAGCGCAGTTCGAACGTGTGCCGCGGCCGTGATGGCAGCCAGCGTCATCACGAGCGGCGCGTGCTATCGCTACACGCCCATCGACTCGTCGTCGCCGGCGTTAGGCAGCGAAGTGCGCCTGCGCCTCACTGACGCCGGTGCCATCACGATGGCGCCCCTCGTTGGCAACCGGATCGAGGTCGTCGATGGGCACATCTCCTCCGTCGCCGACACCTCCGTGACACTGTCGGTGACACAGACGACCGACCGGCTTGGCTCCGAAGTCACCTGGAAAGGCGAGCAGGTCGTGTTCCCGCGGACCACGGTGGCCGGCCTCGAGCGCCGCTCGCTCGACAAAGGGAAGAGCTATCTGGTCGGCGGTATCACGGCCGGTCTGGTCGCCGCGGTTGGCATCGGGTTCAGCGTCAGCGGCAACGGGAGCGGCGGTCAGAACTCGGGGACCGGAACCCCGAAATAGTCGCGCGCCGTCCTCGGCGGAAAACCAGCGGCCTGGCCGAGGTCAGTCGGGAATCGCGTCCGACAGCACGTACGTCAGCGGATTCACCACCTTGCCGTTGATGTGAATCTCATAGTGCAGGTGCGGGCCGGTCGCCAACCCGGTGCTCCCGACCGCCGCGATGGTCTGGCCGCGCGTGACGCGCTGACCGCCCTTCACATCGATGCGCGAGCAGTGTGCATAACGAGTGACGATGCCGTTGCCGTGGTCGATCTCGAGCGTGTTGCCGTACCCGTTTTCGTACGCGACGCGCACTACCACGCCGGACGCCGGTGCGATGATCGGCGCGCCCATCGGCGCCGCCACGTCGATGCCTTCGTGGGGCCGCGAAATGTGCAGGAGCGGATGGTTGCGACTTCGCGAGAACTGGCTTGTGAGCCAGCCCGGCGTGGGCATGATCGATGGGACACTGGCGAACCGCTGCGCGTTGCGCTCGAGCGAGTCCGTCACTGCCGCGAAGCGAGCGGACAACAGGTCCGCGCGCTGAATGAGCGTCTCGACGTCCGCCTGCGGCATGCCCCGCGCCGCGCTGTCGGCCAACGAGTCCTGCGCTGCCGCCAGGATCTGTGCGGCCGAATCCGTCGCCGGCAACCCGGCCAGTAAACGGATCTGCGCTTCCCGTTTCCGGATGACCTCGAGCGTGTCGCGCAGTGATGCCACACGTTTCGCCACTTCCGACAGGTCGCGCGGGTGCGCGCTCATTGCGTTCGCTTCGGTCGGACGGACGGCGCCGCTGATGAACCGGCCGGTCGTCCCGATCGCGGTGACGAGCCCGATCGCCGCCATCAACCCGAACATCGCAGCGACGTACAACCCGCAGCGCACCGCGCGCTCGCTGATCGAGTAGCTTCGCGGCGAATCACTCCCGTGGGGTACGACCATCACGGTCCAGCAACGATCCGCCATTTCGTCTCGACTCCTTGAGGCTCAACGCGATGTTCCGTCTGCTTAGACGGCTCGCATCTGTAGCCGTAACGATACTCGTCGCGGTCGTGATGCGTGGGTGACGCATGCCACGCAAACGGCGGTCGTTGGAGTCAGATCCCGTTAGGTCGTCGCGGTCACAATTTCCTTGGGAAACAGACCATCTCCCTTTGTGACGCGCCACCCGCTCACATCGAGCGCTGCGACCATCTCGAAGCGCTGATGCGCGACGATGTCGGGGCCGCCGAGTTGACGCCACAGCTCCGCGGTCTTCGCGGGCAGGAACGGGTGGAGATGAATCGCATGGCGGGCGAGCTGTCGCATCAGCGCGGCCAGCGTTCGCTCGAGCTCGGGGCGCAGCGCGGGATCCTTCGCCAGCTTCCACGGCGCCTGTCGGTCGACGTACTCGTTGCCACGACTCACGGTGCTCCACACATGTCGCAGCGCCTCGTGAAGCAGGTAGCCGCGAGACCCGTCCATCGCTGCGTGATACTGCGCGAGATCCCGCGCATCGCTCGTGTCGAGATCCGTCGATGCGGCGGCCGCGCCACCGGGCACGACACCGCCACAGTATCGCTCGACCATCGAGATCGTGCGGCTCGCCAGGTTCCCTAACGCGTTGGCGAGGTCGGCGTTGTAGCGTTCCTCAAACCGCTCCCACGAGAAACTGCCATCCGCGTCGAAGGGCACTTCGCGCAGGAGGAAGTAGCGAAACGCATCGGCACCGAACCGGCCGATCGCCTCGTCGAGGTCCAGGCGCACCCCGGCGGACTTGCTGAACCGCTCGCCGCCTAACAACACGAAGCCGTGCGCCCACACGCGCTCCGGCAACGGCAGCTCCGCTGCCTGGAGCATCGCCGGCCAGATGATGCTGTGGAAGCGCGTGATGTCCTTGCCGACAATGTGCAGCTGTGCTGGCCAGCGCTTCCGCCAGCCCGCCTCGGGGAAGCCGGTGGCCGTGAGGTAATTCGGCAGCGCGTCGAACCACACGTACGTCGTTTGCGGCTCGCCCGTCGAAAGCGGCGCAGGGAAGGGAACGCCCCAGCTGAATCGCGACCGGCTCGCGGAAACGTCCTCGAGCCCCTGCTTGAGGAGCGCCAGCATCTCGTTGCGCCGGCTCTCGGGCTGCAGGAATTGTGGCCGCTCCGTGAGGAGCCGAGTGAGAAAGCCCTGGTACTTGCTGAGGCGGAAGAACCAGTTGCGCTCCTCCACCCACTCGAGCGTACGCGTCGGATGCAGGACGCAGCGCCCGTCCACGATCTCACTGTCCTGTTTGAACGCCTCACAACCGACGCAGTACTGTCCGGTATACGATTTCTCGTAGAAGTCGTCGGGGTTGTTGTCGAAGATGCGCTTGATCAGCGCACGCACACCGGTCTTGTGACTATCCGCAGTGGTGCGGATGAACTGATCGTGCGAGATCGCGAGCCTGGACCACATGGCCTGGAAGCGCGGTGCAATGTCGTCCACCTGCTGCTGCGGCGTCACGCCGCGCTCCGCGGCTTTCTGCGCGACCGTCTGCCCGTGCTCGTCCATGCCCATGAGGAAATGGACCTCGTCACCGCGGAGGCGGTGATACCGCGCGATCGCATCCGCCCCGATCTTCTCGTAGGCGTGCCCGATGTGCGGGTCGCCATTCGAGTAGTCGATTGCCGTCGTCAAGTAGAACGGGCTCACGCGTCGTCTCCGTCTTCGTCGTCCCCACTGTCCCCAGCCGCCGCGCCTGGATCGGCGGACGTCGCGTCGGTCGTGCCGCTGTTAGGCGCTGCCGATCCGTCGCCGCGCCCGCGTCCGCGTCGTCCTCCGCGCCGCCCGCGTCGCCGCCGCGGCCGCTGTCCCTCTGCACCGGCGTTGGCGGCGGGCGCGATC
>DATCGG010000344.1:0-32441 GCA_036509075.1 Gemmatimonadaceae bacterium
TGTCGGGTGTCGCTGCCTGAGGCCGGCCATCGAGAGCTGATCCACCATGCGGGAGAGCCGTGCCACTTGCGCCAGCTTGTCGGCTGGGGAGGCGCGCTGCAACAGCGCGTCTTGCACGGCCAGCGCGGCGGCACTGGTGTCGGCTGGAGCACCGCCCGGACGTGTGGCGGCGTTGGCGCGCCGGGCAACGCGACGAGCCTCGCGGATCTCCACCATGCGCCTGGCGACGTCGGGCTCGAGAGTGCGGCGACTCTTTATCCCGCCGCGGCGGCCGATCCTGGCGAGATATGCCCTGACATTCGACATGCACAAACATAAGCCGCTTAGGATACTAAGTACAACAGTGACAGGCGAATAAGTCAAACCGTAGGTCTTCCCAGTGAGTCGCGCCTGGGCGCATCTGGCAACGACGGGCGCTCGGCACGAAGTCGACCTGCAGGGGTTCAACGACAGCGTCGTGCGCGGAGGCTACGTGCCGCTCGACGTGCTCGCGAGAACGTCGACGAGTCCGTGCGTAGCACGGCGCGCTAGACGCGTCGCCGGGTCGTCCATCATCCCGTCGCTGGCCTGAGCCGCTTCTGCCCAGTTAACGGCAGAAAAACACGCGGATAACGCCCGGCTCGTAGCGTCCGCCCACACCTACGAGACGTCTCACGGCCTGGCCATCCCAGTCACCGCCGCGGCGGACGACTCCTGCCAAAGGAAGAAACGATGATGACCCGGACAGTTCCGCTGTTTTGCCTAACGCTGGTCACCGCCTGCGCCGACCGCGCGACCGGCCCAACGTCGGAGTCCACGCGTACGCCGCCGACGTTCAGTGTCGGCGAACCTGCTCGCGTCGGGAAGTACGTCGCGATGGGGACCAGCTTGAGCATGGGGGTGATGTCGAACGGCGTCATCGCCGCCGATCAGGCACAGTCCTGGCCGGCGCAGCTCGCGGCACTCGCGCGGGTGCCGTTCTCGCAGCCGCTCATTCAGGCACCCGGATGCCAGCCGCCGCTGATGTCACCGCTCGCGACGCTCCGCCGCGTGAATGGCGAATCGCCGTTCGTCCGCAGCAGCCTCTGCGCGTCACTGGTAGAGGAAATCGGCACGCCGACGCAGAACCTGGCGATTTCCGAAGCGATCACCGCCAACGCGCTCGCGACCACGCCCGAGTCGCTATCACCAGCGTCCTGGCCGCTGCGAGGCGCGTTCTACAGTCGCGTGCTCGCCGCCGGACAGACGCAGCTCACGGCGATGCTCGCCCAGCAGCCGGACGTCGTCTCGGTGGAGTTCGGGGTGAACGAGGTGCTTGGGGCGCGCTCCGGACTGCTGGCCCCAGGCCTAACGATTGTGCCGGCCACGGCATGGCGGCCGACGTACGACCAACTCATCGCCGGCGTGAAGACCGCGGGCGCGAAGGTCCTCCTGGTCGGTTTGCTGTCCGACGCCGCGAACTTCCCGAGCCTGCGGCGTGGGGCGGAGCTCGACGCAAACCGCTCGGAGCTGGCCAGCTTCGGCATTCTCGTGAGCGACGATTGTGGCGGAAGCGGGAGCGAGAACCTCATCTACGTTCCAGCGAAAGTCGTCGGCGCATATGCAGCGGCACGGGCGGCGCAGGCTGGAGGACCGCTGCCCGCGCCGGTGAGTTGTGCCGACATTCCGGGCACACAGGACTACGTTCTGACAAAGGCGGAGATCGGCGCGTTGGAAGCGCAGCTCGCCGAAATGAACGTGCACATTCGAGACGTCGCGGCCGAGAACGGCTTTGCGTTCTTCGATCTCGATCCACTCTACGGGCGGCGCCATCTCAAGGCACCGTTCAGCGCGACGACGCTCCTGACGTCGGACGAGCCGTACGGGCCGTTCATCTCGCTCGATGGCGTGCACCCCAGTGCGGCGGGGCACCGGATCCTTGCTCGTGAAGCCGCGAAGGCGCTGAACGTGACCTACCACCTGGCGATCCCGATTGCCAACGCGATTGCCGAGCAGCAGTAAGTTGGAATGCCAACGATCGCACGCACGGCGTGACCGCCTTCGGATACGCTGTGCGTGTTCCGCCACTGAGGACCTGCGTGCCGCGCTGGGTCCATACCTCGACAGCGCCGGCGAGTTGCGTGGGGGTGAACACACTCCTATGTTCGCCCACGCCTTGCGCCATGCGGACGGGTCAGCCGCACGCTTTCGAGTCCTTTCATCTTCCGAGCCATCCATGTTCCGTCTGCGCGTGCTCGGCCAGGTGGACCTGCGCGATCCCGAAGGGCGCGAAGTCACGGCCGTCCTCGTACAGCCGAAGCGACTGGCGCTGCTGGCCTATCTCGTTGCGTTCCGGCCGCAGCGCATGCATCGCCGCGACGCCCTGCTGCCGCTCTTCTGGCCGGACATCCCTGAGAGTCGTGCGCGCAGCTCATTGCGCCAGGCGCTGCACCAGTTGCGACAGGCGCTGGGCCCGGACGTCCTGATCACGCGAGGCGCCGACTGCGTCGGCGTGAATGCCGCTGCGCTCGAGTGCGACGCCGCGGAGTTCGAGAATGCCCTGGATCGCGGACGGCTCGCCGATGCCGTGCTCGCGTATGGCGGCGAGCTGTTGCCGGCCTTCTCGATCGATCGCTCGGCGGCGTTCAACGAATGGCTCGAGGAGACGCGCCTTCGACTGCGAAACCGCGCGGCCCGCGCCGGCTGGGCCCTCGCGGAGCAACAGGAGCGCGCCGGCGAAATCGGCGCCGCCGCGGCGAGCGCACGACGCGCGGCCGAGCTGTTGGTCGAGGACGAGAGAGGACTTCGCCAGCTCATGTCGCTGCTCGAGCGGACCGGTGACGCGACCGGGGCGATTCGCGCGTACGAGGATTTCGCCGCGCGGTTGCGCCGGGATCTCGATCTCGAGCCTTCGCCCGAAACTCGCGCGCTCCACGACAGCGTGCGCGCGGGCAATCGTTCCGCAACGGGATCAGCCACGGACGCGACACGTCCGATCACGCGAGCCGTCGTTGCGCCTGATGGTTCGACGGTCGGAGTCATTCCGCGATCGTCGGCGCGTCCGACGGTTCTCGTGTCATCGTTCGACAACCTGACCGGCAGCCCCGAGCTCGATTTCGTGGGGCGCCTGGCAGCTACCGCAGTCTCACAGGCGGTAGCCGAAACGCGCCTCGTCGACGTGATCGCCGCGGACGCAGCGGACGAAAGTGTGCACGACAGGTCGAGCGGGGCAGATGGAGGCAGCCGGCTGGCCATCGAGGGGTCGTATCACATCGTCGATGATGCATGGCACATGCAGGCGACTCTGCAGCTCGTTCGCGACGGTCGCGTCGTCGGAAGCATCTCCGGAGTGGTCGCCCGTCGCGACCGCCCATGGGAAGCTGCTCACGAGATCGGCCGGCGCATGAGCGGCGTTGTCGCCGGGCACGTCGACACTCAGGTGGCATCGTGGGCCGACGTGGTAGCGGCACCGCCGAGCCTCGAGGCGCATCGCGCGCACCTCTACGGAATGGAACTGCACCTGCGCGGCGAGTATCGTGCGGCGATCTCGCAGTTCCTCAAAGCGGCAAATCCGGAGGTCGGCTTCACCGTTCCGCTGCTGTGGGCGATCACGGCGAGCTGCAACCTGGAGGAATACGAGCAGGCGACCGCGATCCTGGATGCACTCTTCGCCTGCCGCTCCCGTCTGTCACCCGCGGAGCGACTCGGGGCCGACTACTTCGCACAGTGGCTCGCCGGAGATCGACTGTCGGCGCTGCGGACCCTGGACCGCGTGGCGGAGCTCGTCCCTGACTCGGAGGTGCTGGCGCAACTCGGCCGCGACGCGATGCTGTGCAACAATCCGCGTTATGCAGTCGAGGTCTTGGAGCGGGTCGATCCCGAGCGAGGCTGGATGCCGTCGTGGACGCCGTACTGGCAGCGGCTGACGGAGGCGTATCACATGGTCGGGGATCATGGGCGCGAGCTCGACGCCGGCCAGCGTGGACGGCGGCAGCATCCCGAGGCGATGGGTCCGCTGCTGTACGAGGCGCGCGCGCACGCCGCGCTCGGAGACACAGACGCCGTCAGCCGCATCGCCGACGAAGCGGTGGCCCTCACCTCCGATCGCTTCATGTCGGCCAGCGAAGTGCTGTTCACCGCGGCTCGCGAGCTGAAGGCTCACGGGCAGCTCGCCGCGGGCATCGATATGCTCGCTCGCGCCATCGACTGGCACCGTGATCGGTCCGCGGTCGCGGCTCCGACCGTTTCGGATCGGCTCGCGCTGGCTCGAATGCACTACGAGGCGGACGAGTGGCCGGAGGCCGCCAAGCTCCTGTCCCCGCTGCAGCGAGAGCGACCGGAGGACGCTGACGTTCTCGGCGCCGCGGGGACGCTGGCTGCGCGAATGGGAAACGAAGCCGCCGCGCGTGGCGCTCTATCCGCGCTGCGCGCGAAGACGGGTCAATTCCGATATGGCCGGCACCTGTTGTGGGCTGCGCGGATCGCGGCGGTCCTCGGTGACAACGTCGCCGCGCTCTCGCTGTTGCGCGGCGCGTTTGCGAGAGGGTGCGGGCACGACATCGCGCTCCACACCGACATCGACTTGTCGCGCCTTTCAAGCGACGAGCGGTATAGGGAGATGCTGCGCCCCAGGGGCTGATGATGCGACCGCGGCCACGACGAAGCAGGTCCGCGTCGTCGCGCCGCAGACGTCCGCGTAACGGCCCGATAACGCACGGCGACGAGATTCGCGGAAGCATTCCCGGACGACCAGTCGGCCCCGCCCTTGGGACTCAACGACAACGGAGACTTCCATGCGCCCGATCCTAGCGCTCTCGCAGCTTGTGCTCGCCCTCGGCCTTCCCCTCGCTATGGCCGCGCAGGGGCCACCGCTGAAGCTCGGCGACCGCATTCGTGTCACCGTGCCAAGTCTGGGCGTGAAACCGTTTGTCGGCATCGTGGAACGTGTGCCCGCCGACACGATCCTCGTGCGCACCAGCCCCGAAGGGCTGTCGGCGTTTCCACTCGATCAGGTCGCCCGGCTGGAACTGTCGCGCGGTACGGGGAGCCCGACGTGGGCGCTGTTCGCGCCGCTCTGGATGCCGCTGGCGGGAGGCGCTGTTGGCTTTGCCCTCGGTGCCGCGAAGCCCGGGAGCAGAGAAAAACCCGAGGAGGCGGGCCTCATCATTGGCGTCATGGGAGCGGTGGTCGGGCTCGTCGCGGGCGTCGTCACAGTGTTCGTCGTTGACCTAAGAGAGGAGTGGGCAACGGTGCCCACCGGCCGCGGTTCTCGCTCCTCGCTCGCGCCGTCGCTCTACGTCGCTCCCGCTGCGCGCGGACTGACGCTCGGCCTCCGCGCGGCGTTCTGAGCGGCGAGACGATCCAGCCTGGTCAGTCTCCGGGCGCTGGTGCAGCGTGCAGATCAGCGCTCGGTACGATGCGTTAGGCGCCCGCGCCAGCCTGAGAGAATCTTGTGGAGCGCCGTGGATCACCGCGGAAGTTCGGCGAGGTATTCACGCCCAAGGAGCTACCATGCAAACGTTTCGGCATTGGTCTCGCGCAACAGCTCTCGCGGTCGTGGTGCTGATCGTCGCCAATCGCCCGACGGCCGCGCAGTCCCTGGCGTCGGCATCCGTGGCGAGCTGGCAGCGCAGTCTCAGCGATGTGCATTCGGGCCAGGCGGTCAGACTGGGGCTCGTCCACCGAGGGCGCACGGAAGGGCGGTGGGTCGAGGCGTCGTCGCCTCAACCCGACTCCATCGTGATCGCGCTTGCATCGTCGACAGGGGCTGAGCGACGCGTGGCCTTTACTTCGGCCGATACGCTCTGGGTGCGCGGGCCGGCGACCCGTCGCGGCGCGATCATCGGTGGGGTCACCGGTGCGGCCCTGATGGCCGGCCTGTACGTGGCTCTGAAAGGAGTCTGTGCCCCGGGGACCGACGATCCGTGCACTGGCTGGCTCCTGGAGCAGCCAGTGCGCTACATCCTCCTGAGCGCCGCGGTGGGCGGATTCCTCGGCGCGGGGGTGGGAACGGTTTTCCACCAGTGGCACCGGCGGTATCCGTAAGTCCGCCGTCGGGGATCGTGAACTTTAGCGTTAGGCGCGCTGCGGCCTGGCACGCCGGCACGGTTCATTGGCGTCGAACCGCTGGTTCCACAGGTTCGCGACGCGGACCCACTGCCCGTCATAGACCATCTTGGCCTCTTCCGATATTTCCGAATCCAGATGATGTGCACCGCATGTCCGATAGGGGGCCCGGGCTCCCTCCCGCGGTGCGGCAGCGTCTCTCTTCGAGCCGTTCTTCTCGACGAAGCCCCACGGCCTCGGGATGGGCCTAACGATCGTGCGCTCGATCGTCGAGCGGCACCACGGGATCCTTCGCGCCGAAAATCGTCCGAACAAAAACCTGCCAACGTTCGGACGTACGCACGCCGACGTACCCCTTAAGCAGTGCCGGATCGAGTATGCACCAACTCGGACGGGTTCGCGCGATCTTCGAAGAACTGGCGCAGTGTTCCCGCGGAGGCGGGTGACGTCGTCAGGCTGATCGTGAACATCAACACGGCGCTGACCACGACCCCGGCCTCTGCCGGATCGAGCCCCAGGAAATACGGCGAACCGAGCCGCGACCACACCAGGCAGGCGATCATCCCGCCGAGCATCGAGGCGATCGCGCCGGCTCGCGTCGCGCGGCGCCAGTGCAGGCCCACGACCACAGGGATGAACAGGAAGCTGACCATCAGCTTCGCGGCCCAGATGACGATGAAGTTGACGAGGTCGAAGTGGCGCAGCGCCAGCGCGACGGGGATCGCACTGAACGTGACCACCGCGAGTCGGCTCGCGAGAACCCGAGCGCGTTCGCTCGCCGCCGGCTTGATCAGCTCCGCGTAGATATCGTGCGACACCGCCGAGGCGACGGTGAGCAGGATCGCGCCCCCCGTTCGCGTGAACGTGACGACGGCTGCGAGCAGCACGAGCAATCCGATCCACGGCGGGAGAACACTCATTCCGAGCACCGGCGTGGCCAGGTCCGGTGTCGGTAGCTGCGGCATCGCGACTCTCATGGACAGCCCGAAGAGCAACACCCCGACGCCGATGCAGGCCTGGAAGAGGAACGAGTACCCGATCGCCAGGCGCGTCGCGCGCTTGCTCTGCATCGAATAGATGGCCGAGATCTCGTAAGGCGCAGCGGCGAGGCCGAGGCCGATCGCCATCGAGATCGCGATCAATTGCCGCCAACCGAACCAATTGGCAGTCAATCGCGGATCAATGGCGGTGAGCGTCTCCCCGATGCTGGCAATCGATCCGACGTGCGCCAGGAGCCACGGGACTGCGATCGCGTAGCTGCCTAACAACAGGATGGCCTTGAGCATCCCGACGTAGGCATTGCTGTACATCCCTCCAAGCACCGTATACGCCGTGGTGATGACAGCAACGAGCAGGACGGCCCGCGAATACTCCATCCCGCCGACCAGTCCGAAGAGGAGACCTCCGGCCTGATACTGCGCGGAGAGCATCACGGCGTAGACAACCAGGATGAACAGGGCGGCGATCGCCCGGGCGGCCCTGCTCTCGAATCGTGCCGCGAAGAAATCGGGCAGCGTGAGCCCGGCAATGCGTCGGATCCTCGGCGCCACGAACAGCGCCGCGACGACCCAGCCCACCCAGACCATCGGCCACGTCCACGCGTAGCTGATACCGGAGAAGTAATGGAAGCCCACCATGCCGATCGTGGCGCCGGCGCTCACCTGGTTGGCCATCAGCGTCGCGCCGCCGATGATGGGTCCCAGACTGCGACCCGCGGCGAGGAAACCTTCTTCGGTCGAGGCGCGACGGTAATTGCGGAGCCCAATCCCGCAGACCAGGACCAGGTATGCGCCCACGATCGTGTAGAAGGCAGAAAGATGCGCGCCGGTCATGTGTGCTCGCGTTCCGTCGAGCGGCGAGCCCACGCCAGGTACAGCGGCACCCAGGTGATCATGATTCCGACCAACAGGAAGAATCGCCAGACCAGACCGCCGTTGTCCCCGCCTGCTCCCACGCGTTCGTCGCACGGCGCGGCGCGCAAACTCGCGATCTCCACGAACGACGGGACCGCCACGTAGCGCGCCGACCACTCGTTAGGCGCCTGGCGAGTCATGTGCGGGAAGCCGACGCGGGCCGCGGCGTCCGAGACCCTGACAAGAACCTTCACCGGAGCGGTTCGCGCCGAGCCGTCGCCGGTCACGGCGGACGCCAGGTGCACGAGGGGAATGACGCCCGCTCGGACCGGTTGCACATCGTATCGCACGAGGAGCCGGAGCGAGTCATCCTCGCGCGCGATCGTGTCGCGAAACGTGATCCATGGCCCGGTTCGCGATTCTGTCACCGGCAGAACCGAGCCGCCCTGCTCGAGAACCAGGTTCTCGATCGTCGTGCACGGCCGCGTCAGCACTCGGAGATCGATCGGTGCCGCCGATGGCGACAGGAGGTATCGCTCCTCGACGTGCGCAGCGTTAGGCCTCACGTCGACCGTGATATCTACTGTCCCTTGTCGTGATTGCGCCCGCGCGCCATTCGCGACAGCGATGGCCAACGCCGCGCACGCTACCCCGCGAGGCAGCACGCGATCAGTCGACGTACGTCGTCGCCGTCGCCCGGTTGGCGATCATGAAACCATAGTCGCCAGGATGAATCCGGGTGACGAAGTTCCGGCAGAGGACAACGATGTTGTCATCGAACGGTACCGCCATGGTCTCCAGCACCTCGAACGTGTACGGGCTGACGATGTCCGCCAGCGCCGTTCCCGAGGGGAGCACCTGTCCCGGTGACAGCATCGTTCTCGGCACACAGATCCCGCCGTGACGCGGCCGCATGACCTTCATGTCGCGCATCAGGACCTGGCCCGGTCGCCGTTCGACGGTTCCATCGAGGACGCCGACGTGGCGGAGCTGGTTCAACACACCGCGAACGCCATTGGCCACATGTCGTGACTGGTCGTGGTATCCGCCCCCGATTTCCACCACGGTACACCGCACGCCGCGCTGTTCGGCGTACGTCGCGGTCGTACCGGAATACGTTGTGGCTGGCTTGTAAAGGAGTGCCGGAAGGAACGCTCGCGAAAGAGCCTCGTCATTGATCACGTAGCAATAGTCGACCCACGGGAACGTGCCGCCGCAGTGAATGTCGATGAGCACCTCGATGTTGTCGATGAACTCGTGCGCGATCGCATAGGCCTGTTGTTCGCTCAACCAGCCATCCGGCGAACCGGGAAAGAGCCGGTTCATGTCGAGCATGTCGATCGGTGTGTTGCGGGACACGCCTTCCATCGCGAGTGGATTCGCGACTCCTAAGGCCCAGACCGAGCCGCGAAGGTCCGATGGGTCGAGCGACTGAACCAGTTCGCGCGCGATGAGGAGCCCGTCGAGCTCATCGCCGTGGATCATCGCCGAGACACCGACCGCCGGTCCCGGCCGCGTCCCGCGAACGACGTGAATCGTCAGCCCAAGCTCGAAGCCACTCGCGAGCGATGTGATGGGCGCGAAGCGGCGCGACCTGCCGGCGCCGAGCTCAATGACTTTCGCTCCGGTCATGGCTGTAGGGAGTATCGTTCGTTTTAGCTGCAATACTATCATTGCGCGACAAGCTTCTTGAAACCTGCCCGTTCTCGCAACGTCGCTGCGCTATTGGCTCTCGCGTCGTGCACGTATATTGGGGGTCGCGTCCCACGTTCACGACTTTGAGTAGAGTGACCTGCCTTCCGCAAGCATGACCGCGCGTGAGTTGATCGAGCTCGAATCGCTTGCGGAGAACCCCTATCCCATGCTCCACCGGCTGCGGAGCACGACGCCGATTGCACGCGCCCGGTCGGCTGGGGGGCACATGTGGCTCGTGACGCGGCGCGCTGACGTGCTCGAAATCCTTCGTAACCCTGAGCACTTCAGCACCGACCATCCCGCGTCACCAATTCGCGATACGTTCGGCGCGCAGATGCTGAGCGCGGAAGGGGAAGCCCAGCGTCGCTTCAAGAGCGCCTGTTCGCTGCCGTTCAATCGTCGCGCTGTCGACGTCAATGCTGAGCCGATCGTCCGCGCGCGTCTGGATCAGCTGCTGGACGCCATCGAGTGCAGGTCCGACGAATTGGTAGACTTGCGCGCTACACTTGCCGCGCCGCTCGCGCTGGCTGTCGTTTCGGATGTCATTGGGATCCCGGCGGCGATGCACGACCTCGTTCGTGAATGGTATGACGCATTCGCGGCGGCGCTGGCGACTCACGATCCCTCCTCCGCGGCCCGGCGGCAGGGACGCAACTCGGCCGCCGCATTTCGTGCGGCGGTTGCGCCGTTGATCGCGCAGAGCTCGACAGGGACGCACGACGCGCTGTTGGGCCACCTTGCTCATGCGGCGCCACCATCGCGCCTCGACGACGCGGAGATCCTCGCCAACACGCTGATCGTGCTTTTTGGAGGGATTGAGACAACCGAGGCTGCGATCCTCAATGCGATGTGGGCGCTGCTCACGCACGCCGAGTCCTGTGCCGAGGCGCTCGAGGACGACCATGCGCTGGTTGCGTCGATCGAGGAATCGTTGCGATGGGAGCCGGCCGTGCAGACGTGCACACGGTACGCCGTGCGTGATGTTCGACTACGCGACGTGTCGATTCGCGAAGGAGAGGTCGTGCAGTGCATGATCGGCGGCGCCAATCGCGATCCAGAGCATTTCGATAACCCGGACCATTTTGATATTCGGCGCCCTAACGCGGGCGACCACGTCTCGTTCGGCTTCGGCCGCCACTATTGTCTGGGCGCGGCGCTAGCTCGCGTCGAGGCACGGCTTGCGATCCGTGGTCTCTATTCTCGCTGGCCTCAAATTCGGCTGGACGCGGCGCGTGACAGCTCGCCGCGCGGCCACGAGTTTCGGAAGCCGCCCGTATTGTGGGTGACGGGGCTCTCGTAGCCGATTGCCCGTGGTGCAAGGATATTGCCGGCAAGCTCGCGAGCTAGGCGAGGAACATGACCACGGCCCCGACTCCGACGGCGATGGCCCCGATGACGCGCGCGACGCGTTCGCCGTTCCGAGCAAGCCGCTCGGCCGTGATGGCTGCACCGACTGCAGTCATGACGCGAACGTCCATGACGCCGAGAGCGAGGACCACCGCCGTCAGGCTCGCGCACGAACGGACACAGTGGAGGCCGAGGCATAGCCCATATCGCCAGGCCGCGCCGGGCTCGGCTCCGGGCGTGGTGCCGGGCGCCTCGCGGCACAACGCGAGATGCCGCGCCTTCCAGGTGGTTCGCTGGAGGATGCCAGCCACGAGCACCGCCGCACCCACGTTGATCGGGAATGCGCGCGCGAGCGCTGGCTCCCGCATGAGGATCGCAGCCAGCGCGACGCCTAACGGGAACACGATGGCTCCGACCACGGCCCAGATGAAGAAGTACGCGACGCCCGCGAGCGTTGTCAGCCACCCAGGGCGCGTCGCGCCGGCCACGCCAATGGCCTGGCGATAACGCCACAGCACAGGCGTCAGCGATGGCAGCATCATCGCCACCATCATCACGGTCCACATCCCGACGAACGATGCGGCCGCGCCTAACCACGTTTGGCCCGGCATCCGCATCCACATCATCGAGAGAGCCCACCCGCCGGGCATCTCCATCTCGCCCATCGCCGCCATGGACGCGCAGAAGGCGATCGTCATCGCCGCACTGGCAGCGAAGACGATCGCCGAGATGCCGAGAAAGAGTCGTCGGGAATCCACGACGCGCCTTAGCGTGCGTCGTACCGATCGTGGTGTTTCCACCAGATGCCCTGCTCGTTGCGGCCCTTCGGTGCACGGTCGAGCCACTGGTACATGCCCCAGAGACCGTCCAGCCCGCGGGCGTAGGCCGAATAGGTGTGGTACACGACGCCGTCCTCGAGCGCGAACGCGCTCACACCGGGCCGCTCGCGCGTGTACGTCGCGGCATCGGTCCCCGTCTGGTTTGCGATTTGCGCGACCGGATTGTCACTGCCGCGCAGCTGCCACTTCCCCTCGCGGCGGTAGTTGTAGTCGATTCCCCCGTCGCGCTGCTGCTTCTCGGTGAACCAGATGTTGAAGTCGGCGTTGAAGTCGGTCGCGTACGCCGACGCCCAGGGGAACGTCCACCCCATCCGCTGCTTGAACTCCACGAGCTTTGGGAGCGGCGCACGCGACACCGCGGTCAGCATCACGTCGTGGTTGGCGAGATGAACCGCGAAGCCGTTGAACCCGTCCGCAATGCTCGAGCAGGACGGGCAGCCGGCGGTGTAGTCGGGCCCGAACATGAAATGGTAGACGAGCAGCTGCGAGCGCCCGCGGAAGAGATCCTCGAGGGACGCGCTGCCCTGCTCGGTGTCGAAGCGATACGTTTTGTCCACCCGAACCCACGGCAGCTCCTGCCGCCGCTGCGCCAGCGCGTCGCTCTGCCGCGTGAGCTCCTTCTCCGCCTTGAGCAGGTCGAGCCGCGCTGCGAGCCACTCTTCACGTGTCCCGGTCGCGTGCTTCATCATCGTCGTTGTCATTGTTCTTCTCTCCTTCGTGCAAGTCGGTGCGACTTGGTGGTTGCTGTTGACGAAGTAGAGTTAGCACCGGGAACTGGCCGAGTGAGAGTTACAAGTGTGACGGGATTCGGTATGGCTGCATGGACTCGCTGATCACCGCCGCGGCGCGTGCGCTCGCGGCCGGCGATCCCATCGGCGCGCTCAAGCGGGTCGCGTTGCGGGACGACGCGCCGGCGCTCGCGCTCCGTGGGATAGCGATGGCGCAGCTCGGCGATCTCGCTCGCGCCAAGGCCCTCCTGCAACGCGCTCGGCGCGCGTTCGGTCAGAAGGAGGCCCTCGCGCGAGCGCGCTGTATCGTTGCCGAGGCCGAGGTCGCGTTTGCCTCACGCGACCTGAGATGGCCCGCGAAGGCCCTCGATTCGGCGCGCGCGACGCTCGAGGCGCACGGCGACACGGTCAATGCAGCGCACGCGCGGTATCTCGAGCTCCGACGTCTTCTTCTGATCGGTCACATCGACGAGGCCGAGCGTACGCTCGCGGAGCTCGATCCCACACCGTTGCCTCCCGCGTTGAGAACCGCACACGAGCTGGTAGTCGCGGGGATCGCGGTGCGGCGGCTGCGAGCGAAAGAGGCACGCGCCGGGCTGGCGAGGGCGGAGCGTGCCGTGCGCAACGCGGGGATCCCCGCGTTGACCGCGGAGGTGGAAGGCGCGTTCCATGCCCTGAACACTCCCGCTGCCCGGCTCATCGCGAGTGGCGAGGAGCGACTGCTGCTGCTGGAGGATGTGGAGGCGTTGCTGGCGTCCAAGACATTCATTGTGGACGACAGTCGTCATGTCGTGCGGGATGGAAGTAAAGCGGTCTCGCTCGCCACACGTCCGGTGTTGTTCGCGCTGGCGCGTGCGTTAGGCGAGGCGTGGCCGGCAGACGTGCCTCGGCACGTGCTCATTGCTCGCGCGTTCGGATCCAGGTTCACGGATGAATCGCATCGTGCCCGACTGCGAGTGGAAGTCGGGCGCCTCCGAGCAATGCTCCGGCCGATGGCCACGGTAAGCGCAACGAAGGAGGGGTTTGCGCTCGCACCGCGCCGCGCACAGAAGGTCGTCGTGCTGGCTCGGCCCGTTGACGAGGAGCATGCGGCCGTCCTCGCGTTTCTCACCGATGGTGAGTCGTGGTCGAGCTCCGCGCTGGCGCTCGCGCTTGGCGCGAGCCAGCGCACGGTGCAGCGGGCACTCGATTCACTTGCCGTCTCCGGCAAGGTGCAGTCGTTCGGCCGCGGGCGAGCGCGTCGCTGGGTAACGCCGCCGCTCACGGGATTCACGACAGCACTGTTACTCCCCGCGCCTCAACTGTTCGACTAAGCTCAAGGCATGCGACGATCGAACGCCGAGATTATCCGCGAGTACGGGCCGTTTCCTGGTGTCGACAGCGTGGCGGGAGTCACGTACGACGGTCAGAACGTGTGGTTCGCCGCCGGCGACAAGCTGACGGCCTTCGATCCGGCGAGCGGAAAGACGACACACTCCATCGATGTCGCCGCGCATGCGGGAACCGCCTTCGACGGGCAGTACCTCTATCAGATCGCCGAGGATCGCATTCACAAGATCGATCCGAAAACCGGTCGCGTGCTTGGATCGATCCCCGCACCCGGCGGCGGCGGTGACTCGGGGCTGGCATGGGCCGAAGGGTCACTCTGGGTCGGGCACTATCGCGACCGGAAGATCTACCAGATCGATCCGGAAACGGGAAAGATTCTTCGCACGATCGCGTCCGATCGCTTCGTCACCGGCGTCACGTGGGTCGATGGAGAACTGTGGCACGGCACCTCGGAAGGCGGCGAGGCCGATGTGAGGCACGTGGACGCTCGAACGGGAGAGGTCCTGGAGAAGCTGGAGATGCCGCCGGGGGTGGGCGTATCGGGCCTGGAGTCGGATGGCGGCGATCGGTTCTTCTGTGGAGGCGCGAAGAGTGGGAAAGTCAGAGCCATCCGCCGGCCCAAACGGAACTGACCGCACGGGTTACAGGTTACTGGAATTGGTTACAGGTAATCAGAACCCTCGGGATGCCGTCCTCTAGCGAGATGAGCATCCCGAGGGTTCAAATAACCAATAACCAGCTCCAGTAACCAATTACCAGTGGTGGTTGCGTTGTTACGCGCAGCGCGTTAGGCGGCGCCATGGCGATGGGCAAGACACTGTACGTGACCAACCGGGATGAATGGCGCGATTGGCTCGCGAAGCACGGCCAGTCGGAGACCGAGGTTTGGCTGATCTATTACAAGAAAGACTCCGGTCGGCCCCGTATCCCCTACGACGATGCGGTCGAGGAGGCCCTCTGCTTCGGCTGGATCGACAGCATCGTCAAGCGGATGGACGATGAGAAGTTCGCGCAGAAGTTCACTCCTCGTCGCGATGGTTCCCGCTGGTCGGCGCTGAACACGCAACGGGTGCGGAAGCTGATGCGTGAAGGTCGAATGACCGAGGCCGGGCTGGCCAAGCTCGACCCCGCGATGCTCGGCGACAAAGGACGGGCTAAGCGCGATGCGGGCGACGTGGAACTCCCTCCGCTGGTCAAACAGGCGCTCATGGCCAACGCGACGGCCTGGAAGAATTTCCAGAGCCTCTCACCGTCCCGTCGCAGCGCCTACGTCCGCCTGATCACGGACGCAAAGAAAGAGGAAACGCGAGACCGCCGTGTGCGAGAGGCGATCTCGCGCCTTGAGCAGAACACCGGCGATCCGGATGACCTCCCTCGATTCATGAAACAGGCGCTCCGCGCGAACGCCAAGGCCTGGGCGAATTTCCAGAACCTCGCGCCCTCCTATCGCAGGCACTACGTGGGATGGATCATGCACGCCAAGCAACAGGAGACCCGCGATCGGCGGCTGCAGGAAGCCATCTCGCTACTGGAGAAGAACCAAAAACTGGGCCTGAAGTAGCGTAGCGTTAGGCGTTACGCGTCCTCTGACATCCAGCATCCCAGGACTCCGAGGTGGGTTCACCCTTCCGCCCTCAATGCCTCCGTCGGATCAATAGCGAGCGCGCGTCTCAAGGGCACCGCGCACGCGATTAGCCCGACGACGAGCATGACACCGTCCGCCGCAAGGAGTAGCAGCATCTGACGCGTCGATCCGAGGCCCACCAGCGCCGCCAGGGCACTGCCCACCAGGACGCCCGCACTGATCTGCAAGAGCGCCCGTGAGAAAATGCTGCGCACGATCCGGCCAGAGCTCGCGCCGAGTGCGGCGCGAATGCCGATCTCACGCGTCCGCCGCGCGACCGTGAACGACATCAGCGAATGGATGCCGGTCGCCGACAGGAGCAGCACGATGAACGAGACGAGCCACGCAACACCGGTCAACGCCCAGTTCGTCTTCGCTTCACCACCCCCGGCTTGCGCGAGCGGCTTGACACCGGTCATGCGAATCGTGGGATCGACCAGAGTAGCAACCGTACGTAAGCGCGTCGCAAACGCGCTCGGATCGCGCACCCGCACGACGACCTGACCCGCCCGCCCCACGAGCGGTAGGGACGGGCGATACATGGCCGACTGCTCCTGCGGCTCAGGCAGCTGCCACCCGAAATCCTTGACCATGCCGACGATGTCGTACCAGTCCTTGCCGCCAACACTCTCGACCTCGCCGGCGACGATACGGATGCGCTGCCCGATCGCGTTCCGACCGCCTAACACGTAGCGCGCAAACGATTCGTTCACGATCAGCACACGGCCGGTCTCGAAGTCGAGTGGGGCGAAGTCCCTCCCGGCAATCACCGACGTCCCGAACGTCGAGAAGAAACCGCGGGAAACGTGGACGAGCGTGCTTCGACGCATGCCGTTTGCCGGTACACCCGTCGTCGTGTCGACTTCGATCTGGTATTTGAACTGGTCCTCGACCGGCACCCGATCGGCAAACGCCACGTTCTCGACGCCAGGCTCCGACCGAAGCCGCCGTTCCAGCTCGTTGGCGCTCGCACGCGTCCGCGCCGCGAACGCGGCTGGATCCATCACGTAGTCTTCGCGGTCCAGGCCGACATCGGCGATCAGGTATCGCTCTGCGTGGATCCCCTCCGCTCTCTGGCTGAACCGATTGGACTCCAACACGCCGCCGCCGGCGAGGGGAAGGAACGCCACTGTGATCGCGACCTGCATGACGATCACCGTGGTCCAGAACCCACCGAAGCGAAGCCCGGAGCGCGCCGCGCTCTCGTTCCGAAGCGCGTCCTGCACGCTGATGCGCGTGACGCGAAGCGCTGGCAGAATCCCAACGATCGCGGCGCCAATGAGCGTGAGCAGCGCCGTATACAGCACTGTCTTCCACGACAGACTGTCGTTGATCCAGTAGGGCAGGGCATCACTGCCGGCGAGCAGGCTCAATCCCCAGCCGAGAGACACCCGAGCGAGAACGAGCCCGACCACCGCCGCAACGCCGGTGAGGACCAGCGCCTCGATGAATAGCTGTGAGATGATGCGGCCACGGTTGGCGCCGAGCGCCGTTCGAACCGTGATCTCCCAGCCGCGGGTGGCCGTGCGCGCGAACACGAGCGTCGCCACGTTCGCCGAGACGACGCCCAACAGCATCAGAAAGACGCCATTCACGATGTACAGGATTCGCCGGAGCACGAGCCTCTCGCCACCCTCGGTGAGTGGCGTGGCGTACGCGGTGACTCTCGGGCTCAGGTGTCCGTGCGTCTGCGGGTAGCTCGCCGCCATGCGTGACCCGATCACTCGCAGCTCGGCCCGGGCCTCGTCGATCGACACGTTAGGGGCCAGCCGTCCGAACACCGACACCGCCGGACCGGAGCGCGCCGCGAGCGCGGATCCATCCACGCGGAGCGGCGTCCAGATGCGTTCGCGTCGTGGGAATCCGAAGCCTTCAGGCATCACGCCAACGATCGTTGCCGTAACGCTGCCCAGCTTCACCACCCGGCCGACCACTCGCGGATCACTGTTGAATCGGGTCTTCCACAGCGCGTGAGAGAGGACCACCACCGGGGCCTCGGCCGGCCGTTCATCCTGCTCGGCCAGCGTACGACCGAGCAGTGGTCGCGCACCCAGCATGCGGAATGCACTCGCCGAGATCTCCGCTCCCCGCACCGGCTCCACGCGGCGGTCCTCGGTGGCGAGGTTACGCTCGAAGATGACTGCCGCGCCAAGCTGGTCGATCGTTTTGACCTGCTCGCGCCACAGGGAGAAGTCGTGCAACGCGCGTCCCTCGGGTACCGACGCGCTGTCGTCCCAGACGCCAATCGAGACGATGCGATCGGCGTCCGCTATCGGCAAACGCGGGTGCATCCACTTGTCGAGCGCCTCGAAGTAGAGCGTGCCTAACGCAATCGCGACCGCGATCGCTGCCGTGCTGACGAGCGTGAGCCCGGGATACCGGGCCAGCATCCGGACCCCGACCTTGAAGTCCAGCCACGAAAAGCGGAGCGAACGCGGAGCTCTCATTCCTTCACCTCGATCGGCTCGATGTTGTCGCCCTCCTCCCAGTCCAGCAGGTTGTACGGATCGATGCCGCCGCGTGCGGGCTTGCCTGGCACCGTCACCGTGATCGTCTGCCTGCCAGAGTGGATCCGATGCTTCTGTACGTAGAGTGGCTGGCCGAGAGATTCACCCGGCTTCGCATTGGCGAAGACGCCTAACTCCACCCATTCATTCATCGGCACTTCCGTTTCCACGCCAGCGCTGTCGTCGACGACCTTTCGCGCATCGATGTCGAACGCCACTTGCCAGGCGCCCGACGCAGTCTTCACCGCCGTAGCACGCTTCGTATCGAACGTCCAGAATGCGTTCACCTCGAAGAAGTCATGCAGCAGCGGTTTGAGCGAGTCCGGCGTGACCGCCTGCAGCTCACGATACATGTCGAGCGTGGTGGCCAGCGACGACACCTTCGTTTCCACGAGCGTACGCAACGCCGCGTTCACCTGGGCCTCGCCCACGTACTCGCTGAGCGCGTGCATAACGTATGGCCCTTTGCGGTAGTTGGCCCAGGGATCCATCGCCCGGAGCAGCGGAAGTGCCGTGCGGATCTGCGGCCACGGGTTTGGCTCGCGCATGTTGTGCATGAACCGCCGCAATGCCTCACGGCCCTTCGTGTTCTTCACGAGCTCCATCGCGGAATACCACGCGAGGCTCTCGGAGATGACGCCGCCGCCCTCGGCGAAGGCAGGCTTGAGCTGCACGCCCCACCACTGGTGGCCCATCTCGTGTGCCACGATCTCGAAGATCGCGTCGAACCCGTCGCCCTTCGGATCCAGTAGAAAAAAGCCTTCTCCTCCGGTGACGACGCCGCTTCCGTCGACACCCATGCCGAGGAAGTTGCCGGGCTGCTCGACGACCTGCAGGAAGCGATATGGATAGGGACCGAACTGGGCCGCGTAGTAGTCCAGAGATGCTCGTACACCGCGGAGCAGGCGGTCGAGGTGCTTCGCGTGTGCTGGGTGAACGAACACCTGGAGGTCAATGTTGTTCCGCTGTTCGCGGTGCACCACATAGTCGGCGGAGAAGAACACATCCATGCCGTTGATCGGAACGTCGCTGACATACTGGAAGTAGCGTCGGCCGCCATCGCTCCACGTGCGACGAAGCTCACCTGGCGCAACCGCGACCTGGTCGCTGTCGGTGCCGACGACCGCTTCGAATCGAGCCGCGGCACTCGACGCGATACCGGGATCGATGTCGGCAGGCGCAGGGAGCGTGACCTGCCTCGGGAGGTCATAGCGTCGGCGATCGTCCGCGCTCCAGAGCTCGCGAAGCGGCTGATATCCGACGACCGGCAACGCACCGCTCGTGAAGTAGGTGCCGTTCTCGAGAACCGCTATGCCTGCGCCGGCGTTGCCGACGCCACTGTTGCGGAAGCCACGTCGCTCGAGTTTCACATCGAAGTCGAGGGTCAGCGAATCGCCTGGCTGGAGCGGCTCCTGCAGCGCGTAGATGTCGTGACCGTGCTTCGCGTCCGCGACCACCTGGGTGAACGCGCGATCGAACGTGACGCGCGTGTCCACGTAGAATGCCGGCTCCAGATGCACGGAGTCGATCACCACGGTACTGCGGTTGACGAGGCGGTAGCTGCCGTGGATCGTGGCGGTTCTCTGGGCGGGATGGATCTCGATCCGCAGGTTGGTGGCGACTCGCGTCGGCTGCGGAATGCCCTCGTACTTTCCATACAGTCGCTCGTAGTCGGCCCGACGCCGCGTGAGCTCGTCCTTGGTGATGTACTCGTTCAGTACATTCGTGTTGTAGAAGATGAAGCCGCCGACGACGAGCACCAGCGCAGCGGCCGCGGCGGCCACTCCAATCGTCGATCGCGTTAGGCGACGTCGAGCGTCTCGAAGCCGAGCGCCGAGCCGCGACTCCTTCCCACGCGGCCAGAACACTCGCGCCGCCACGGCGAGCAGCAGCGCCCACGCTGCCCAATAGAGCTCGAACCAGGCCCAGGGACCGAGCGTCGCGCCGAATCCACGCATGTCCGTGAAGGACCACTCTGGGGTGGCGCCGTAGACGAGCAGCTTGTGCTCGATGCCGAGAAACGAGGCGAAGATGATCAGGAAGTAGGCGATGAGCGCCACCAGCATGCCGCCATACTTGTGGTTCACCGCCGCATGCACGGCAAAGGCAAGCGCCGCGAAGATCAGGTATTCCGGGAGCTGAAGCGCCAACAGGAGCTGAACGTACCGGCCGACCTCGAAGTCATGGTAGCCCATGATCGATTGGGCAATCATTCCGACTACCGTTAGGCATGCCATCAGCGCGGCAAGCACCAGTCCAAGTCCCAGGTACTTCCCGAGGAAGACGACCCATTCCGGCACCGGCGTGGCGTCGATGGTCTCGCTGAGCCGGGCGTCGCGTTCCCGCCAGATCAGCTCACCGGCGAAGTAGATGACGAGGAGCGGGATGATGACCCGGAAGTCCGAGGCCTGTGTGAGTGGCGCCGTCAGGTACTTCGACACGATGTACCCGGTCCGCGGCACTAGCGGGATGCGCCAGTGCTCCGAGCTGGTGACCAGCACGAGCGCCACGAACGCGGGGTAGACCACGAGCAGGAAGAGACCGGCCAGACTCTTCGCGATCATCAGAAACGAGACCCATGCGATCGAGAGCGCCTGTCGCCCGTGCGTCGCGAGGCTGTCATCCCGAGCCGTCAGGCTGCGGGCGTCCCTGGCTGCGCTCGGGACGACGCGCGTTTTGCCGTCGCCCGTCGCCCGTCGCCCGTCCCCGGCAGTCATCAGCCGCCAGCCGCCTGCCGCCGTGCGGTGCGCGAAGCGGAAGCGCGAATACACGACGGCCATGGTCGCCACAGCGATGCCAAGCCAGAGCAGCCGATTCCATAGCATCGGCCCCTCCAGCGTGAACATGCGCACGTTCTTCTCGACGAGCGTCCACTCCGTCATCATCGCGTTCATGATGGCGAACATCCCGATCGGATCCGCCAACAGCGCCAGCTTCGGCTGTCCCGCCGCCACGTACAGGAAGAAGGGAACCGGGAAGGTGAAGAAGAAGAGCACCACGCTACCGAAATAGCTCGCCAGGCTCCGGCCCGTCAGGAGCGCCGACGAGAACTGGACCGTGGTTGCAATGACGGCGTTAGGCAGCGCGATGAACGCGTACGCTGCGATATAGGCCGCCGGCCTGAATGGCCCGACGATGGCGGGATCGATTCCCGGCGCGTACACCGCGAGAAGGCTGCCGATCTGCACGCCGAGCAGGACCAGGGCATTCAGGGTGAACGCGGCGAGGAATCGCCCGCCCAGGTACGCGGCCTTGCTCACGGGCATCGCGTACGTGAGCGACTGCATACCGGTCTGCACGTCCCGCGCGGCGGCATCGCCAGCCATGACCGAGCCGACCAGCAGCCAGATCAGGCAGCTGATCACCGAGACGGCCGCGATGATGAACGGCGAGTTGAGAACGAAGTCCTGAGGCAGCGTGACCGGGAGTATGCCGATCCTCGTCGTGAAGAACGCGAAGGCGACCAGCGTGCCGAAGGACAGCGAGGGCCAGGGCCGGCGTATCTGGTAGAGGAGCTCGAAGCGAAAGATCTCCCTGAGCTTCATGGCGACGCCGCCGGTTCCGCCCGTCGTCCGACGTGACCGGCCATCGTGCTGAAATACACGTCTTCGAGATCCGGCTCCGCCGGCTCGAAACCAGCGTCGGGAGCCATGTGGCCGTAGACGCGTACCACCGTGCGTCCTGCGAGAAGCTTCGTCGAGATCACGGCATACTCGCGCTGCAGCGCCTCGAGCTCCGACTTCGAGATCACTTGTCGCCAGATCTGACCGCGCAGGTCCGCGACCGCCCGCAGCGGCTCGGCCTCGAGCAGGATCTCTCCGTGGTCGATGATGGCCATGCGCGTGCACAGCTCGCTCACGTCATCGACGATGTGCGTGGACAGGAGCACGACGCTATTCTCACCCAGCGCCGACAGCAGATTGAGAAACCGTACACGCTCGGCCGGATCGAGCCCCGCAGTGGGTTCATCGACGATCACGAGCGACGGATTGCCTAACAATGCCACCGCGACGCCGAACCGCTGACGCATGCCGCCCGAGTAGCCGCCGAGCTTCTGCTTGCGGACTTCCCACAGGTTCACCTGATGGAGAAGCGCCTCGACGACGTCACGGCGCGCGGACCGCGATGCGATACCCTTGAGCAGCGCGAAGTGACCGAGCAGCGCCTCGGCACTCACGTTAGGGTAGACGCCGAATTCCTGCGGCAGGTAGCCGAGGGTCTTGCGGACCTCCTCCTTCTGCCCCAGTACGTCGATGCTGCCCAGGGCAACGCTCCCGCTGTCAGCCTCCTGCAGCGTCGCGAGGATGCGCATCAGGGTCGACTTGCCGGCGCCGTTAGGCCCGAGGAGGCCGTACATCCCCGCCGGAATGGTCAGCGAGACGTCCTTCAGCGCGTGCACGCCGTTGGGATATGTCTTGGAGATGGCGCGAATCTGCAATTCCATGGATGCCCGAACGAGAGGTGACGCGACCGGGGGTCGCCCGCGTTGAGAAGTACTTTATAACACAAAGACGAACGAACGCAAGTGCGGAATCGCTTTCGCGTCAGGCAGGTGCGGTAACGGTGGTGCCTGAGTTGTCCGCGGCCGGCGTTAGGGGCGCGTCACGACCCGAGGAACGCAAGCACCGCCGCGGTGAACCTCTCGGGCTGCTCCATGTGAAGCACGTGGCCCGTGTGTTCGAACACCACCCGCGTTGCCCCAGGCACGTCACGCACGATCATCTCGACGATGCGGTGGATGTCGGCCACATCGCGATCGCCGATCATCACCAGCGTTGGCACTTTGATCTCGCGCAGACGACCGACGGCAGGCGCGGGCGCGACACGCTCGCTGTCCGCGTTGACCCACACGCGCGCGTTTGCCACTGCGAGCTGGCGCAGCGTCGGGGCTAGTGCCGGGTTCTCCATAGCGGGAGCCATGTACGGGTGCTCCAGCCACAGCAGCGCCGCGCGCACCGAATCGCGCTTCGCAGCTGCAGCGGCAATCGGCCGGAAAGAGCTGTCGTTGCTCCACTCGAAGCCGCTGAGACCAGGGCCAGCGAGCACGAGCGCGTCCACCATCTCCGGGTGGGCGAGCGCAAAGTCCAGCGCAATTCGGCCTCCGAGCGACAGGCCGACAATCGATGCCCGCCTAACGCTAATCCGTTGGAGCAACGCGTGAAGGTCGTCGTGCGCCATGTAGCCCGCGGCGTCGGCGGGGCCCGATCGCCCGAATCCGCGGACGTCGTAGCGAACGACGTCGTAGTGACGGGCAAGAGCCTCGAACTGCGCATCCCACTGCTCGAGCGCCAGATTCGCGCCGCCGATGAGCACGACCGGTCGTCCCTGGCCTCGGCGCTCGAAGTAGAGCGTGGTCCCATTGACGTGCGCCAGTCCGGCCGTGGCGCCGGATGCCGTCGTCCACGTCGAGTCCGTCGCGCCTGGCGGCGCGGCGGCGCGTGACGTTTGGCCGCGCGAGCACGCGACGATCGCGACTCCTGCCAAGATCAGTTTCCAGCGTCGCATGCGCGAAACTGCGAGATCCACGCGAGCCCCGCCAGTTAGGTAGCTCCCAATTGCAGGATTCGGACATTCGTCAGCGGGGAGCATGCAGGTGCCGGCCACGCTGCGCTGGCCAGCGTTAGGCACTGACAGTGTGACACCGGCAGAGGACAGGACGAGGTTGCTTCGGACGGACACCTGGTCAGCCCAGCAAAGGCACAACCGTTGACCCAAGACACACCGCGGCAACTGCTTACGCGTTGACCCCACTCTCGGCCGCGCTCTTGCTTCGCGCGCGCGTAGCTACCGCTACAAGCTTCTCCGAGAGGTCACATGCAGTCGCAGTCTGTACGCAACTCAACCGCGCCCCCGAGTGGACGCGTGGCCGCCGCGGCACTATGCGCCGCAGCGCTCTGCACCTCGCACGCGCAGGCTCAATTGTCCGTCGGCTCCGTCAAGATCGACGTGGGCGGAGCCGCTCAGTCGAGCGCCACAGCACGAACCATCCTTGCCGCGATCGGCGCGACGCGAGCAACGTCAGCGTCCCGCGTGCTTCCGACAGCCGAGCGGTATCTCGGAGTTCCGTATCGCTGGGGTGGGACTTCCCCAAGGACCGGCTTCGACTGCTCGGGATTCGTGCAGTATGTCTTCGCGAAGCACGGAACCCGGTTGCCGCGCACGTCGCGAGAGATGGCGTCGTCAGGTCAGCGCGTTCTTCCAAAATGGTCTGCGCTCAAGCCGGGCGACCTCGTGCTCTTCGCGGAACCGGGCGAGCGGATTAGCCACGTGGCCATCTATGCAGGTAGCCGGCGCATCATCCACGCGTCATCGAGCGGACGACGCGTGCGCTACGACGCGCTCGACACCAAGCGAGGACGATGGTTCACCCGACGAATCGTCGCCGCTCGGCGCGTTTCGCCCCGTGGCGCGGCGCTGGTGAGCGACCTGCTTGCTCAGCGCGCCATCGACGCGGTCATTCCGGGCCTTCCGCTCGACCCGCCGGATCACGCACCGTTGCCGTGACGGGCGTCATCGGTTCGCTCGATTCATGCGATCGATGCGGCCTCGCGCCTCAACCACGCGTGGCTGCAGCTCCGGGTCGGCGCTCTTCCAGAGATCCACGAACCGGCCGTAGTATTCCGTCGCATGCCTAACGTCACCGGCGTTCTCATACAGCTCGCCCAGGCGGAACAGCGTCGGCGCAAGCCAGTAGCGATCGATCAATGTGCGTCCGGTCCCGGCCATCTCGACGTACCGCGTCAGGTACACGCGAGCAGAGTCGGCGTGGCCGCCACGGTCGAACGCTTCGCCGGCGAGGAAGGGCAGGCACACGGTGCAGCCGTGCGTCGGCAGGCCGTCCGCGTCGCTGTCGCCGCGTCGGAAATAGGCAACCGCGCTGTCACTTTTCCCCTCTGCCAGAGCGATCGCACCGCGAACCCTCGCCACGAAGGTCGCAGCCTGACGACGGCCTAACGGGTCCTGCCGCCGCTCCCACGAGTCGAGCACGGCCTGCGCTTTCGCTGGAGCCCCAAGCCGCGCGTAGGTAAGGGCGAGGAAGAGGCCCTGGTCCCGGTTGAGTGGCACCGAATCCGGTGAGAGCACGCTCACCGCCTTGTCGAGCGTCGCGAGACCGCGCGCGGGGTCACCTCGGAGCTCTCCGTCGATTAATGCCTGGAAGACTGCAACGCTATGGGGGCTTACTGTGTCGCCGCGCACACGCGCCTTCGCCTCGTTCACCTGTGCGTTACGACGCTCGGCTTCGCGGAGACGGCCGCGCAGCACGGCGAGCCAGACAAGTCCGTCCTGCGCACCCACGGCTCGACGCGGTTGTGACGTGTCCGCGTTCGTGCGCGCGAGCCGCTCCGCTCCATCGTACTCTCTGCGGACCCAGAGATCCTCGAAGCGGACCGGGCCGGTCGGGAAGGGCACACCGGCACGCTCGACTACCGCGATGACGGAGTCGAACGCCGCATGCCGTCCCATCTCCGTGTACATCCCTGCGACGTTCGTCAGGAGCGTCGCGTTCCCGGGGTCGGCCGCGAGCGCGACCCGGTACGCACGCTCGGCGCCCGCGTAGTCGCGGACGTCGGTGAGCGTGACCGCGAGCGAATTGGCGGCATCGACGTTCGAAGAGTCGAGCTCCACCGCGCGCCGCAACGCCGGGATCGCCTTGGTCCGATCCGGCTCCGCTGCCAGGTAAAACGCGCCCTCCACATTGTACCGTTCGCGCTCGGGCAACCGATCACGCAGGCGAAATGCGGTCGCCAGCGCCACCCTCGACTGGGCGAATCGTCCGGGGCCGCCGAGCGTCTGAAGCGAGTATGCGAGCTGCACGTACGCCATCGCGAACGTGCTGTCCTGTCGGATGGCGTCGTTGAAATACTGGACCGCGGTCGGGTAGTCACCCTGGATGTCGTTGGCGCGGAGTCCAGCCGTATAGCTGCGGAGCGCACCTAACGACCCGGTCGTCACCTGGTCGAGTCGCGGCGCGTCGCGCACGGCCTTGAGCGACTCGCCGATCCTTCCACGCAGCGCCTTCGTCACGCGATCGACCGCCGGAATGAGATCGCCCGCGTCCTTCGCCGACTCACGGTACGACGCGAGCTCATCGCCCTTCTCGGCCGCCACGAGCCGCGCCGTCACGATGTAGCCGGTTCCCACTGGCGCCACGCTTCCCGCGACAACGGCTTTGGCGCCGGTGCGCTGCGCGATTTCTCGCGCCGTCGTGAAGTCGATGCGCGCGGTGTCGGGACGCTTCATCTGCTCGAGCGCCGCGACGATCGCGCTCGTCGGCACGAGGTGTACGGCCTTGCTCTGCGAGAGGTTCGTGCGCACCGCCTCGGCGATCGTGGAACCCAGGGATGAATCGGCAGCGGGCGCATCGAACGCGGCGACGAGCACCTTGTCGCTCGCGGAGAGCTTGCCGGCAGCGAGCAGGGAGCCAGCGGGCCCGATGCCGAACGCACGCAGGACCATGTAGCCAACCACGAGAAGCACGAACGTGCTCACGGCGATGACGCCGCCGCGCGCCGCACGCTTCCACGAGACATGCGGGCTCGCCTTCACCGCGAGCGCCGCCATCGTCCCTTGTGCGGGCGCGAGCGTCGGCGTACCACCTGGCGTGAACGTCGGCGTCGCGGCGGCGAGACGATGCGAGACGTACTGGGTGTAGGCCGTGAACAGAATCACGGGCAGCCCGAGCGCCATGACGGCAAGCGCGCCAGGGAACACCCAGTCGGGAAGGCCGATCGCGATGATCGCCGCGCGGGCGACGATCGCGACGCCAATGAACGCAGCCGCGTACAGCCCAAGCGCGCGCCACAGCATCGCTCGACCGCCGAGGAGGATCGGCGGCATCGCCGCGCTCGGCATGGACGGCGACGCGACGGCATCGAGGCGCTCGAGCAGCTCGGTCGCGCTCGCGGGGCGTGCCGCGGGATCCTTCGCGAGGCACTGCATAGCGAGCGACGCGAGGGCCGGCGGACAGTCGGACCTGAGCTGCGCGACCGGCTTCGGCGTCTCGCTCATGTGCGCGACGAGCAGCTTGTGCGGCGGCAGGCCAGGGAAGGGTGACTGGCCCGCGAGCAGCTCGTACGCCATGCACCCGAACGCGTAGATGTCGGCGCGGTGATCGGTCGAGGGGTCACCCGCGGCCTGCTCGGGCGCCATGTAGGCCGGCGTCCCCACCGCCGTGCCGAGCTGCGTCAGCGTCGCCCCCGACGGCGCTTCTGCTGCCGCCGCGATCGCCTTGGCAATCCCGAAATCCGTGACCACGGCCGTACGCCCGGAGAGAAGCACGTTGTCCGGCTTGATGTCCCGGTGGACGACGCCCCGCTCGTGCGCATACGCGAGCGCGCGCGAGACGTCGCGCAGGATGCTCACCGCTTCGGGGATCGGGAGCGGGCCGCGCGCGAGCCGTGCACGGAGGCTTTCGCCTTCGACGAACGGCATCGTGTAGTACGGCAGTCCGTCGGTCTCGCCGGCCGAGAGCACGGGGACAATGTTGGCCTGCTGGAGCGAGGCCGCGACGCGGATCTCGCGCTCGAACCGGGTGGCCGACATGGCCGCCGCCAGCTCGGGCGAGAGCAGCTTTACGACGACTTTACGACCAAGGCGGTGCTCGTCGGCCACGAACACCTTGGACATGCCACCACCACCGAGCTCGCGCTCGAGGGTATAACTGCCAGAAAGTGACTGCTGGACGCGCGATCGGAGGTCCGCCATGTGTCCCGGGTGGTTGGCCGGCGCCAATTCTACGTCCGAATCGACTACCTGACCAACACTCGGCGTCACAAGTTGATACGTCTACGTCATACGCTTCCACCAATACTTCACGCCGACCATGCATTCACGCCGTGAATTCGTCAGGTCGATGGGAGCATCGATCGCGGCCGCATCAGTCGCTGCGGAGTCGCTCGCCGCACAGTCGGCAACCGCGCAGCGCCGCTCCGCGTCGGAACGCCTTCTCGTCGACAACCCGCTGCATCCCGCGCCGGCGCCGATCGGGTATGACCGACTGCCGCTCGAGTGGTACAAGGCGCAGTCGAAGAAGCTTCGCGACCGGGCGCGCGCGCGTGGCGCTGACGCGGTGCTCCTCCAGAGCGACACGAACCTCGTCTACTTCACCGGCTGCTTTCGCGGGAGCGGTGAGCGCACGACCTGGGCGCTCCTGCCAGTGAACGAGACGGACACCGTTTACTGGTTCTCCCCGGCGATCGACCGCGACCTCATCACATCGTGGTGGTGCACCGAGAACGACTACTACTTCTGCTATCCGCACGCCGATGGCGGCTTCCCGAATCGCGGACAGCTCGCTCGCGGCAAGCGGGTGGATCTCTGGGAATGGGTCCTCGGCAAGCTCTCGGCGCGCGGGCTCGGGGACAAGGCCATCGCGCTCGACCGCGAGCTCGGACCATCAGCGCAGGGAACATGGAGCCGGCTGTTGCCATCGGCGCGCGCGATCGACGTGTCGGACGACTGCCTCGCGATGCAGGTGATCAAGACGCCCGAGGAGATCGCGCTCACGCAGCGCGCGTACCGGTACTTCGACCACATCCACGCGTTCGCTCGCGACTACATCCTCGAGCACGGCACGAGCACCACCGACTACCAGATCGGCCAGGCGCTGTCGTCGTACGGCATCAACCTCATGATGCGCGACGTTAGGCGCGATGGGAAACCTCACAGTGCCGTCGGCATGGATGTGACGGGGAATTACGTGCGCACCGGCGTGGCGACGGCGTACCCGCATCCCAACCAGTTCTTCCATGCGAAGGTCGAGCGTGGGAAGCCGCTCTATGTGAACTGCGACATCCTCCTCGGCGGGTATGGCGGTGAGGGCTATCGCAACTACATCCTGCTTCCGTCGACGCAGCAGCACGACCGTATGTGGCAGGTCGTCGCGGACACGGTGCAGATGATCGTCGAGGAGGCGAAGCCCGGTGCGGTCTGCTCGGAGATCGCGTACAGGGTTCACGCGTATCAGATCAAGCAGGGGATGCAGGAGTACATCTATCACCGTCCGGGACACGGGCAGGGCCAGAACTTCGTCGGGCACCAGCCGCCGTTCCTCGCCCTCGGCGATGACACGGTGATCGAGAAGGGAATGACGTTCTCCGTCGAGCCGGGCTTGTACGATGAGAAATCGGGGATCGGTATCAATCCGAGCGATCGGCTGGTCGTGCTCGAGAATCGCGCGGTGTTGATGAGCCGGATCCCATTCACCAAGGAGTGGAGCTACCTCCGCGTATGAAGATGGGTCTTCCGGGTCGTGCCGCGCTCGCGGCTTGTGTTCTGGTCGTTGCCTCTCGTCAGGCAGCGGGTCAGGGATCGGCGGCGCGTGCCGCGCAGGCGACATCGGCCACGACGTCGCGTTTCGTGCTCGACGCCGATCGGGCCCGTGATACGATCAGCCGGCACATCTACGGCCAGTTCGCGGAGCACCTCGGGCGGCTCGTGTACGACGGCGTCTGGAATCGCTCGTCACCGTCGGACGCGTGGCACATGCGCGACGATGTCGTGGATGCGCTGCGAAAGATCCGGGTGCCGAACATCCGATGGCCGGGCGGTTGTTTCACCGATTACTACCACTGGAAGGACGGCGTCGGCCCGCGTGAGTCGCGGCCGAGCGTCGTGAACAACAACTGGGGTGGTGTCACCGAAGACAACGGCGTCGGCACACACGAGTATCTCGCACTCACAGCAGCGTTAGGCGCCGAGCCGTTCATCGTCGCCAACCTGGGGAGTGGGACGGTCCAGGAGATGCACGACTGGTGGGAGTACGTGAACCACCCGGGTTCGAGCCCGATGGCCGATCTCCGACGGCGGAATGGTCGGGACGCTCCATACAACGTTCGCTTCTGGGGGCTCGGCAACGAGGCGTGGGGATGTGGCGGCAACATGCGGCCGGAGTACTACGCTGATGAGCTCAAGCGTTATGCGAGCTTCCTGCCGTCGTACGGAAGCGTCCGCCCCTTCCTCATCGCCGTGGGTCCGTCGGACGGCGACTACAACTGGACGAAAGTCATCATGCGCGAGGCGGCGCAGGTGATCGATGGCCTCGACATGCATCACTACACGCTCGCGGGGCCGTGGTCGTCGAAGGGGAGCGCGACATCGTTCACCGAGACCCAGTGGTTCCGCTCGATGCGCAGTGCGACGGCAGTCGACGAGATGATCCGCCGTCACTCGGCCATCATGGACAAATACGATCCGCGGAAGCGGGTCGCGCTGATCGTCGGCGAGTGGGGTGCGTGGCACGATCCGGAGCCGGGCAGTCATCCCGGGTTTCTCTACCAGCAGAACACGATGCGCGACGCACTCGTCGCGGCCGCGTCGCTCGACATCTTCAATCGCCACGCCGACCGCGTGCGCGGCGCGAACATCGCGCAGATGGTCAATGTGCTGCAGGCGATGATACTGACGGACGGCAGTCGGATGTTGCTGACGCCGACGTATCACGTATTCGAGATGTACACGGTGCATCACGACGCCGTGTTGCTTCCCCTTCGTCTCTCGTCAGGCGCATGGTACGCGCTCGGCGCCGATTCGATTCACGCCGTGAGCGCGTCTGCCTCTCGAGATGCACGCGGGGTGGTGCACGTGACGATGAGCAATCTCGATCCGGTTCGGTCGCAGACGGCGGTGATCGATCTGGGCGCCGTACGCCCGTCCTCGGCAACGGGACGCATGCTAACCGGGCCGGCGATGAACAGCTACAACACGTTCGACCAGCCGGCTGTCGTGAAGCCTGTGGAGTTCACTGGGGCTCGTATCACGAGCGGCCAGCTTACGACCGTCCTGCCACCGCATTCGGTCATCGTTCTGGAGCTGCGGTAATCGAGCTCACTCGCGCAGGTCCTCGATCGTCGCGGTCGACGGCCCACGCGTCCGCTGGATTCGCACGGCGGCTTGCTCCACCTCCCGCATCACGCGGAGGATGTTGAGCCCCAAAACCTTCTTCACCTCGGCGTCCGTATACCCGCGGCGAATAAGCTCGGCGGTGAGATACGGGTATCGGGACACATCGTCGAGACCGGTCGGATGCTGCGTGAGTGAGCCGAAATCGGCCCCAATCCCCACGTGGTCGATGCCGGCGACCTTCCGGATGTGGTCGATGTGATTCGCGACTTCCTCGAGCGTGCCCGTCTCGGTTTTGAATGTGCTCAGGAAGTCCGTGAACGCCTTGGCCGATTTGTCCGGATCGTTCGGGTACATGGCTTTGAACTCGCGTTCCTTGTCCAACACGTTCGCGGCTTGCTTGGCTGCGGTCGCGTTGACGAACCCCGGATAGAAGTTCACCATCACGACCCCGCCATTCTTCGCGAGCCGTGTCAGAATGCTGTCGGGCACGTTGCGCCGGTGATCGGCAAGCGCGCGCGCCGATGAATGGCTGAAGATCACCGGCGCTTCGCTGATCCGAAGGACGTCGTCCATCGTCCCGTCGGACACGTGCGAGATGTCCACCATCATCCCGAGGCGATTCATCTCGTGCACGACCTCTTCGCCGAAGCGCGTGAGGCCGCCGTGTTTCGGTTCGTCGGTCGCGGCGTCGGCCCACGGGGTCGTGCTGCTGTGGGTCAGCGTCATGTATCGCACGCCGAGGTTGTAGAACATCCGGAGCGTACCTAACGAGTTCTCGATCGCCTGCCCGCCCTCGATCCCGATCAGCGACGCGATCTTCCCCGTCTTGTGGATTCGGACGATGTCATCCGCCGTGCGTGCGGCTTCGAGCGACGGCGATCGCTTGGTGAAGCGATCGATGATGTCGATCTCCTCGAGCGCGAACCTGGCGCCGCCTTTCTCGATGTACGACGACGGCACGTACGCGGCAAAGAACTGCCCACCGACGAGTCCCTGCTTGAGTCGCGGGATGTCCGTGTCGATCGGGAGTGTCTTGTCGGGGTCCATCTTGTCGAGATTGCCGGCAGCGCCGCCGTGAATCATCTCGGGGAGATCGTTGTGCGTGTCTATCATCGGCACTTCCCGATGTAGACGCCGAGCGTGCTCCAGCAGTGACGCCGTGTCGGCTGCTGCGGCCGGTCGGCGCTGGGCCTCGCTCGAGGACGTGACGGCGCCCAGTGAGGCGGCGAGCACGAGGAGATCGCGAAACGTGGGCATGGTCGTAACGGTATCCGGGATGAACTTCAGCGTTGCCTTCAGTGTCATTCGAGATGGTAACGACCGACGCGCGCGACGGCGAGCCGCAGAAGATCTCGGTGCGGCGGCGAGCCTTCTGTTCAAAAGACGATTTGGCGGAAGATGCTGAAAACTGCCGAATCCGGCTTTGCGCCGACGCTGGCTCTCGCAACGAGCCGGGATAGGGAATTAACAGCCCCGGGGACGCAAGAATGAGCGTCTCGGGGCGGTTCTTAGAACATTCAGGCTCGTTGTGCGAGGTTGTCGGCCCGTTAGGGTTGATCCGGCAGTTTCCGCCACCTCCGCTTCATGGTCGTTCGGGGAAAGGCTTGCCTTGCAGGGAAAGTTCGCCCGGCGGGTCAGTCTGCGCGCAACGC
>DATCGG010000345.1:0-19568 GCA_036509075.1 Gemmatimonadaceae bacterium
GGCATCAGTCGTTACTGCCTGCGTTATCCCTTGATCTCGATCTTGCGGGCGCGCGCCGCCTGCGCCTTTGGAACCGTGATCGTCAGCACGCCCTGCGTGTAGCTCGCCTCGATCTTGTCGCCCTCGACGTACTCGGGCAGCCGAACCGCGCGCTCGAACGGTCCGTTGACGCGCTCGGCCGTGTAGACACGGACCTCCTCGTTCTCCTGCGGCTGTAGCCACGGCGCCTTCGTCCCGCGAATCGTGAGCGTGTTGTTCTCGAACGAGATCTCCACGGCCGACGCGTCCACGCCAGGAAGCTCGGCCGAGATGAGATACGCGTCCGCGCGCTCCACGACGTCGAGCGATGGGACGAACGACCGCTGGCCGTTCCAGTTCACCAGGCGATCCAGCTCGCGATCGAACGCGAGCACTCGGTTGAACGTCGGCATGAGCTGGCTGGTCGTGATCATGGCAGTCTCTCCTCAAAAGGTTGGGTTCAAGAAAAGGTCGCCACGTGGGTTTGAGCCCCGCTGATTGGTGCGACCGTTACGGCGCCTGAGGAAAGGCAGCGCTCGTGCCCGGGACGGATGGCCAAGTTGGCAAGGGTCGCGTGGACAGGTCGATCACCCTGACAGTCCTGTTGCCATCTTTGCACAGACAGTTCGGCCTTTCGAGCGCGCAGGGACGGCGCCATCGTTCCGCCAATCCCAACCCCAGGCGGACCAATGCGCGTTCGAGCACTGTGCTGTGTGATCCTCTCGCTGGCCGCCGCGTGCAGCGGTCGGAACAAGCCGGAGACCGCCCCCGCCCCAAGCGCGGAGTTTCTCACACCCTATGGCCCGACGACGCGCCCGTTTTCGCCCGCAGTCCGCGTCGGCAACATGCTGTATCTCTCGGGGCAGATCGGAACGCCGAGCGCGACCGCCAGCGCCGTTGTCCCGGGCGGCATCGAGGCTGAAACGAAGCAGACGATGGAAAACATCAAGGACGTTCTCGAGCGCACTGGGTCGTCGATGGACCGCGTTGTGAAGTGCACAGTCATGCTGGCCGACATGCGCGAATGGGAGCGGATGAACGTCGTGTACGCGAGCTACTTCCCGAAGAACAAGCCGGCACGCAGCGCGATCGGCGCGAATGGGCTAGCGCTTGGCGCACGAGTCGAGATCGAGTGCTGGGCGACGGTCGGATGACCGCGAGCTGTCGGATCGCCTTCTGCCTGCTGTCGTTCGTTGTCGCGGGCTGCCAGCCCGATGCTCCGGGCAAGCGCGCCTCGAATGCCGGGGGCGCAATGGCAGGTAGCGCCGCCGCGCGCGCCGCACGCAACGCCGAGCGGTGCGATGGGGCGAACGTGTCGGTCGTCGTCGATTCGCTCGGTATCGGTCCTGTGCTGCGCGGCACACGGATCGGGGAACTTGCGTCACGTTGCCCGGTGACTGACACGGCTCTCGCTCCCACGGAGGGCACGCCTGAACGCGCGCACGTCGTGACGGTACGTGGACACCCGGTCGTCGTCCTATCTACTGGGACACCCGATACGTCGATCATTCGCGTGATGACCGTGAATCCAGCCTTCAAGACGACCGGTGGCGTTGGCGTCGGCAGCAGCGTACAGGCGCTGCGGCTAGCGCACGGGCGGATCTGCGCAGCGCGTGGTGAAGGCGGCTTTGTGGTCATGGCCGCCGAGCTTCCGGGAGTGTCGTTCGCAATCGACTGGAATCCGCTGCCGTCCCGCGACCCGTCGGTCGCGGATACCCCGTTTCCAGGTGGTGATCCTGGCACAGCGCTCGATGCCACGCGGATCGTTCGCCTCTGGGTGCACGGGGTGTCCGGGGCGTGCCGAGTGGGTGTGGGCTGATCCGAATGCCTGTGGAGCATGACCGACGTGCGTCCTAACGTGGGAATGCCGACCGAGCGACTATCGTCCCGTCGTGCGGCAGGGCATCCTACAGGCATGCCGAATGAGTCCCGCCTGGAGATGTACGCCATCGCGGTTCGCGTGGCGCGGGCGGTAGGACGGATCGCCGTGGCGTTCACCTGCCTGTCGCTCACCTATCTCGTGAGCGGCATTCCCGCCGGTGGCTTGACGGACCAGGACGACCCGCCGAGCGCACGCGCGCACAGCGAGCGGTCGAGCGGCGCGGCTGGTGGCAACTCGATCGTACCCCTGGTCCCTCGCGTGGCTGCGGATTCGTTCTGGTCGCAGGCGCTCGGGATACGGAAGCAGTTCGTGGTTTACCTGCCGCCATCATACGAGGCGAGCACGCAGCGGCGTTACCCGGTCGCTTACTACCTGCACGGCATGTGGGGCGACGAGTGGAACTGGGTGCACTCCGGGGCGATCGACCGCACGCTGGATTCGCTCGTCGCGGCGGGGCTGCCGGAGATGATCGTCATCATGCCGGATGGCGACGATGGGTGGTACACGACGTGGAACAACCTCGGGAACAACGCCGCATGTCGTCGATCCAAACCGCCGGGTCGACAGTCGGAGACGGTGGACGCTTATTGCGTTCCGTGGCCCAAGTACGACGACTACATCGCGCGTGATCTCGTGGCGCGAGTGGACTCCGTTTACCGTACGATCCCGTCGCGGTCCGCGCGCGCAATCGCCGGGCTGAGCATGGGTGGCTACGGCGCGATCTCGCTCGCGCTCGCGTATCCCGACGTCTTCTCGGCCGCCGCGAGCCATTCGGGCGTGTTGTCGCCGCTGTACACGGGGCCGCACCCCTACGCCGCGCCTCCGCGTTATGCATCGACCGAGGCCGAGCTCAGACAAAACGCGGGCGATCTGTGGCCGGCTTTGGTGCTCGCCTTCGGGCGCGACACGACGGGCTGGTGGCCGCGTGATCCGGGACGCCGCGCTGCGCGCTATACGTCCGCGAATCGGAGGCGAATGCCCGCTTTGATGCTCGACGTCGGGGTCGCGGATCCTTACGTCGACGAGTCCCGCGACTTTCACGCGACGCTCGAGCGCCTCGGCGTGACGCACGCGTACGCGGAATGGCCGGGCGCGCACGACTGGGATTACTGGCGGCTGCACGCGCGTGAGAGCTTGCGTTGGATCGGCGGCCAGATCGCCAGCGGAGCGGTGCACAAGTGACGCCGTATTTCCCGCACCAGACGCTCGAATTCCGGATCGCGGAGCCGCCGGCGTTCCGGAAGTTCACGATGTCGATCGCCGAGATGGCCATCGTCACGGGCGTGTTGTTCCGCTTGTACCGCGCGCTGGCGATGACCGTGGGTCCGACGGCGAACTGGCTGTACTTCGGCGGCGCGTTCGTACTGGGGCTGTTGTTCATCCTCGGAATGGCGACGCTGCACCTGGGCAACTTTCCGCTGCACCGGTGGCTGTGGCGCGCCCCGGTGTTTGCCCTCATCGAGGCGGCGGCGGAATCGTTGACGAGCTTCGCCTTGATCCTGGCGCACCGGGAACCGATAGGCTCGGAGAGGGCGCATCCGCACGACTGGCTGGAGATCGCGGCGCGGACGTTTCTGTGGCGTGTGGTGGGCGTGTGCCTGTTCGCGCTGCTGCTTGCTGGCGTCGTGCAGTTTGTGCGGTATATGTTGCTGCGTCGTGAGCACAGACTTCATACCGCGGTCGCCGTTCACGAGAAGCAGTCGCACTAAAGTCAAAGACCTGACGCGGATTACCACGATCACGACGATGAGGGCGGACTTGCTCCGCCCACGAAACAAATCCGCGTCATCGTCGTGATCGTGTTTCATCCGCGTCAGGTCTTGTCGTTGTCTTGCCCTCGGCTACCAGTAGCCGCTTGGAGCTCCCAGCCTAACAACCATTCCCGACCTCCATGCGCATGCGACTCGCCGGAGTCTTGCTTGCCGCCGCCGCGGTTCCGCTCGCCGCCCAGCCCACCCGCCCGTTCGGCACGCTGAAGGACCAGGCGGACCGCCAGCAGCAATGGCTCCAGCAGCGCCTAACGACCGTGCTGCCAGCGCTGATGAAGCAGCACGGCATCGACATGTGGGTCGTGCCCATGCGCGAGTACAACGAGGATCCGGTCTTCACCTCGCTCGTCTCGCCCACGACGTTCGCCGCACGCCGTCGGACCATCTACGTCTTCTTCGACCGCTGTGCGCACGGCGCCGCGCCTAACGCCGCAACCGGATGCGTCGAGCGGGTCGCGCTCGGCGGCACCTCGCAGGGCGGATTGTACGAGGCCGTTCGCTCGGTGAAGGCGGTCGACGCCGCCGTGGGTGGGCGACAGGCAGAGCTCTGGGGCGACCAGCAGTGGCTCGTCCTCAAGGACGTCATCGAGCGGCGAAACCCGAAGCTCATCGGGATCGACGTATCCCGGACGTTCGCCTTCTCCGATGGTCTGAGCGCCGGCGAGCTGGAGGGGATGAGCGCCACACTCGGATCGAAATGGACCGCACGGTTCAAGCACGCCGAGGCACTTCCGCTCGAGCTCATCGCCACGAGGCTGCCGGACGAAGAGGTGTTCTTCACGGACCTGACGAAGCTCGTTCACGAGCTCATCGGGCGCATGTTCTCGAACGAGGTCGTTCGCCCGGGCGTCACACGCACGAGCGATCTCGTGTGGTGGTGGCGACAGCAGGTCAACGACCTTGGCCTCGGCACCTGGTTCCAACCGTCGATCGAGGTACAGCGGAAGGGGGCTGATGCAGAGCAGCTCGGCGACGACCCCGTGATCGAGCGAGGCGATGTCCTGCACTGCGACGTCGGGATCACCGCCCTTCGATTGAACACCGACACCCAGCATGACGCGTACGTGCTACGCGAAGGCGAAACCGAAGTCCCCGCCGGCCTGCGCAAGGCGCTCGCGAACTCGAACCGGTTCCAGGACATCCTGATGGAGGAAGTCCGCCCGGGCCGAACGGGCAACGAGGTGTTGAAGTCGAGCCTCGCGAGACTCGCCAAGGAGGGAATCAGCGGGACTATGTACTCGCACCCGATCGGCATGCACGGGCACGGGGCGGGTCCGCTGATTGGGTTATGGGACTACCAGGAGGGCGTCCCCGGCCGCGGCGACGCGAAGATCATTCCGAGCATGTGGTTCTCGTCCGAGCTCCAGACCACGACCCCCGTGCCGGAATGGGGTGGCCAGCCCGTGCGAATGGCGCAGGAAGAGGATTTCTTCGTTGGACCGGATGGAAAGACTCGATGGGCGTACAAGCGGCAGAGCGAGCTACATCTCATCAAATAGCAACTACATCAAGAAAACAGGTAATTGGTTACTGGGATTGGTTACAGGTTATTTGAAACCGCCCGGATGTCTCTCACCGAGGCGAGGCATCCCGAGGGTTCAAATCACGAATAACCAATTCCAGTAACCAGTTACCTGTCTGTAGTTTTACTGGACTATTCGAGCGAACCATGGACAAGAACAACAAGCGTCTGATCGTCGTCGGTGACCGTGTCCTCATTCACGTGCAGGAAGGCGAGGAGCGCACGAAGGTGGGGCTGTACCTGCCACCGACCGCCATGGACAGCCAGGCTGTGCAGGGCGGGAAGATCGTCGCCACCGGTCCTGGCCTTCCCATGCCCGATCCCGGCGAGAGCGGCGATGAGCCGTGGCGAACTCCATTGCGGGAAACCCGATTCGTTCCCATGCAGGCCCGCGCCGGCGACTACGCCCTATTTTTCCGCAAGGCTGCCGTCGAGATCACGTTCGAGGGAGACACGTATCTCGTGATCCCGCAGAGCGCGATCCTTGCGCTGGTTCGCGATAGCGATGTGGAGGACTAGGGTCTCTCACCGAGGCTCTGTTCCCGGTTCCCCGTTCCCATTCAACAAACCGTGATGCGTAACCTTACAAACGCCCCGATGTACGACGAGCGCTTCGTCACACCAATGCGCCAGGAGCTGACGCGGCTCGGCGTCGAAGAGCTGCGCACGCCTGATGAGGTCGACGCGCGACTCAAGGACGCAAAGGGCACGACCCTCGTGGTCGTCAACTCGATCTGCGGCTGCGCGGCTCGGATGGCCCGACCGGCAGTCGCGATGGCGCTCTCGCACGAGCCAAAGCCGGAACACCTGACGACTGTCTTCGCCGGGCAGGACGCGGAAGCGACCGAGCGCGCGCGCGGCTATTTCACGGGCTATCCGCCCTCCTCGCCGCAGATCGCGCTCATGAAGGACGGCAAGATCGTCTTCATGCTCGAGCGCTGGCAGATCGAAGGCCGCCCCGCCGATGCGATCGCCGAAGACCTCGTGGAGGCGTTCGACGAATACTGCAGGTAACAGGCGGCAGGCGACAGGCGGCAGGCGGCAGGCGACTGCTAAGAAGCGCAGAACCCTCGGGAGGCTCATCTCAGTTGAAGGGGCCTCCCGAGGGTTTTCGTCGCCAGTCGCCTGCCGCCAGTCGCCAGTCCTGCGCGGCATACCATCTGCACTCCTCTTCCGGTCACACTCGAAGGAGGCAGTCATGGAGCGGAACGCTGACGACATGTTCGGCGCTACCGGCAATCCGAGCTCGCAGGGTTCGTCGAGCTCGCCCGGATCCGGCGCAACTGGGATGGCGGGCAACACTGCGCCGCCCGCAGGATTGGATTACACGACGAGCGCGTCGAACACAGGGGGCGCCGTCAGTCAGACGAGCAAGACCGACCAGGCGAAGGCGACCGTTCAGGAGAAGTTCGGTCAGGTGAAGGACAAGGCGCGCGAGCTGCAGTCCTCGCTCGCCGACCGACTCGACTCTGGTGCCGAGAAGATTCGTCAGAAGAAGACCGCCACGCTTGCCAGCGCCACCGACAGCGGCACCGTCAGCGCAACCGCGGATACTCGCATGGCGAACGTCCAGGACTCCGTCGCTCGCGGAATGAACAAATCCGCGGATTGGCTCCGCAACGGCGACCTCAAGGCAGACATCGAGCGACAGGTGCGGGAGAACCCCGGCCGCACACTCCTCATCGCGCTCGGGCTGGGCTACGTGCTCGGCAAAGCCTTTCGGAACAAAGATCGTTAGGCGGTAGTCATGGACGTTCGACCTGGGAACGGCCGGATGCCTCCGCTCGGCGCGCTCCTCCGGGACCTCGCCGAGGGGAGCGCGTCGCTCATCCGGCAGGAGCTACGGCTCGTGCGCCTCGAGCTCACGGAGATGCTCCGCGCGATGGCGACCGGCGCGACACTCGTCGTGAGCGGAAGCGTGTTCGCGCTGCTCGGCGGTCTCTCCCTGCTCACGGGGCTCATTCTCCTGGGCGCCGACCAGTGGCTGCGGGATCGCTACTGGCTCGCGGCGCTCATTGTTTTCGCGATCTCCGGCGCCCTCGCGCTCTTCTTCATGTCGCGCGGGATGGCGCTCCTCTCACCCAAACAGCTCGCTCCGGAACAGACGGTCGCGACGCTCAAGGAGGACACGGCATGGCTGAAACAACAGCTGACGTCCGGCGCGACATCGAGCTGACGCGTGAGCGCATGTCGACCACGCTGCAGCAGCTCGAGCAGAAGCTGAACGTCATGCAGGTCGTCCGCGACAATCCGTGGCCGGCCCTCGCGGTCGCCGTTGGGGCGGGGGTGCTGCTCAGCGGTTCGCGAACGGACGTGAAGGCTGCGGCGGCAACGGCTGCGGCGACACGCGGCGCGAGCAGTCGTGTCGGGTCGGTGCTCGACGACATGGTCGCGAGCCTGATGAGCGGGCTCCACGAGGCGTTCGACACGCGGGTTACGTCCCTCGTGGACGACCTCAAGACCGCGATCGGGGCGCCGACAGGCGAACGCACGGCACGCGTGACACCGACTGATGGGGATTCAGCCCCGAGAAACAATATGGGAAGCGACCCATCCGACATGCTCGATCGTGGGCGAAGCCGTGCCGACGGATCGATTGGAACTCAAGCCACCCGCGCCGACTGATTGGCACCGTTGCGTAATGCAAGACTGATCGTCGCCTCGAGCAGGGCCGAGTGAAATTGGACTCGGCCCTCTCTTTTGCCTATCGTAGCGCGAGCTACAAGCCGCGGAGCAGCCCAAGCAGGTCCGCTGGATAACGACGGCGCTCCAGGACGGAGCGCCCACAGATCGCGTCGCGCCGCACAACGTCCCCGAGTGTGACGCCACAGGAACCTACGAAGCGGATCCGGACAACGGGCGGGCTGGTCATCGCGGTCTACGGCGCACGCGCGGATGTCGGCGTGACGACCGTCGCGACCTCGCTCGCGCGTGCTTTTCGATCGCTCGGCTCGGAGCGCGTCGCGCTCGTGGAGCTGGATGCGAGGGCCGTTCGCGCGCGCTCGGCGTCGTTGGCCGGCGACGGCCCCGCAGCGGTGACTGACTCCAACCACTTCGACGTTCCTGGCCTGAGCGCCGCTCTGGTCCCGCAGAGTGACGGCGTGTGGACCCTCGCCATGACACGGCCTCGGACACCCGTGATGAGTGACGCCAAGAGCGTTACCGTGGCGCTCGATGCCATCCGCGCGCGGTTCGCGGTGAGCGTTGTGGAGCTCGAGCACCAGGTGAACGAGCGAACGCTCGCTGCGTTCGATGCCGCCGATCGGATCGTGATCGTGACAGAGGGCTCGGTCCCGACGCTGCGGGGCACGCAGCGCGTGCTGCGGTTGTGCAGGCGGCTGAACTATCCCGACGAGAAAATGTGCGTGGTTGTGAACCGCTCCGATGCAGCCGGATCGCTGACTGTCGCGGACATTTCGGTCGCGCTCAAGCGGGAGGTCGTCTGGAAGATCGGCCTGGCCGAGGCGTTCGACCTCCTGGGACTGGCGGAGAGATTGTTGGCTGAATGAGCCGGTCGCCTGCCGCCAGTCGCCTGACTATTCCGTCATCCCCGCGTCGATTCCCTTGGCTCCCACCTTCTGGAGGAAGATCTGGTGAAGCGACGGCCTAACGAGCTCGAACCGCTGGATCGACGCCCCCGCCTCCACCAGCCGCCGCAATAGCAGCTGCGGGTCCGCGCCCGTCGTCAGCTCGATCTCGAAGAACCGGTTCGAGTCATCGAGCCGCGCGATGAGGCGAGGATCGTTCAGCACCGCGCCCACGCCATTCGCCGAGCTGCCGCCGAGCGCCAGGGCCACGTGGATGGCGCCATGCTCAGCCCGGACCTCCTCGATCGGACCATCGAGCACCTTCGTCCCGCGCGCGATGATGCACACCGCATCGCAGAGCCGCTCGGCCGAGTCCATGAGGTGCGTGCTGAAGATGACCGTCCGCCCGTCGCGCTTGAGCTCCACGATCGTGTCCTTGAGTGCCTGGGCGTTGATCGGATCGAGTCCGCTGAACGGCTCGTCCAGGATTACGAGATCGGGCTCGTGGAGCAGGGCACCGATGAACTGCACCTTCTGCTGCATCCCCCGCGACAGCTCGTCGACCTTTGCGTTCCCCCAGTCCTTCTCGGGACTCCGCAGCGACAGGCGCTCCATCCACGTGTCGATCCGCCGATCAGCGTCCTTCGCCGACACGCCCTTGAGCGCACCGAGAAACTTGAGGAGTCGCCGGACCTGCATCTTCTTGTACAATCCCCGCTCTTCGGGAAGGTACCCGATCCGGTCGAGCACTCCCGATCGCGAGTTCCGCTGCCCGAGCACCTCGATCGTGCCCTCATCGGGCGCGATGATGTTCAGGATCATCCGGATCGTCGTGGTTTTCCCGGCGCCGTTAGGCCCCAGGAGCCCGTACACCGCGCCGCGAGGGACCTTGAGCGATAGGTCGCGAACGGCAACGTGGCCGGCGTATCGTTTGACGACGCCGTTGATGTCGACGGCAAGATCCACGGGAAGCGACGAAGGGAACAGGGAACCGGGAACGGGGAACCGCCACTGCTAACCGGCTTGGTGGCCGTCAATATACGACACGTACCGATACTGCGGACGAACGTGCACCTTATGGCGTCTCGCAAACTCATCTGCGCCCGGACCATATCTGTTCCCGGTTCCCCGTTCCCGGTTCCCGCCTGCCGCAACGCCGTCACCTTGCCCCGATCCATCGCCTCGATCCTCGCCGCCCTCCTCGGCTCGCTTCTCTTTCTCTTCCTCGTCGCGCCAATTGCCCAGCTGGTCGCAACGGCAGGGATCCAGGGCGGAGAGCGCCTCGCAACCGACCTGGAGCTGCGCCGAGCGCTCGGCCTCACGGCCGCGACTGCAACGGTCGCCACAACCCTCGGCGTCCTCGGAGGAACGCCCATCGCGTACGCCATCGAACGCTGGCACTTTCGCGGGCGGGCCCTCGTCGCTGCTTTGCTCGACCTACCGCTACTCATCCCGCACCCCGTCGCCGGGATCGCGTTGCTCCTGGTGCTCGGACGGGATAGTGTGCTCGGCCAGGCCGCGCTATCGATCGGTCTTCGAATCGTCGGGTCGCCGGCGGGCATCGTCTGCGCCATGCTCTTCGTATCGGCGCCGCTGTACCTCAGTGGGGCGCGCGAGGCCTTCGCGCGCGTCGACCGACGCTTCGAGGCCGTCGCACGTACGCTGGGTGACCATCGCTGGCGGGTCTTTCGTCGGGTCACGTTGCCATTGTCCGGGCGCGGCCTGGTGGCAGCGGCCGTCGTCATGTGGGCGCGCGCTGTGAGCGAGTTCGGTGCGATCGTAATCATCACCTATAATCCCAAGACAGCGAGCGTCCTGAGCTACGACCGGTTCACGAGCTTTGGCCTGCGCGAAGCGCTGCCCGTCGCCGCGATCCTGACTGTACTGGCCCTGCTTCCGCTCACGGTGCTTCGCGCGCTGCGCTACGATCGGAGACCCGGACTGGACATCGCCGGGGCTCGCGGGTGATTGACGCTCGAGGGCTGTCGGCGCGAGTCGGCTCGTTCCGTCTCGACGGCGTCACGTTTGCGGTTCCGAAGGGCTGGTACGGTGTCGTCATTGGTCCGGCGGGCTCGGGGAAGACGACGCTGCTCGAGACCATCGCCGGCATCACGCCGCAGACCGACGGGACGCTCCACCTGGACGGGCGCCTGGCGACGGTCCTGCCGCCGGAGCAACGCGGCCTCGGTCTCGTCTACCAGCACGGGTATTTGTTCCCGCATCTGTCGGTGGAGCAGAACATTGCCTACGGCGCGGCCGACCTCGACATCGCTCGCGACGTCGCAGCGCGCATCGGCGCGTGGGAACTGAGAGGTCGTGCGGTCGAATCTCTTTCGGGCGGCGAGCGACAGCTCGTCGCGCTCGCACGTGCGCTCGCTCGCCGTCCGTCTATCCTGTTGCTGGACGAGCCATTCAGCGCGCTCGACCCGCGCCGGCGCGAGTCGACACGCCGAGAGGTCCGAAGAATCCACCGGGAGTGGGGGATGACGGTCCTTCAGGTCACCCATGACTTCACGGAGGCTGGACTCCTCGGCGACGTGGCGATCCTGCTCGACGCCGGGCGTGTGCTGCAGAGCGGGAAGCCGGAAGAGGTGTTCCGACATCCGGCGTCGTCGTATGTCGCCGAGTTCCTGGGGGCCGAGAACGTGTTCGCTGGGACGGCCAGGGTGCTTCCCGACGATTCTCCCGACTGGCAACCGGGCCTCGAGCCCGCGATTGGGGCAGGGCACCATGCGGTCGAATTTCGAACGGGTGCACTGACGATCTACGCGGTGGCCAACGCGGTGGAAACACCTGGGTATGCGGTCATTCGGGCCGAAGAGGTTCTCCTGTCGCTCGAGCCGCAGACGGCGTCGTCGGCGCGGAATCATTTCCGCGGTCGGATTGCCGAGATTTCGACGCTCGGGGCGCTCACGCGCGTCTCGATCGATGTGAACGGCTCCGTACTCGTCGCTGCTCTCACCACGCGATCAGCCCAGGAACTGGCCTTGGCAGTTGGACTCGAGGCCTATGCATCATTCAAGGCGATGGCGGTACATCTCTGCTAGGGGGCTTGCGGCAGACTTGTTGCGATCCCATCCATAACCTGACGCTGTTTCTTCGAACCTTTGGATCGGTGTCGATGGAGTCGTACCTAGTGGAGTCGCGCGACGCGCAGGGTGGGGTGGACTCGCGGCTGCACCCGCGACTGGACGGGAGGCGGCCGGATGATCGTTCGGACGCATTTCATTGGCGTCGCCGCGCGCGCTGGCTCCGTCGGTGTCTCGACGACCTCGGCGAGCGGCCGACGCACATGGTCGTTCTCGGCCGCGATCGCGGGCGCGCCAACTCGGAGCTGTTCGGCAATCTGCTCATCAAGTCGCTCGTCACGATCGACGTGGCGCGCGAGCGCTCCCACGCGAGCGTGCTGCGATCCGCCGACGGCAAGGCGACGCTGGTCCATGTGTCCGACTATCGCGCATCGGAATCGGCCGACCTGGCGTTCGCGCATGGTGTTCTCGACCACATGCCGGAGCACGATCGCGCGGCGGCTGCCTTGCTGATCTATCGGTCGCTCGTGCCAGCCGGATTGTTCGCGGTGTGGCAAGCGAATCCGCGGTCGCCGGGCGTGGCGTGGCACGAACGTGTCGTTGCGCGGGACGAGTCGCAGCCGGACGCGACGAGGGCGTTGAGCGCTCGCGAGACGCGGCGTCTCCTGCGCGGCGCGGGCTTCGACATCATTCACACGACGTCGCCACTCTTCTTCCCGCAGTCCATGAGCTGGTGCGAGCCGTTGGAGCCATTGCTCGCGCCGATTCAGCTAGGCGGGGAGTACATGGTGCTGGCTCGCAAGCCCTGAGGCGGCAGGCGGCAGGCGACTGGCGACTGGTTAACGTCAGCCAACCATTCTTGGCCCTGTAGCCAGCCGACGTGACCTGGATCACGCTGCTGCCGCTGTCCCTGACACAACGCTCGTCACATTTTCGGCCTAACGGGTCTCTCGCGTGCGCGCGGGGTGCCGGCGAACTCGCGAGTGACGAGAGGTTGCGATGCGCAGCAGGGATGGTAACGCTTTCGGAATTACGTTGACCGTGCTCGCTGTCATTCTGACCGTTGGCGCAATCTGGTTCGGGCTGACGAGATAGCCGGGGACGGGGGACGGGCGGTGGGCGACGGTTAAGAAGCGGAGACCCTCGAGATGCATCTCGCAGTGAGATGAGCATCTCGAGGGTTCTCGCTTCCTGGCCGCCGCCCGTCCCCCGTCCCCGGCTTCTTGATTGTATCAACATTTGAGGCTATGCTGTCCCCATGACTCCTCGCGAGCTGGAGCTCCTGCAGGGGACCCTCGATGTGCTCGTACTGCGCGCGCTGTCGTGGGGCCCCAAGCACGGCTACGCCGTCGCCCGATTCATCCGCGAAGGATCCCGCGAGGCGTTCAAGGTCCTCGACGGCGCGCTCTACACGTCACTGCACCGCATGGAAGAACGGGGCTGGGTGGAGGCGGAGTGGGGCACGTCCGACAAAGGCAAGCGGGCGAAGTTCTACCGCATCACCCAGGCTGGCCGCCGAGCGTTGAAGGCGGAGACCGAGAGCTGGAATCAGTATGTGGCGGCGGTGGCCGGGGTCATGGCGAGTTGATGAGTCGGGCCAGGAACCTAACGCTATGTCGACGACTCCAAGTTGGCGCCGTTACCTAACGTTTTGGAAGAACGATGTTCGTCGCGACGTCGACGACGAGCTGCGTTTCCACCTGGATGAGCGCACGAGCGACCTGATCGCCGAAGGCCTAACGCCAAGCGAAGCCGCCCGCCGGGCGCGCGCGGAGTTCGGTGATGTCGATCAGGTCAGCGCCGGACTCCGCGACATCGACCAACGCATCCTGACCAGCCGTGCCCGCACGGAATGGAGAAGCGTCATGAAGGACGAGATCCGCCTCGCGCTCCGCCGGCTCGCTCGCCAGCCCGCGTTCACCATCCCGGCGATCCTCACGCTCGCGTTAGGCCTCGGTGCCACCACGGCGATCTTCACCGTGCTCGACGCCGTCGTCCTACGCCCGCTGCCGTATGCGAACGCGGACCGACTCGTCTACATCGACACCCCCATGCCCGGCATGGAGAAGGACACGCGCTGGTGGCTCGGGCGGCATGAGATGTTCTACTTCAAGCAGAACGCCCGCGCGCTCGAGGATCTTGGTGTCTACCACATGGGAGAGCTCACGCTGACCGGGGAAGGCGGCGCGGCCGCGCAGCGCATCAGTTTCGCCGACGTGAGCTCGACGCTCCTGAACGTGCTCGGCTTCAAGCCGTACATCGGCCGCTTGATTACGCCGGAGGACAACGTCGCCCGGGAGTGGCAGGTCGGGCTGCTCGGCTACGAATTCTGGATGAGTCGGTTCGGCGGCGACCGGTCGATCGTCGGCAAGACGATTCCCGTCGAAGGCGTCGCTCTTCAGATCGTCGGCGTGCTCCAGCCCGGCGCGACGCTGCCCGATGCGACCATCGATCTCTGGACGCCCGCATACGTCGACCCGAAGATGCCCGCGGCGAACAACCATACGTGGCTCGGCATCGGCAGGCTGCGGCCGGGCTACACGGCGGCGGATCTCGAGCGCGAGCTCCGCCCGCTCATTCCGCGGTTCCCCGAGATCTTCCCCACAGCGTATACCGCCAAATGGATGAAGTCCACCGGCTTTACCGTCGCGGTGAGGCCGCTGCGCGACTGGGTTGTCGGCGACATCGTCACACGCGCACTCTGGATTCTGCTCGGGTCTGTCGCGCTGCTGTTCCTGATCGCGGCCGCCAACGTCGCCAACCTGTTTCTCGTCAGGCTCGACACCCGGCGCCGCGAGCTCGCCATGCGCCTTGCGCTTGGCGCAGGGCGCTCGCACCTCGCAGCGCACTTTCTGGCCGAAGGGCTCGTTCTTGCCTTTGCTGCAGCAGCGTTAGGCCTGGCGATCGCGTATGGTGGGCTCCACGCGCTCCTGGCTGGTGCGCCCGACGGCATCCCGCGACTCAGCGAAGTGCACCTCGAGTGGCGGAGCGTGGCGGTCGCGAGTGCGCTGGCGGTGATCACCGGGTCCGTCCTGGCCTTGATCTCGATCGCCAATGCCCGGGTGGACGTACTCGCCCTCCGTGAAGGGTCGCGGTCGCTCACGTCCAGCCGTCGCCGGATCGCGGCGCGCGGTGTGCTCGTCGCGGGGCAGGTCGCCCTCGCCCTCGTCCTGCTTGCGGCGGCGGGCCTCATGCTCAAGAGCTTCCGTAACCTGCGCGGCGTGCAACCTGGCTTCGATCCGCGCGGCGTCATCACGATGGGCATCTCGCTTCCGGGTGCGCGGTACAACGACAATCGCGCGGGCGCGGCGTTCGTGCAGGAGCTTGGGCGTAGGATCCGGGCCATTCCGGACGTCGCGGCCGTCGGCTTCGGCGAAGAGATCCCGCCCGAGATGACGACCGGCTGCACCGGTGTGGTGACGGAAGCCCCGTCGCGTGAGGAGATGAAGGGTGCGTGCGTCATCACGATCCACGTCTCGCCCGGCTACTTCGAGGCGCTCGGCATGCGTGTCGACGGGCGGCTGCCCACGTGGGGAGAGACCGCTGCCGGTGCCGCGCCGACCATCATCTCGCGTGCACTCGCCGAGAAGTTCTGGCCAGGGGAACGCGCGATAGGGAAGGGCGTTCGGTGCTGCCAGCCGGGAAAGTCCTATTATCGGATCACGGGTGTGAGCGACGACGTGCGTGGGAACGGGTTCGATCAGCCGGTGGTGCAGGTCGTGTACTTCCCGATGATCGAGCTGCCCGATGCGCCACTCGAAGGGCAGCTGCGGTATCTGGACGTCGTCGTTCGCTCGAAGAGCGGCAACACCCGCGCGCTCATCCCGGCCGTCAAGCGCGCCATCAACGAGCTGGATGCGCAGGTGCCAGTCGCGAACGAGCGGTCGATGGAGCAGGTGGTAGCGCGGTCGATGGTGAAGCGTACGTTCACGCTCACGCTCCTTGGCATTGCGTCGGCGATGGCGCTCATCCTGAGCGCGATCGGCCTCTACGGCGTCGTCTCGTACGTGGTTGGTGAGCGGCGGGGCGAGATCGGTATTCGCGTGGCGCTGGGCGCGCAGCGTGGTGATGTGGGGCGGATGATCGTTATGCAGTCCGTGCGGCTGGCGGTGATCGGCGTGGTGGTTGGCGTCGCCGCGGCGCTCGCGACGACGAGGCTCCTGCAATCCCTGCTGTTCGAGGTGCAGCCCACCGATCCCGCCACGCTGATCGCGGTCGCGGTGGGCCTCGTTCTGCTGGCCGCGGTGGCAAGCTGGCTTCCGGCGCGACGTGCGATGCGGGTTGACCCTGTGGAAGCGCTGAGAACTCAGTAGGCTTTCGCGCTGAACGACCGGACCCCGACGAATACGCCCTCGTCACTGGGGTCGACTGCCTGCTCGCGCCTAACAGGGTGGCGCGTGGCCCGGGCACAGTCAGCCGCCTGCGGCGGACATCGGTTCGCCCGGTTACAATACTCCCGTGTTCGACGACTCCTGGCGCACCGATTGGCGCGCGACGCTCGGACCTGCGTGGCCCGCGTTGCTTGCGTTCTTCGTCATCTGCCTCTTCATCGGTGGCATGACGACGCCGCTGTTGGATGCCGATCTGCCAATGCACCTAGCGCTCGGCGAGTGGATCGTTCGGCACCGCGGCGTGCCATTCGCAGAACCGTTCGCGTGGACGAGGGCTGGAGCGCCGTTCTTTGCATACTCCTGGGGACCGGAGGTTGTCTATTACGCGCTCCTCGCTTTCTTCGGGCCTAACGGCTTGCACGCGCTCCACGGTCTCACGCTCGCCCTCGCGGGGGTCTCGATCGTCGTGCTTGGCGCTGCGGCGAGGTGGACCGGCTGGACAACGCTTCTCATCGTGGCGCTGCACATCGTCATTGGCGTCGGCGTAGTGCCCGCGTTGCGGCCACAGGGCGTGTTGCTGGTTGTCCTCCCGCTGGCGTGGGCCTTCGCAATGCGGGTTCGTGATGCTGATCGTCCGTGGCCGGCAGCGATCGGGCTGTTCCTGTGTTCGACGGTCGCGGCAAACTCCCATCTGTTCTTTCCGCTGACTGCTGCGCCAGGTGTCGTGGTCCTCGAACGCTCTCCGGTGAAGTGGAGGCGCGTGGCGGTGGCAGCAGCCGCGATCGTGCTCGGGTGGCTGGTGTCGCCATATGGATTGCATTGGGCCCAAGTTTACCGGCTGAACTTCGAGCCGCACGCGCTCTACAGCTCACCATCGCCGGTCGACGAGTATACGCCCGGTTTCTCAGCGCTCGCTCGTGGCGGCGGCACCGGACTGCTCCTGGTCCCGTTGCTCGTCGTATTGCCCTGGCTCACGGCCTCGAGGCTCGAGCCGCGCGCGCGGGGGCTCCATACCCTGCCGTGGGCGGGCGGGCTCGTTTTGTTCGCGGTGGCCATCCGCGGACTGTTACCGTGGTGGCTCGCGACGCTTCCGCTCACGGGGTTGGCGTTAGGCACGTTGACCGCGCCGCTGACGCCCGTGGTGCTCACGACTCAGCGCACGGTCGTTGCCGCGATCTTCGGTGCGATGGCGCTGATCGGCGGTGGCCGCGATGGCGATCCGTGGCAGGAAGCCGCCGCGCTGCCGGCGCGTCGGCTTCCATCGAGCGCAGCGAGCGGCATTGAACCGATCGCGATCTGGCTGGATTGTCACCTGAAGCCCGGCGCCGAGGGGCGATTGCTCACGACCTTCAACTTCGGCAGCTATGCTAAGTGGAGACTCCCACAGCTCTCGGAATCCATCGACGGTAGAACGATCTTTCCCGATTCCGCCGCCGCCGCGGAAGCGTACTTTCTTCCGGTGAGACGATCGCTGCCGCTTCCGCCATGGCGAAGTGCGGATCTCGCCATCGTCCCTCTGAGCTATCCGGTCGCGGCGATCCTCGATACCGCGTCGACGTGGCACCGAGTCGGCACCACTGCGGACCGCAATGGCCCTGCGGCGATCATCGGTCTTTGGGTCAATCTCGAATGGTGGCGTCGAGTGGGGCGCGATGAGCTGCCAGCGCGCTCGGTTCCGCTATTTCACAGACCGTACGAGGTGGCTTGTCGTTAGGCGAGCCGGCGGGAAGAGAGGGAAGAGGGATGCGGGATGCGGACCAGGAAGCGGAACTGCGTGGCATTCATCGGACATCGTCGCCTGTCGCCTGTCGCGTGTCGCCTGCCGCCAGTTGGCAGCCGCCCGTCGCCCTTCCCCGGCAGTTCCTCACCGCCACCGGAACACGCTCAGCACATTCGTGAAATCGTCCGTCCACGGAGCGCCGCGGCTGGGTTCGAGCTCGTGCCACCCGCGAACCGACCGGAGGCGATCGATGATCGCCGGCGAACGAGAGACGGCGACCCATTTGGAAAGATTGCGAAACGGACCACGCTCCTCGGCCGACAGATAGGTGTCCGACCCGACCAGGGCGCTCGCGCCGACTGAGCCCGCGATGCCCGCTACCACCGGCTCGAGGTCGAGATAGCGGTTACTGATGTGAAATGCCACGACACCGCTCGGCCCAAGCTTGTCCAAATAGAGCTGCAACGCCTCCCTCGTAATCAGATGAGTCGGGATGGCATCCGACGTGAACGCGTCGACCACGAGGATGTCGTACGATCCCACAGGCGCGTTGGCGAGCGAGAGCCGAGCGTCGCCCAGGATGACACGCTTCGCCGGCGGGCAATCGCGCATGTACGTGAAGTATCTCGGATCCCGAGCGATGTGCTCAACGAGTGGGTCGATCTCATAGAACGTCCACGACTCGTCAGGCCGGCCGTAGCACGCGAGCGATCCCGTCCCCAGCCCTATGACTGCCACTCGGCGCGGCGCGTCGCCCATCGCCGCCAGCACCTGCGCGATCGGTCCAAGCCGGTGATAGTACGTGAGCGGCTCCAGTGCCTCATCCGGGTCCACGCTCTGTGCCCCGTGTGTGGTCGTGCCATGCTGGAGAGTTCGGAAATCGCCGATCCGCGTCACCGTGTAGACGCCGAAAAAGCTTCGGCGGCGGAGGAGACGTTCGTCCTTGCCAACCAGGCTTGCGCCAGCGACCGCGAAGAAGAGCGCAAGCGACAGCGCGAATCGGATTGGCCGGCGATAGAACGCGAGGCAGCTTGACGCAACCGCGACGAACACGCCGAGCGATTCTCGAAAGCCCAGTCCAGGGATCGGCAAGCCGTCTCGCAGCAGCACCGCAAGTACCACAGCGAGCGCCGCCGGCAGGAGCAGATCCAGCCGCCACGCGCGCGAACCACCAGCCGTCACATTACCGGGGCGAACGGCGGCCGCGAGCACGATCGCGATCGGATACTCGATCACTGACGTGAACACGCTCGGCGCGATCAGCACGTTGAACACGCCACCGAGCATGCCGCCGAACGAGATCCAGAGATAGAACTCCGTGAGCCGTGACACGGGCGGCCGATCCGCCGCCAGCGTACTGTGGCAGACCAGCCCTGAAAGGAAGAGAAGGGAGAGGTGCGCCGGCGCCATCACACCGACGAGGCCTGATAACCCTGCCGACATCGACATCGTGAGCCACACGAGAAACACGGCCTGCAGCCCGAGCACGAGCTTCGGCCGGAACCACTCCCGGCTCGAGAAGGCGACGACGAACGTCAGCAGGTAGATCGCGAGCGGCAGTACCCAGAGCAACGGAATGGCTGCCACGTCGGTGCTCAGATACGTCGTGACCCCGAACAGCATGCTCGACGGAACGAACGCGAGCAGCACCCAGCGAATTCGTCGAACAATCGTTAGGTGCGCAGAGGTGTCCGCTGCCGTCGGCGTAGCAGCCGTCGACACATTCCGGATCCGCGTCATCGCCCCGCAGGCGCCCACGAGCGCGATGAG
>DATCGG010000346.1:0-23148 GCA_036509075.1 Gemmatimonadaceae bacterium
CGCCTGTCGGGAAAACGATCGGGATCGGGATGCAACCACCGCCCCCACACCCGCCACGTCGGCCGCGACTGAGCGAGCTGAGAATGAAGTAGGCGACGATGAAGAGTATGAAGATCGTGAACGGAGACAGGCCACCGCCGCGACCGCGGCGTGGCGCCGGCTGCAGATCAGGCTGCATCCCTGGCGCCAGTCCGGACGATGAGTCGAGCGTGAAACCAAATTCCTGCGCGAACTGCCCGGCCACTCGGCTGGCCACCAGCTCCATCGCCGGCCCGTACTCGCGCTGCCGAAAGTACGGAACCGCCTCGCGGCAGAATGATGCAGCCTGCGCATCCGTGATGAAGCCCTCGGTGCCCTGCCCCGTGGTGACGAAGCACTCGCCACGTCCACTCGTGCTCGTCTCTTTCGGAACGAGCAGGATGACGACGCCCGCGTTGCGTGTTCGCTGGCCTATCGCCGCGTTCGCACCGACCTTCCACGCGCGGCCGATCGCGAGCGCCACGTCCACCGGCGCCCGCAGACCGATGTCCGCGAGCGTGACAACCGCCATCTCGCCGCCGCTCTTCTGGTGGACGTCGAACGCGATGCGATTGATGTGATCGACCGACGTCGCGGGGAGCACGCCCGCCGCGTCAACGACGATCTCTGCGGCATTGGTCCCGTACCCGCGCGGCGCGGGCGGGATTTGAACGGCCTGCAGCGCGATCAGGAGATGGAGCACGGAAATGTTGGAAGCGGAGCCGTCGGGAAAGCTATACGGCAGGCACGCCAAAACCTAACGCGTGAAGCTGAACGAGAACGAAAACGTCCCGTCGCCCGCCCCGGAAGGCGGGAAGTGCCACGTGCGAATCTTGTCGGTGATGCAGCGTTCCGTCTCGGCCGCGCCCGCGCCGGACCACGTCCGGTTCGTGACGTTCACGGCGGTCACCCCGCCAGTGGGTGTCAGCGCCACCGACGCCGTCACGGAGCCGGCCAGCGATGGGTTCTCTTTCAGCCCGTACTCGTTGTAGCAGAATCGCAGCTGCGCTTCGTGGCCGCGCACGAAGTTACCGAGCTCGCCGACATCGCGTTGAACGCCTCCGGGTTTCGGAGCATCGATCGGCCGCGGAGGTGCGATACGGACCGGCGTCCGTGACACCGTCCCTCCGCCGGCGCCCACGCCAATACCACCGCCCGGGCCGAGCGCGTTGCCGATTCCGCCACGTCCCGGTGTTCGGGACCCTGCACCACCCTCGCCCGCGCCCAGCACGACTTTTCGGCCGGCTTCGGTCGCTCCCGCCGTTCCGCCGGAACCTGACGAGACGTCGACATTCCGCAATACGTTCGAGACGTCGCCCACGAGGCGGCCGGAGGGGCTGCTGTTTCCGAACGCGTTGGCGATCGCAGCGGGGTTTGACGTTCGCTGGCGACCCCCGCTTCGCTCTTTGGGGACGGGTGGAGCGGCAGCCGCTGCCTCTTCCGCGGCGGCCGCGTCCTGCGTTGGCTCCGGCATGTCGAACGTGACCGCGATCGGACGCTCGTCGCGGGGGAGCAGCTGCATGGGCAGTGTTCTCGGCCCGAAGTACACGAAGGCAAGCCACGCGATGCCAAGCGCAACGGAAAAGGCGTACGACGACAGCAGCGCGCGCCCCTCTTCGCCAGCGAACTCGTAGTGGAGCGACCGAGTGAACGGCTCGTCGGCGCCGTGCGCGGGCGCCGGGGTCGGCTCCGGGGGCACGGGACTGTTGGGCGTGACTGCACTGCTCATTTCAACTCGACCTCACGCCCGCGTCCGCAACGTGACTGACCTGCAGCGTCAAATTGCGAAAACCGGCCAAGCGGGCCGTCTGCATAACGCGAGACAGCAGGTCGTAGCGCATCGTGCGGTCGGCCTGGATAGCCAGCGGCGCGTCGATGGATTGACCGTTCGGGATACGCCGCAGCGCACGAATGGAGTCGGCTTTGGCGCGCAGCGCGGCGTACAGCGGCGGGATCAGGAGCGGCTGCGCAGGGTTGTCGGACCGTGCCTGAGCCGCCTCGAGCGTGCTCATCACCGGCCGGCCCGCCAGGGTGACCTGCGGGCCGATGCCTAACGTGATCTGCTGCAGGGCGGGCTGGCCGACTCGCGACTCCGGCAGATTGACGCCGCGTACGACCGGCGCGAGCTCGCCCACGGTGGCCGTCACGAGCGTGAAGAACACGACCGACACGAACGTGTCCACGAGCGGGACGAGGTTGAGCTGGACGAGCCGGAACTTGTTGAATTGCGCGGCGCGGCGCGCGAGCCGCGCGGCGCGCGCGCGGTTGCGCGCGCCGACCATGGCCTTGACGGGCGCCATCGACCCCGGTGGCGTGATCTGCGAGCTCATCGCGCGACTCGATTTGGCCGTCGGTCCGCCACGGCAACCTGGGTCGCGCGCGTGCGGTTGCCGAGCGAGATCCCGGAGAACTGTGCGATGCGGAGCCGTTCGAGCACGTGGATCAGGTCATCGTATGCCACGTCGTCGGCAGGAATGACCACGACGTCCGAGTTCTGCGGGTACCGTCGTCGAATCTCCGTCATGAGCGACTGGAGCGTGTCGAGCGACGCGCCCTGCACGCCCGAGATCTCCTTCCGGAAACCTCCTTGACCGGTGTGCTCGATGAGCAGCTTGTCGTGGTCGACGCGCACGGCCAGCAGGAGGTTGAGCGCATTCTGCGGTGCGGAGGTAGCTTGCTGCGCCGTGATCACGACGGGCGGGAGCGTCAGGTCGTAGGACGTCAGCGCGGCGAGCGCCGCGCCCTGGTAAGTCAGCAGCGAGAAGAACACGACCGACGTCAGGATGTCGACCAGCGGCACGAGGTTCAGGTGCCCCGCGTCGGTCAGCGATGCCCGCTCGGCACGCCGTTGCTTCGATCGGAGGTAAACCGATGCCACGACGTCTGCCTAACGGTGACCGAGCCGCACATCCGGCCGGTCGATGAGCGCGTTGATCAGCCGAACGGAGAACTCATCGATATGCTCGATGATCGTCTCCGCCTGGCTCACGAGATACGCATGCGCGACCGACAGCGGCACCGCGGTGAGGAGGCCGAATCCCGTGGCGTTCAGCGCAATCGCGATGCCTGACGCGAGTCGCTCCGACCGCTCGGCGGCAGCGGCCATCGATACCGATTGGAACGCTGCGCGCAATCCAAAGATCGTTCCGAGCAGGCCGAGCAGCGTCGCGACGTTCGCGAGCATCGGGAGATACTGCAGACGCCGCGTGAGGCGCGGGATCACCGCCAGCGCCGCCGCGTCGGCAACGTTCTGGAGGTCGGACTCGTCTCGGCTGCGACTCCGCAGGATGAGGAGCCCCATGTCCGGCAGCGCCGCGCCCGACTGCGCGCAGAGCTTGATCGCGTCCTCGATCTTGCCCGCACGGACCAGCTGGATCACGCGTTCGATGAACGCGCGCCCGTTGATCTTCGACCGAATGACGATCGTGTAGAACCGCTCCAGGAACACGGCGAGGCCAACGACCGCGACGAGCAGGATCGCATTCATGACGGGACCGCCGTTGCGGTACCACTCGAGCACGGTGTTCATCTCAACAGTCTCCGGAGGAGCATGGGTTCGGGAGCGCGCGATCGTCGGTTGCGGGTCGGCGCAAAAAAAAGTGGCGTCGTCGCCTGTAAGACGACGACGTGAATCCGCTTACCGTCTCAGAGGAGCAGGAGGCGTGCCCGACGGAGGACGAGGTGACGACGGAGGACGAGCGGTGGAGTCGGCGGTAGACCGTGAGGTCGTGTCGGACCGAGTTCCCGGCCTCGCCGACACGATGTCGAGCGGCGGCAGGATCGAAGGCCAAAAATCGTGATCGAAGAAACCGGGCACGAGCACACGACGACTATACGCCGGTGTCTCGCGCGGTCGCACCGTAACTACCTGCGGCGTCGGCACCTGACCGCGAATCTCTATCGTCGATCGCGGCGCCTGCGTCCGCGGCTTTCGGGTCGGCTGCTGCGCGTTCGCCACCCGAGATGAGAGCGAAGCTAGCGTTGCGAGCACGGCAGCGACGGTGACGCACCGCACCAAAACTCGACTCGCATAACGGCGGACACGCAGTGTCATCGCTCACCTCCCGGGCCGGTTGGTGGCGTTGCAGGCACATTGCCGGCCAGCGCATCGCGCGTTCGGTTGACCCACTCGTTGTCGATCTTCTGCTGTTGTGCCTTATCAAGCAGCGCCTGCCACGTCGCACGCGCCGCATCGTAGTATTGGGTGGCCTGACGATCCGAGCCTGTGTTCGCCGCAGCCCGCTCAGCCGCCGTCAGGTTTACCGGTAGACGGACGTGCTTCACGAAGTCGCCGTACTCCCACTGCGCGAGCCCGACGTAGTACGTGGCCGCAGCCAGATACAGCGGCGAACCCGTCTGGATCGCTTTCGTGAAATGGTCCGACATGTCCTTGAGCAGCTGCTGCTTCTTTCGCGACGCCTTGGCCACGCCGGCCGCGTTCAGCTGCGCCTTGGACGGAATCACGAGGCGCACCGCTTTGTATTGCGGGAACATCGCAGTGCCCGCTCGGAACTCCTGCTCCGCAAGGCGCGCCGAGCACGCCGAGCGGAGCTCGGGCGGCGGCGCGGCGGTGCATAACGAGCTGAGCTCACGTGCGACCCCGAGTGAGTCACCGCCCGCGCGCATGAGCGACACCCGTGTGGACTGCGCCTGTGGCGTGCGCGGATCTTTCGGAAACCGATTCACGAACGTGCCGTACGCGCGCGATGCCGCCACGCTATCGGGCACCTCGAGATACGTCACTGCCGCATTGTACTGCGCGTCAGGTGCCCGTCGGTCGCGAGGGTACGCCGCGGCGAAGGCTTCGTACGCGGACGCGGCCTCGCGCTTCCGCTTGAGCGAGTCGAGCGTGGACGCAATCCGCACCATCGCGTCGGCTCGCCCGTCCCATGTTGGATTCTCGGCGACGACTCTCTGGAGAGCCGTCAGCGCTTCCTCACGCCTGCCGGATTCCGCGAGGAGCTGCGCGCGCAGCGCCTGATACTGTGCGTGATACTGGTATTTCGGATATTGCGTCGTCAGGCGGTCGGCGAGCGCAATGGCCCGGTCGCGCGCTTTCTGCGAGGCAGCGGCATCCCCGCGTCGACGGGCATCGTTGTCCGCTAGCAAGTAGGTCTCGATCGCGTCGCGCAGCGCGTCGGGCGCCTTCTCGGATGCCGGATTCTTGTCCGCGAACGCGACGTAGACCTCTTCGGCGGCACGCTCGAAATTGCCCGATCTGATCAGCGTGTCGGCGTACGACGACGCCGCAGCCGTGCGAACGGTGGCGATGGAGTCCGCCAGCCCGCGTTTGCCGCCCTGACGCGCTGAGCTCTGCGCGAGCTCCCACTGGGCCTGCGCCGCATCGTACTTGCCTGACCGGTAGAGCGCGTCGCCAACGAGCTTCTGCGCGTTAGGCGTCAGCGAATCGTTCGGGTACCGCTGCGCGTACGTGCGGAAGGTCGTTTCCACGACATCCCAGCGTTGTGCTTCCAGTGCGCGGCGGCCCTTCTGCATGAGCGCGGTGCGCGACACGCTGCTCGCCGGAAAGCGCGCGGCGAATCGATCAACCGACGCGAACAGCGAGTCCTGCGCCGCGACGTCACGCGGGTTCTTGGCGAGCGCAGAATCGAACGCCACGATCGCGTTGCGTCCGGCACGCTCGGCAACCGCGCCCGTCGAATCGTTGGGGTACGCGTACGCCGTCCGCGAGTACTCCGCCCCGGCCCGAGCGTAATCGCCGGTGCTGAACAACGCCTCCGCGAAGTACGTGTTCACCGCCTGCGTGCTGTCCGACTTGGGGAATTCACGCAGGTACCGCTCGTAGAGCGACGCCGCGGCGGCGTACTTCTGCCTGTCGCGACCACGCTGCGCCTGCGCCAGGCTGTACTGCGCGGCCTGGCGCAGCGCGATCTCTCGAACGACTGCCGCGCTGTCAATTGCCGCTGCGTTGTTCGCGTTCGCCTGCGCCCATTGCGACCCCGGACCGAACCGGTTCACGAGGTCCAGACGCGCCTGCTGTGCGCGCTCCGGCTCCAGCATGCGGTTCTCATACATGTCGATGATCTCGCGCTGCAGCCCGATCGCGTTGGAGTCGTTCGGCGCTTGCGTAACTACGGCTTCGTACGCTTCAGCCGCTCGCCCAAAGTCGCCCTGCTCCTGCAGGTTGAACGCGACACGACGCATGACGGGCAAGCGATAGTCCGCTCCACCGTGTGCGGCGAAGTAGCGATTGGCCGCTTCCGCGCCACCCACCTGCGTGAACGCGACGGCCATGTACTCGATGGTCTCGCTCCGGAGGCCGAGTCGCGCCTGCTGCTGCGGGGTCAGCTTGTCATAAGCGTCGATGAGGCGGCCAAACACATCCACGGCCTTGGAGTACTCGGCCTGCGAGGTTTGTGTCGCCTGGTTGTAATACGACCATCCGAGCTTGTAGAGCGACAGGAAGTAAATGTCGCCATCCTTCGGCGCTGCTGCGGCCGCCCGTTCATACGCCGTGGCCGCGCGGGCAAAGCTGTTTCGTCGCGCGGCACCTCGCTGAGTCGACGCAATCTCGAAGTACGAATCGCCAAGCCGGAACAGCGCCTCACTCGTGAATGCGGAGCTATCGGCGGCAACCGTCGAGAAGGCCTTCACGGCGTCGGTGTGTCGTTGCTCCTGCGCGTAAAGCGTCCCGAGCGTGTACGCCACTGCGTCGCGACGCTCGAATTTCGGGTAGGTGGTCAACAGCTCCTGGTACCGCGCGATGGCTTCCTTGTAGTCCGGGCGCGCGGTCGTGTCGTTCCCAGCTCGCTGGCTTTCCGCAAACCGCTCGTCGGCACGCCGGACCAGCAATTCTCCGAGCTGCATGAGGGCGCGTGGACGCAGCGGGCTTTTCGGATACTGCTGTAGAAATCGGTCGAGGCGGATGATCGCGGTGTCGCCCGCGGGACCATTGTACGCGGACCGCACGACGTCACCAGCGGACGACGTGGCTGTGGTCGCGCCGCGCCGGGCGCGTGATGTGTCCTGCTGCGCAGCGGCTACCGACGACACCATCGGCACGCCTAACGCCAGGAGCACGCACAGGGTCAGTCGATGCATGCGCCTAACGCCTCCGTTCCGGATTTCGGTTGCGCGACGAACCAGCGCTGCCCGCTCCACCGGCGGCACGTGGCTCGTCAATGGCACGGAAGAAGGTGGCGCTCGCAACGCCGAACTGCGCCGCTTCCGTGTTACGCTGCAGGTCGGCAATCAAGCGTCCGGCACGCGCGGAGAGCTCCGCGTTCACAGCCGCCACGGCATCGCCTTCCGCGGCACTCCGCCGCGATTCCGCGTCGGCGAGCGATTGCCGCGCGCGCTGAACCTCCGGTGTCTCGCCGCTGTGAAGCGTGCCGAGCGCGGCGTCGACGTCACGCCGCGAGCCGGCGTAGGACGACTGCATGGCCGCGAGCACTGCCCTGGTGTTCACGTCACGCGTGCGGAGCGCGTTTCGCGCGACGAATACCGGATGGTGAGCGATTGCGCTGTCGAGCCCCTGCGCCGCGATCTCCGCAACCTTCGCATACGCCGCGGCGGTCGCGACCTCTTCGTCCAGCGCCGCACGGTCCTCCGCGCTGCCGCGCGAGGCCAGGGCGGTGCGAAGACTGTCCGCGGTCTTCGCGTTTTCCGCCGCGAGCGACCTCGTGCCCTCGATCTCGCGGCCGAGCATCTCGCGAACGCGCGTCTCGGCGGTGGACAAGAGCTGGTCGAGCCTCGCGATCGAATCAGCGAGGGTCTGATAGTTCACCGCCATCGTGCCGATCTGACCGCTGTCCGCCGCGAGCGAACCACCGAGCTGCGAGAGCAGCGCGATCTCGCGCTGCTGCGCGTCGAGCTGCTGGCTCAGGCGGTAACGGGCGACGCCGACCGCCGCATCAGCGGCGATGAGGTTCTGCGAGCGCACCGCGACATCGCCGAGCTGTTTCGTCGCGGACGCAGGCGTGAACAACACGCGCCTGACGGTCGTCGGAGCTCGCGCGGCGATCGAATCGATACGTGCCGCGTCAGGTGCGGCGAGAACGGCTATGGGACCTCCGCCAGGCAAGGTCGTCGGTGATGTTGCGCCGACCGCGAGCAGGTCACCGGCGGTCGACGAATCGCGCAGCGCGAGCACCTTGGCGTTAGGATCACCGAGGACGAGCGTCTCGACCGAGCGGCTGGTGACGAGCGCGCGCGACAGCTCAGCGATCGCGGCGTTCGTCTGCGCCTGCAGGAGCGCGATACCGGCCGACGATGAATCAGCGACACGTTGAAAGACACGCTCTGCGTCGACCGATCGGCCGAGCTCGAGCTGCGCCTGTGCCGCCATGAGTCGCGCCTCGTCGGACTCGAAGCGATTCGGGTAACGCGTGGCGAAATCATTGAACGCCTGCGCGGCCTGGTCGACACGTTCGAGCTTGTAGAGTGCCCACGCGCGGGTGAGGAGCGCTGGGGCGGCCAGCTGGCTACTGTCGCCGATCGTCCCCGCAATGCGGACCGCATCCTCGTAGCGCCGGCCTTCGTATGCGACCTGCGCCGCCGTGAGATGCACCTGATCGGCGAACGCGCCCGTCAGTCCCGTCGCGACCCCCTCGAGAGACGCAATTGCGTTCGCCGCGTGCGCGGTGTCGGACCGGATCTGCGTCAGCACTTCCATGTACTTCGCGTACGGCGCAAACGACCCGTTCGACGCGCTGGCCCGTGCGAACGCTGTCCGCGCGCCCGCGAGGTCACCGGAACGGTACGCCGCCAGCCCGGCGACCAGGGGGCTCAGCCCGGTGGCGTCGTTCGAGGACTGAGTGCGCGACAACGTTGCGACTCGCGCATAGTCTCCGCCGCGATACGCCTCGACCAGTAGCTGAGGTCGAAGCACCGATGCATAACGAGTCGAGGCGCCGGCCAGTCCGTCCGCCTCGCGCCGGAACGCCGACATCATGCCCAGGCGATAGTAGGTCTGCGACAGCAGGAAATGCAGCGCGGCGCGCTCCAGCTCACCGAGGCCGGTCGAGTCCTGCCGGACTATGGACGAGACGCGCTCGAGGCGGCTCAGCGCCGGATACGGTCGATCCATCGCGAGCTCGAACATCGCGACGCGCACCTCGGCGTCGACGGTTCGCGTCAGCTCACCCGACGTCGGCTTCGTCGATTGCGCGGCCGCACCGCGCGGCACCGACGCCGCGGCGAGCGCCGCAACGGGAAGGAGCCCGATGAGGATTCGCAGCATGCTTCGCATCAGAACTGCCCGCTGCCCCGACCTGCCCACGATGTGGAGGTCACCTGCCCATTCCTCACGACGAACTGGACGTACGTGACCGCTTGCTGCGCGGCCGGCACATTCGCTGTTCCCGTCAGGGTTCGGCCATCCACGGTCACCTGGATTGCGATCGCATGATCGCTCGGGATGACAGGCGAGCGATACACCTCGTCCACCGCCCCACGCGCGAGCGCACCGCTCGCCAGTGGCGAGTACGTGCGCGGATCGCCCGACACGTTGTCGATCGACACGACGGCGGACTGCACCGTTTGCGCCTGCGACGAGTCCGCACGGAGCAGCACGACGAGAATTGCGCCCGACCGTCCGCCGACCGCGCTGCTGAGGCCAGTGAATCGGTCGCGTTGGTTGGTGAGGTTCGTCTGCGACGTGGCCAACAGCGCATCGAGCTGTTGCAGCGCTGTCTGCTCGTTGGTCAGGAGCAGCGCCTGCGCGCGCTCCTGCATCGTCTGGGCGATGAGACTCTCGAGGCGTGCTTCCGCCTGTGCGCGCTGCCCTTTCACATCGGCGAGCGCCTTCTCGGTTTGGTCGAGCTCCTTCGAGAGCTGGTCGCGCTTGGCCTTGTACTTGGGATCTGACTGCGCGAGCCCTGTACGCGGGAGCGAGATCGAAAGTGCGAGGGTTACCGCAGCCGCGGTAGCCAGTACGCGTCTGGTCATGAAACCCGTTCCGCCGTGGGGGAAGCGGTGTATCGGCATCGGCCTACGGTTTTGCCGGCGGCGGTACGCCGCGCTGTTGTTCCAGTCGCTTGAGCCGATCCTCGAGCCGTCGCAGCGTTTCCTTCTCTTGTCGCAACTGCGTTTCCACCGCCGCGCGGCGCTGCTCGAGCTCGAGCAGGTTCTGTGCTTCGTACCGATCGAGTTCCGACTGCAGCGAGGCGACACGCTGCTGACGCTCGCTGATGTCGGCCAGCAGCTGATCGCGCTCGTGCGTGAGCCGCTCTGCGCGTTTCTGCAGGAAATCGCCATGCACCAGGCCCAACACATTGCTCTGCCAGCCGATCGTGAAGGCGATCTTGCGGTAATTGTAATAGCGCTCGGGCGTGAGGGCGGCCGATGACGGCTCGCTCGACCCGGCCCCCAACTCCGTGACGTAGAACCCCGCGCGCAGCCCGCGATACTCGGCAGACGCGCCAAGGTTGAAGTCCCACGCGTTGTTCTCGGCCATGACGTTGACGCGGAAATCCGGCGTCACCGGAAAGTTCGCCATCGCACCGTAGAAGAATCCGCCGGTCGCGTTCTTCGCATACGAGGCGCCTAACCCGCCATCGTCGCTGAACAACCCGTTCCCTCCCCCGAGCGTGAGACTGAGGCCCATGCCGTGGAATTGGTTGAAGACCATACTCTTCGTGGCGACGACGTAGAGCGTTGGCGCGGTATCGAAACCGAGGTGAAGCGAATCGGCCTGATGTCGCGAGTCCGGGTTTGCTCCGTTCGGCGGAAGGATCTCGTAACCCAGCCCGAAGCGGTCGGCGTGGCTGTACTTCCCGAGATTGCGCACGCCGACAGCGAGTGCCGGAAACCACTTCAGGGCACCGCCTCGCAGGTTCAGATCCTCCTCTGTGACTAACACGCCACGGAGGAAGAACCCGTATTCCGGATTGCTGGAGTAGAAGGCGACACCACCCTCGAGACGCCCGAGGGCCGAGCCCGACAGGGTGAACTGCGAGTTCATCCGGTCGCTGTAGGTGACGTTCGTCATGCCCGGCACGGCGCGGAAGCGCTTTGCCGAATAGTTGAGCGCGAAATCGCCGCTGAGCGGCGATGCCCACGCGACCGGGATGTCGATGAGCCCGGAGCCCCAATACAGCGTCTGTGGGAAGTCCTGCTGGGCCGCCGCGCCGGTCAACGGCGCGATGCCTAACGCCAGCCCGGCAAGCACCACCCGAGGCCGCATCGTCAGCGACCCTCCGGCTTCTTGGCGGGCGGTCGACCCTGCTCGATCTCCTTCAATCGATCGTTTGCCCGTTTGACGGCGTCGCGCTCGGCCTGTAATTCCTGCTCGAGCTGCTGGCGCCGCTGCTCCATCCGCGCCAACTCGGTGCTTTGCGCCTCGGCGAGATCCTTTTGGAGCTGCTCGATGCGCCGTTCCCGCGAGGCAATCTCGTAGCGCAGCTGCTGGCTTTCGCGCGTCAGGTCGGCGACCTGCGAGCGAAGCACCATTCCGTGCGCGATGTCCCGCACGTTCCCGAAGTACCCGATCGAGAAGTTGAACTTCGCGTAGTTGTACACGTTGAACCCTTCGGCCTCGTTCCGCCGCCCGCCTTCCTCGAGCTCCGTGCCGTAGAAGCCGATCGTCACGCCTCGCCACTCCGCGACGGCACCGGCGTTCCAATCCCACCCATCATTTTCGGCGAGCACCGTCACGCTGCCATTGGCCCATGGGTGCATAACGAGTCGACTGCCCAGAAACAGCCCCTTGGCGATCGTGCCACGGTTGTTGTACTGGTCGCCGAGGCCACCGTCGTCACGGAAGAGACCATTCCCGTACCCGAGGCTGAACGACATCGACATCTGGCCGTTCCGCGAATAGCCGGACAGCGGCACTTCCTTGGTCGCCACGGCGTACAGGGTCGGCGACGTCTTGAAGTTATCATAACGCGACACGACGATCTCGTCGGACTGCCCGGCGCTGTCGTATCGCACGTCGTGGCCGATGAGGAAGCGATCTTCGTGCTTGAACTTTCCGATGTTGCGCGCGCCAATGGAGAACGCCGGCATGAAGCGCTGGCCGAAGTCGCCATCGCGAATGAGCAGCGCCTGGCCGAAAAAGCCCCACTCCGGGTTCTGGCTGTAGAACGACAAACCAACCGATGCGCGTCCACCCCAGTGCGTGTCGATCGCGAAGTTCGAGTTGAGGCGCGAGGCGAGCTTATTCCCGGCCGGATCGTCGAACGACGGGATGTCCTTTGCCGAAATCGTGAGCCACGAGTCGGCACTCCGCCGTGAGACCCATGCCGCAGGCGTGTTGATGTAGCCGGCGCCGAACTGCATCGTCTGCGTGTACGGCTGCGGCGGCGGCTGCACCACTTGCTGAGCGCGCGCGGAGAACCCGGCGACACTGGTCGCGCACGCGACCATCAACCACGCTCTCGCCCGCGGCGGTTGGCGCATCAGCCCTCCCGACTGGTGAAGCGATTCGGCGCTAGCTCGCGAAACGCGACGGAACGAACGACGGGTCAACCCACGGCACGACTGCACCGCGACCATCTGGCCTGTCGTCGTGGAGGTTGGCATCGCCGGGATCGCAGGCGCGACTCCGGCGAGCGGGGGTGCAAGACGTATGCCCCATAATAGTAGTGATTGAGCGGACAGCGTAGCCTCGCATGTGACCCGTGCGGTATCTTTCCGCCACGCAACTGCGGGCTCACGCGGCTCAGCCGTAATTCTCGCGCGCGACTCCATCACGGTACACCGTCCGATGAATATCGATCTCCGCACCGCCACCATTGCCGTTCTGCTGATCGCCGGCGCCGGATGCAAAGGCGCCGAGGACGCGCGTGCGAAAACGCCACCGGCCGCGAGTTCCGCCCCGGCCACCGCATCCTCGGCGGCCACCGGCGCAGCGGCAGTAGCAGCAACCACCACACCGACGACTGACCCACTCGTCGCACACGCTGACAGCGCGCGCATTCGCGGCAATCCGGCGGCGAAGGTCTGGATGATTATCGCGAGCGACTTTCAGTGCCCGTACTGCAAGATGTGGCATGACTCCTCGGACCTCACCATCCGCCGCGAGTACATCGACAACGGCAAAGTCCGGCTCGCCTTCGTCAACTTCCCGATCAACTCGCACGCGAACGCGATCCCAGCGGCAGAGCACGCCATGTGCGCCGCCGCGCAAGACAAGTTCTGGCAAATGCACGACGCACTGTTCGCGGCCCAGGAGAAATGGGCGCCACTCTCAGATCCCCGCTCGGCGCTCGAGCAGATCGCCGCATCGGTGGGTGTCGACCTGACCGCGCTTCGATCATGCGTCTCCTCCCACAAAATGCTGCCGCTCATCGAAGCCGACCGCGAGAAGGCGGCGCGCGCTGGAGTGAGGGCAACGCCGTCGTTCTTCATTGCCGACCTGCCACTCGAAGGCGTCCAGCCCATCGAGAACCTGAGAAAGGCCCTCGACGAAGCGCTCGCGCGCGCCGGCTCCAGGTAGTAAACCGCGCCCAGATCATCCGTACGCGCGCCGTGGACGCGGTCCTTCGCCTCGTCTACGACGCAGCGGGCAACCTCGCGCGGTCGCTCGCTGCGCTTGCTCCCGCCAGCGACACGAAACTGCTGCGCGCCCTGCGTGCGCGCCGAGGCATTCGCGCTCGTTATGCAACATGGGCGGGCGCCCACCGCACCCCCGCACGCGCGCTGCTCTGGATGCACGCGCCGTCAGTGGGCGAAGGCTTGCAGGCACGCCCCGTTCTGCAGCTCGCTCGTCGCGAGCGGCCGGATTTGCAGCTCGCCTACACGTTTTTTTCGCCGAGCGCCGCCGCCTTCGCGCGTGGACTCGACGTGGACTTCGCGGACTATCTCCCGTTCGATACGGCCAGCGATGGTGAGGTGGCGCTCGACGCGCTCGCGCCGCGGGCCCTGGTCTTCAGCAAGCTCGATGTGTGGCCCAACCTCGCGCGCATCGCTGCCGAACGCGGCGTGCGGCTCGGGCTCGTGAGCGCAACGCTCGCGGAAGGCTCGTCACGCCGGCGGGGCATGGCGGCGCGCCTCTTGTCCGATGCGTACGCTCGCCTCGATGCCGTTGGCGCAATCGATGCGCGCGACGCCGAACGGCTCGTCGATCTCGGAGTTCGGCGCGAGCGAATCGAGGTCACGGGAGACACGCGCTACGACCAGGTGTGGGCGCGCGTGCGTGGAGTAGACCGGGGGGCGGGGCTCGTCGCGATGCTGACCAGTGACCGGCCCACGCTGGTGGCGGGCTCCACGTGGCCCGCCGACGAGCGTCCCCTGCTCGCCGCGTGGGGCAAGGTGCGCAGCGCAGTGCCCGACGCACGTCTCATCATCGCGCCGCACGAGCCGACCGACTCGCACCTGACGCCGATCGAGCGGTGGGCGGCTGAGGCGCGGGTCCGCAACGCGCGACTCGGCAGTGATGCGGCGCCTAACGCGGACGTCGTGATCGTCGACCGGGTTGGCGTGCTCGGCGACCTGTATGCGCTCGCAACCGTCGCGTATGTGGGCGGCGGCTTCCACGCCGCCGGGCTGCATTCCGTCCTCGAGCCGGCGGCGTTCGGTGTTCCCGTACTGTTCGGGCCGCGTTATGCGAATAGCCGAGACGCGGAGCTGCTCATCGTCGCCGGCGGCGGCGCGTCGGAGGCGAGCGAGCCCGGCCTCGCGTCGCGACTTCGAACGTGGCTCACGGACGACTCGGCGCGGCAGGAGGCCGGGCGCGCCGCGCGCGACCTCGTGGAGCGAGGGCTCGGCGCCGCCGAACGATCCTGGAAGCTGGTGGAGACGCTTCTCGACGCATAGCGCGCTTTTCACCGCAGAGGTAAGCTCGTTCTTGGCTGCCGCGACGCGTCCGTGTCTGGCGAGTTAGCGAGCCTAGGTACCACCCCCCACGCGAGCGACCGTGTCCGGCGGGCGAACTACCGCATTCTCGCCCGTCGTCCGCGACACCGCATTCTCCGACGGACGGTGCAGGAAGAACCCCTGCACCAGGTGCACACCAAGGCCCTTCACCGTCTCGTACTCCTCGGCGCGCTCGACACCCTCGGCGATCACCTTGGCGCCCTGGTCGTTCGCGAAGCGCACCATCGTCTCGACCAGGTTCTGCTTGATGAAGTTCGTGTCGATGCAGTCGATGAGCGAAATATCGAGCTTGATGAAATCGGGCTCGAGGTTCGCGATGGAGCCCAGCCCGGCGTACCCGCTTCCGGCATCGTCGACCGCAAAACGATAGCCGCGTTCGCGAAGGGCCTTCAGACGCTCGCGAAACTTCGGGTAATCCTTGATCGCCGTGCGCTCGGTGATCTCGATGACGACGCGCTGCGGGTCGGCCACCTCGCGATCGAGCTGGCTGAACTCCGGATCCACGAAGTCGTGCGGGTCCACGTTGAGGAACAGCAGCTCGCCACGCGTTAGGCGCGTCTTCATCGCCTCGATTGCCTTGCTGCGACAGAGACGGCCCAGCTCCCACAAGAGGTCCGCTTCGGCGGCGACCTCGAACATGATCTCGGGGCTGCGCAGCGTGCGGAGCGTTCCGCGTGCGAGTGCCTCGTACCCGTACACCTGTCGCGTGTCCGCGACCAGGATCGGATGGAGGTCGATGTACACCGCCCGTTCCCGCAGGCTGCGGCGCAGGTCCTCCACGCGGCGGCCGCGCTCGCGCTCCTCCACGCTCTTGGCCGCGTTCGCCGCCTCGCGAATCCCGCGGTAGATGAGGCGCTGCAACCGGATCTTCGGGTTGTAGTAGACGTGCGCCCTCCCAACGTAGATCTCGAACAGCGACGCGATCTCCTCACCATGCGCCGCCTCGATCCGGCCGCCCACGTGGTCCTGCAACCGCGACACGAGCTCCGTGATCTCGGCGTCCGTGACCGCCGCGACGTCCGGTGGCGGCACATGGAAGAACACGAAGTCATCATCGTTCGTGAAGCTCACCATCACCCGTGACGATCGCAGCGCGCTCGCATCGAGGAACTCGCGGACCGCCTGCGCCGTCGTCTCCAGCACCGCATCCAGCTTCTCCCACCCGTAGATCTCTTCGATCTTCGAGTAGCGAACGAAGTTGAAGTAGAGCACGATCAGCTCACCGCGCTCCTTGATCAGCTGGCGCGACCGCTCGATCATCACCGGCAACGTCGGCAACCCGGTGAGGTGATCGTAGAGCATCTGTTCGTACTCGACGCGCTCGATGCGGTCCGCGAGCGCGGCGGCGGCGGGCGTCGCACGCGCGAGCGCCGATCGCACTCGCGAGGCAATTTCCTCCGGCGATGCCGGCAGCAGGAACCACTCGTCGACGCGAAGCTCGATCGCTCGCCGACGCGCGACGTCGTTCGCGCAGCCTACGATCACCGGGACGACACGCGCACGTGCGCGCTCGACAACATCGCGCAGCGCGTTCGGATTGTCGGTCGTCGTGACGATGACGCGGACGTCGGGAACTTCGTCTACCGACGCCGCGAGCTCACGATCGCGACGGACAACAACCCCCCACGACTCGAGCAGTGCGGCCGCGTCGCGAATGGACGGGTCGTTGCTATCGGTGAGGATGACCGGCTGGCTCACGCCGTCATGGCAATTGCGGAAAACGCATCAGGCGGCACCCTGCAGCGCCGCGGCGTTCCGCTCCACCGTGCGCACCAGTCCCGGAAGATCGATCGGCTTCGTCACGTAGTCATCCGCGCCGGTCTGCAGCGCCTGTCGCTTGTCGTCCCATTGATCGAGCGCCGTAACCATGATTACGCGTACCCCACGGCCGTGAGAAGGGTGCTGCTTCATGAGGCGGCAAACCTCCCACCCGTCGCGGCCCGGCATCATCACGTCCAGTAGCACGATCGACGGGCGACCCGACTCGAAGAGCGCGAGCGCCTCCTCTCCACTGTACGCTACCGACACGGGATACCCCTTCGCCTCGAGGTATTGCCGCACGATGTCAGCGTTGTCGTGGTTGTCGTCGACGACGAGAACGGTGGGGAGCGAAGCCTCAGTCATTGAGTGATCGAGTGTCGGAAAAACACAGAGGGGGCAAGTTGCAAGCCAACCCCCTCCGTGCCCGCACCTACCGTCGAATCAGCTTCGACAACTGCGGCGGCGACCACGCGAGCGAGAGCCCGAACCCGTTGGAGTCACCAAAAGTGTCGGACCCGCCGAACAACACGCTGACACGAAAAGAAAGCTGCTTCGTGACCTCGAAATTCGCCCCGATATCGAAGTCGATGCCGAGGTCGGTTTCGTTGCCGCCACTGCTCCCGCAGTCGCTACACACGTCGATCGACGCACGCGGGTGCACGTACGGGGTGATCGCGAAGCCCTCATCAAGCGGGAAGCGATGGCCAATCGAGACCCCGAGCGGGATTCGCACGAGGTTGCCACCGTCGCCGAATGCGAACCCGATGCCGGCCGTTCCCAGAAAGGCGAGCGGCATCTCCGCATTGCCCTGTGTGAACAGGTACCCGTACTGGCCGGCGAGCACCAGCTTGCCGTTCCCCTTTCCCTCGGGATCGGCGAACCCGACATCGAGCCCGAGTTGGCTGCGAGTCGAGAGGCCCTCTCTCCACTGGAAGATGAGGCTCGTGCCCGCGTCTCCCGCATCGGCCACGCCGAAGTTGAACTCGCGATTCATGACGCGTGGCGGCTGGAACGAGGGGTACGCCCACCCCTGTGCCCCGAGCGCTGCTGGCAAGACGAACGCGACGGCGAGCACCGCTCGACCTGCAACCTTACTCATTACCATTTTTCTCCGAGAGGTCTGGTACGCTGGAGCTATTTCGATTACCGAAACGCGTACGAGGCAGCGGCCCCAAACAGCCCGCTGCCGCCTCCGAAGGCGGAGGAGCTCTTGGCTCCGAACTCGTACCCGGCCGTCAGTCCGATATTACGGGTGAGCACGAGATCGATGGCGACCGAGCCACGCATCGCGTTGTCGCCCTGAGCGCGAGACCCACGCTCGCTCAGCCGCGACCAGACGAAAAATGGCGAGGCATAGGCCGACACGCTACGCGTCGCGCCAAGCCCAAAGCGGTACCCGACGCCGAGGCCGACCGGGATGCGAACCAGCGCCGTCGTGTCGCGACGCCCTCCACCCACGCCCGCGAACGCCGCAACGCCGAACTGGTCCGCCTTCGTGGAGAACAACGGGATCGCAACGCGGGCGCCATATCCAGTCCACGTGCCGCCCGTGTCGGGACGCACTCCGCCTATCGCGCCGCTGATCTGAAATCGGTTCGACGAAGGACCCCATCCGAGCGCCAGCGCATACGCAGTGCTGGCCGATGCCGATCCGTAGTTGACGGCAAGCGTCATCCCGCTCGAGGTAAACCCGTTCTGCAGCACAGGGATCGTCGGCATCTGCGCGCGCGCTCCAAATGCCGGGATGCCACAGGCGATCGCGGCAAAACCAAGGGCTCGGCGGAATGGCTCGGGTCGGGTCACGACTTGCCGGGGTGCAAGCCCCGTGCTTGCACGTGCCGTCGCGTCAGGCACGCGCCCATGCAGCCGCGATGAAAAAAGGACTCACAGACGTGAGTCCTTCCCCATCGCGCGACTCGAACGAGCGATCCGACACGCCCGAGCGATCCCTACGTCTGCGAGGCGCGCTCCGTGACCACGCGAACCACGTTGTCGACAACCTGGAGGAACCCGCCCTCCACGCTGAACCGGCCGGCGCGTCCCTCCGCGCCGAGCTTGAGGGTGCCCTTCCCGAGCAGCGTCATCATCGGCGCGTGCCCGGGCAGAATTCCGACCTCGCCATCGTACGCGGGTGCGACGACCGAGTCGACGCTGCCCTCGAACAGCGTTTTCTCCGGCGAGATGACCGAGACGTTGAGTGGCATGTGACGCTTCTCAGCTCTGCGCGAGGCGCTCGGCGTTCTTCGCGATGTCGTCGGCGCCGCCGCACATGAAGAAGGCCTGCTCCGGATACTGATCGAACTCGCCCTGCGTGAGACGCTCGAACGACGAGACGGTCTCCTCGAGCTTCACGTACTTCCCCTCCATGCCCGTGAACTGCGACGCCACGGCGAATGGCTGGGACATGAACCGCTGGATACGGCGTGCCCGGCCGACGACGCGCTTGTCATCCTCCGACAGCTCGTCCATGCCGAGGATCGCGATGATGTCCTGCAGCTCCTTGTAGCGCTGCAGAATGTGCTGCACCTCGGTCGCAACCTTGTAGTGACGGTCGCCGATGAACTGCGCGTCGAGAATTCGCGACGACGACGCGAGCGGGTCGACGGCCGGATAGATCCCGAGCTCCGTGATCGCGCGCGAGAGCACGACCGTCGCGTCGAGGTGCGCGAACGCCGTCGCCGGCGCCGGGTCCGTGAGGTCGTCGGCCGGCACGTAGATCGCCTGCACCGAGGTGATCGACCCGTTGCGCGTCGACGTAATGCGCTCCTGCAGGTCACCCATCTCGGTGGCAAGCGTCGGCTGGTATCCCACGGCGCTCGGCATACGGCCGAGGAGCGCCGACACCTCCGAGCCCGCCTGCGTGAAGCGGAAGATGTTGTCGATGAACACGAGCACGTCCGCGTTCTCGCGATCACGGAAGTACTCCGCCACCGTCAGGCCGGACAGGCCGACGCGGAGTCGTGCACCGGGTGGCTCGTTCATCTGTCCGTAGATGAGCGCGACCTGCTCGAGAATCCCCGCTTCCTTGAACTCGAGATAGAGGTCGTTCCCTTCGCGCGTGCGCTCTCCCACGCCGCAGAACACGGAGCGACCGCCGTGGCCTTTCGCGACGTTGTTGATGAGCTCCTGAATGACGACGGTCTTGCCGACGCCGGCGCCGCCGAACAGACCGATCTTGCCGCCCTTCACGAACGGGGCGATCAGGTCGACGACCTTGATGCCGGTCTCGAAGATCTCGGTCTTCGGCTCGAGGTCGACGAAGTCCGGACGCTTGCGATGAATCGGCCAGCGCTCGGTGTTAGGCGGAATGGGTGCCCCGTTATCCACCGGCTCGCCGAGTACGTTGAGGATGCGCCCTAACGCGGCCGGGCCGACCGGGACGGAAATGGCCGCGCCCGTGTCGGTGACCGCCATGCCACGGACAACCGAATCGGTGCTGGACATGGCGACCGCACGCGCCTGGTTCCGACCGATGTGCTGCTGCACTTCGGCGACGACCTTGTGCTCACCCTCGTCATCACGGACGGTGAGCTCGAGTGCGTTGTAGAGCTCGGGCAGGCGCTCGGCATCGAACTCGACGTCGAGCACCGGGCCGATGACCTGAACTACGCGGCCGATGTTCCGGGTAGGTGCAGCAGTTGCCATGTCTGATCTCTGTTGGAGAAACTCTCTACTGGGGACTAGTCCCCAGTCCCTATTCAAGTGCAGCCGCTCCGCCGACGATCTCGGAGATTTCCTGCGTGATGTTGGCCTGACGAGCGCGATTGAAGGTACGACGGAGCACGTTCAGGATGTCCGTCGCGTTGTCGGTGGCGTTCTTCATCGCCGTCCGCTGCGCGCCCTGGAAGCCCGCTTCATTCTCCACCAGCGCGCGATACACCGCGTTCCGCACGTACGCCGGCAACAGCTCCGTCAGGATCGCCTCGGCAGACGGGAAGAGCAGGTAGTCACGCGACGGCCCTTTTCTCTCGGGCGGAGTGACCGGCAAAATCTTCTCGGTGTGCGGCGGCGTCGACAGCGCAGACCGAAACCGTGCCGAGACCACATACACGGCGTCGAGCGCTCCGCTGGAGAACCGGTTCATCAAGCCATCCACGAGCTCACCGGCTTCCTTGACCGTCGGGCGATCGGTGATGTCCGTACGCGAGCTCGCGACGTCGCGACCCACGTATCGGAAGTAGCCGAGCCCCTTGCGTCCCACCACATGGAGCTCGACGTCGATGCTTTCGGATGTGAGCCGCGCGAGGAGACCGCGCGCTTCCTTCATGATGTTCGAGTTGAACCCACCGGCGAGACCGCGATTCGACGTCAACACGAGCACCGCGGCACGCTGGATCGTGGCCGGCTGGCGCAGAAGCGGAAAGCGCTCGGCCAGATCCGACGAGTACAGATCCGAGATCGCCTCGGTGAGCACCGTCGCGAACGGACGCGCCGCCGCCACGCGCTCCTGGGCGCGCTTCATCTTCGACGTCGCGACCATTTCCATGGTCCGCGTGATCTTCCGCGTGTTCTCGACGGACTTGATCCGCCCTTTTAGCTCACGACCTTTGGCCATTCGGTTCGCTCGTTAGGTGAGGACTGGGGACCAGGGACTGGGGACTCGGCTGGGACGCTATTAGCGCCGAGCAGAATTCCTCGCCGGTAGAAACCTCCCGGCTGAGTCCCCAGTCCCTGGTCCCGATGTCCCCTTATTTGAAGGTCGTCTTGAACGCGTCGATGCCCTTCTTGAGCTCCGCCTCGGTCTCCTTCGAGAGGACCTTCTCCGTGCGGATCTTGTTGCCGACCTGCGAGAAGCGAGCGGCCATGAACTCGTGGAACTGGCGCTCCCACTCGCGAATCCGCTTCACCGGGACGTCATCGAGGTGACCGTTGGTGACGGCGTAGATGATCATCACCTGCTGCTCGACCGGCATCGGTGAGTATTGCGGCTGCTTGAGCACCTCCACTGTACGCGCGCCGCGCTCGAGCTGACGCTTGGTCGCGGCATCGAGGTCCGACGCGAACGCCGAGAACGCCTCGAGCTCACGAAACTGCGCCAGATCGAGACGGAGTCGGCCAGCCACGGCCCGCATTGCCTTCACCTGCGCCGAGCCGCCTACGCGCGACACGGAGATACCGACGTTGATCGCCGGCCGTGTGCCCGCGAAGAACAGGTCGGACTCGAGGAAGATCTGACCGTCGGTGATCGAGATGACGTTCGTCGGAATGTAGGCCGACACGTCGCCGGCCTGCGTCTCGATGATCGGCAGCGCCGTCAGCGAGCCACCGGGCTTGAAGATCGTCTTGTTGTCGACGATGCCGGTGTCCTCGCGCAGCTTCGCCGCGCGTTCGAGGAGACGCGAGTGCAGGTAGAAGACGTCGCCGGGGTAGGCTTCGCGGCCAGGCGGACGACGAAGCACCAGCGACAGCTGCCGGTACGCGGCGGCCTGCTTGGTGAGGTCATCGTACACGCACAGCGTCGGCTTTCCCTCGTGGTACATGAAGTACTCGGCCATCGCGCAGCCGGAGTAGGGCGCGATGTACTGCATGGGCGCCGGGTCCGATGCCGACGCGACAACGACGATCGTGAACTCCATCGCGCCAGTCTGCTTGAGGCGCTCGACCACCGACGCCACCGTGGAGGCCTTCTGGCCGATGGCGACGTAAACGCAGATGACGCCCTGGCCCTTCTGGTTGATGATCGTGTCGATCGCGACGGCCGTCTTGCCGATCCCGCGGTCACCGATGATGAGCTCGCGCTGACCGCGGCCGATCGGGATCATCGAGTCGATTGGCTTGATGCCGGTCTGGAGGGGCTCCTTCACGGGCTGGCGCACGATGATCCCCGGCGCCGGCGACTCGACCTTTCGCCTCATGTTCGCGACGATCGGCCCGAGTCCGTCGATCGGATTACCGAGGGCGTCGACGACGCGGCCAACGAGCGCTGGTCCGACAGGGACGTCGAGCACGCGGGTCGTTCGCCGCGCCTGGTCGCCTTCCTTCAGCTGGAGGTAGTCACCGAGGATGATGGCACCGATGTTGTCTTCCTCGAGGTTGAGCGCGAGGGCGACGACCTTGTTGCCGGTGTCCGAGGACTGGATCTCGAGCATTTCGCCCGACATGGCTTTCTGCAGCCCGTAAATGCGCGCGATTCCGTCCTTGACCTCGAGGACTGTGCCGACTTCCTCGACGTCGAGCTCGTGAAGATCTGCCGCCTCGATCTCACGGAGCAGGATGTCCTTGATCTCGCCGGGACGGAGCGTGGTTTCGGATGCCATGGGAATGAAGGAAGGGGGTCGGGCGGTATGGCCGGTGAGGCTTGTGAATTTTATCACAAGCTCCCATTACGGGCAAGCGCGGCCGACTGTGAAGCCAGTTTCGACGGCGCTGCGTGCGAATGTGTTGAACGGCACAGGATGGATGGGGGATCCGGGTAGCGCCAATCCTATTTTGGGCCTATGCCTGGCGCCGCGCGGGAAACGAAGGTGTGGCAGGAGGCCATTGGCCTCGCCGGCGATGTCATCCGTGTCGTACGACGGGCGACGCGCCGAGAGACGAAGGCGTTCACTGACGCGCTCATGCTTTCGGCGGCCGCGGTCGCGAGCGCGG
>DATCGG010000347.1:0-6449 GCA_036509075.1 Gemmatimonadaceae bacterium
GTACCCAGGTCTCGTCCGTACTGAGGCTGTCCTCGGCGCCGGCGTGTTCGATCTCACCAACTCGGAGAGCCCCGAGTTCATCGGTCGCGCCGTGCATGGGCTCTTCACCGACCCAGAGCTCCTGGCGCTGAGCGGACAGGCGCTCGTCGCGGCCGATCTGGCGAAGCGGTATGGGTTCACCGACATCGACGGCAAGACGCCGCGACCCCTGACGCTCGGCGACGTCTAGGAATCGGGAATAAGGCGGGAACAGGGAACTGGGAACCGGGAACAGTGACTCCGATTGGAGCCTCGGTTCCCGGTTCCCGGTTCCCGTTAACCCCGAATCCCGAATCCCGATTCCCGATTGCCGATTCCCGATTCCCGATTTCGTTAGGCGACGGCATGGGCGATCGCCAGCCCATCGATCGCGTCCGCACGCGCGTCTCGCAGCTCACGCTCCCGCAGCATCGTGATGAACGCGCGCGCGATGTCCGGATGGAATTCGGTGTTCATGCGCTGCGTGATGTAGTCCACGACGGCGTTCGTTTCCCACGCGACGCGGTACGGGCGGTGCGTGCGCAGCGCGTCGAACACGTCGCACACGTGAACGAGCATGCTCGCATGGTGACAATCGCGGCGGCTGCGTCGCGTGGGGTACCCACCACCATCGATCATGATGTGGTGCTCGAACGCCACGGCGGCGCTGAGATCGAGCCGGTTGTCCGATTCGAGGATCAGTCGCGCACCGTCCACCGGGTGCTGACACATGATCGCCCGCTCCTCCGGCGTCAGCGCGCCCGGCTTCTGCACGATCTCCACCGGCACCTTGACCTTCCCGAGGTCGTGCAGCAGCCCCGCAACGCCGTATGCGCGCACCTCACGCGTCGACAGCCCCAGATGTTCGGCGAGCCCCATTGCCAGCACGGCCACGTTCAGCGCGTGCGTGGTCGTGTATTGATCGAACTCCTTCAGCGTCAGCAGCGGGACCAGTGCGTTGGCCTGCTGGTGCATCGCGCTCGACAATGAGTCGATGACGATTTCCGCTTCCACGAGTGGAAGGCGGCCCCTGGCGGCGACCTCGTCGTGCATCCACATCACGACATCGGCTTCTTCCGTGAGATCGAGTTGGAGCGCCGGCTCGGGGGCGTGCTCTTCTTCCTCGGTTGTCGCGGAGCGCTCCTGACTCGCGCGCACGCCGATGGCACCGAAACGAATCGGCGTCAGGCGGCTCTGCGCCAGCTCGGCCTCCGACCGAAGCTTCCCACCGGCCACGAGCGCGATGTTCGTCAGGATCTCTTCGAGAAAGCCCCGATACTCCTCGGGATCGACGGACTCCGGGAACTCGATGCGCTGGATTCCCGATCCTGAAAGCTTTGCGGCCCAGTCCCAGTCGGAGAGCTCGCGAATCGCGCGGTCACCGTACACGACCGCCGGGCCGAGGAACGAGAACCGCGGCGTCGCGTCCACCTTTTGCAGCTCGCGAAGCTGCGCCAACGACGCGTCTGCCGCCTTCGCACGCGTCGGATGCCCGTCGGCGTACAGTGACATCTTCGCCAGCGCTTGCGCGAGCGACGTGAGGAATCGAATGGCTTCGCTCATGACGTTGCCTCTGCCGTCTCGCGCTGCAGCGCCGCTCGGCGGATGCCGGGATTTCGGCTCTTCCGCGCGAGGTCGAGGATGTGCTTGGAGTCGCTATCGTCCTCGTTGCGAATCGCGAGCGCGGTGATGATCGCCGACAGTTCGAGAGACGACTTTCGCAGTCGTACCGTGCGGAACAGCCAGTGCCTCGTGGTCGCCCTGCGTCCGAGCCAGACTCGCACATCAGCGTGGGGCGTGTCGGCCAGGACGCGGATGCCGCGCGCCCGAAGCTCGTCACTCAACTCCGGACTCTCGAGGCGAGGCATCAACGCTCGCGCCACGTCGATCGAACAGCCGCCGCTGATTGCGGCGAGCGCCAGATTGAAGATGCGCACGTCGCGATCCCGTATCCCGGCGAGAATTGCGCGGTCGCGCGTCTCGTCGCGCTTGAGGACGTAGCGGTATGTCTCGCGTCGAACACCGGGATCGCTGTGGCTCACATACTCGAGGGGATCGCTCGCCGCCGGCCAGCAATCGCAGCGAACGAACACGCCGATCATGTGGCGCATCGCGCGCGGCGACAGACCCGATAGCATGCGGCCCGTGACGTCGATCCCTTTCGCTCCGATGCGGGCGAGTAGATCGACGATCCAAACCGCGTCAGCCTCGCCGCGCCGCTCGAGCTCTGTCACAAGCGCCTCGACCGCGCGGTCGCCAAGTCTGTCCACGGCGTGCTGCAGAACAGCCACGGTGGGGCGGTCCGAGGCCAGCTCTTCACGGAACGTCGCCTCGTTGATGAGTCGGTCGACGAGCGAGTCGCGGAGCGGCGAGGAATCGCACGCCATCAGGCAATCGACCGCGGCGGCGACACCGCTCGTGCCAATCAGTCGCGCGAGCGCGGCGTCCACCGACGGACCGCTGGCGTTCGCCGCGACGCCGATCTGCAGAACGCGCTCCGCTTCGCAGTTATCACGTCCCATGTCGGGCTGCGGCTCGATGGCGTTGGTCGCAATGCCGCCGAGAACGACGGTGTAGGCCTCGGGATTGGGATCGATCAGGTTCCAGTCCGCGAGCATCTTGCGGATCACACCCCTCAAGGCCCGGTCGACCGCGCGCGACGTGACGCGGCGCGAGTCCGCATCCTGGGCGAGCTTGGCGAGCAACCGAAGCATGGCGCCGGCGATCGGGGCCCCCGCCCGGCCCGCCGCGACCCGCGTTAGGCGTACGACCGCGCCGGCGGCGAGGGTGTCGCAGGCCCGCTCGAGGAACGATGACTCCGCCGTTCGGTCGCCTCGCATGTCCAGCAGCTTCGACAGCGTCGCATCATCGAGGTTTCGGACGAGATCCGAAACGCGCTGACGGAGTGGCGAGTCGCGAATCTCGACATCATCGAGCTCGCCGATGATCTGACGCAGGATTCCGAGGATGGCGGCGTCGGACCCGTCCTCATTCACCTGACGCGTGACGGACTCCGCCAGCCGCGCGGGATCTTCCAGAGCACCGTCGAGCGATTCTCCCGCGAGCGCCGCTCGTGTGAGCCCCAACCAGAGCTCGGTGGAGCGCTTGGTCTTCGGATCGTCGCGCTCCGCTTCGCTGCCTTCGTCCATCAGCTCCAGGCGATCGAAGGCAACGCGCGTCAGAACAAGGTCGTTCCAACGCGCCAGCTGTGAGCGGCCGCCGGCGCCGAAGGGCGCGCTGCCTCGCGCCGGAGACACCGCGATCGCGCCGATGAACTCGTCGAGCGTGCTCCGTTGCACGGTCGCCAGCACCGTCACGATTCCGAGCTCGTGCTCGTAGAGTCGCTCGGCGAGATCGACAAGCGACGCGTTGCTCTCGTCGGTCGCCGCACCGTCTACGACGAGTTGATGACGCGACACACCGATCGAGAGTTGGCTCCGCTTCGACAGCACAGACTGGAAGCGTCGTGCGAGCGCATCCACGGAGCCATGCAGCATTGGGTGGGACGCCGGATAGATGCCGCGCTTGTGAACGGCGAGCGCCAGCTCCTGCAGCAGCTCGAGGAGCTCCTGCGGCGGTTGATCAGCTTTCGTGTTGGACGGCGAGGCGACACCTGAAGGGGTCGTCATCGATCGGCGCGGTGGAGTCCCGTCTGCGAGCAGGCGGCGCCCGCTACATAAACAGACGATCGGCATCTCGCGTTCGATACGGCGCGCCGAAGCGTATCTCCAAGGCAGACCAGCGGTTACGTTATCGTTCTCCAATCTTGGCGGCGAACACTGTCGTTAGGCTCGCCGGGCGAGTGATCCCGGTCACGTTCCGTGTCGAGGGAGGCTCCACGTCGACGACGAGCAACGGAGCTGCGCGATCATTCGTCTTGCCGCGGATGGGCGAGATCAACTGGCTTACCGAGCTGCGGAAGATCGAGCGGGAGTTCGATGGCCTTCCGCCAGAACCGACGCCGACGGAGCGCCGAGCACGTCGCGCGGCGGAGCAGCACGCCGAGAAGCTTCGCAAGGAGCGCGCGACGCTGCTCGGTGTCCTCGCTCGCTTTCTCCCGGTGGTCGGCCTCGCCGGCGCCATCGTGCTCTGGCCCTACCATCGCGACTGCGGCACCGGGCTGTTTGCGTACCTGAGCGCCGAGGGGGTGATCGTCATCGGCGGCTTATGGCTCGTCGCGTGCACCTGGCGAGCCCGGTTGGCGAAGACGCACGGCGTGGCCCTGATCCTGGTCCTGTGGGGACTCTTGCTGATCGGGCAGCAGATCCTTCCGCGGGTCGGCTACGCGAAAACGGATGCGGCCCATCCGGCCCAGTGGTGGTGCAAACGCGGCAAGACCTAACGCGGATATGCTTCGCAGGCACTGACGCGCCGTCGGCACGTCCGGTCTCTCATCTTTCGTTTGTTCAACGACCTCGGGAAGCCAATGCGTCCCGAGGTCTTCTCATTCTCCATTCCGGCTCCTTGCGGGCGGAGCCGTCAGGGCCGAGGAGCGATCCGACGTGATATCGGGACGAGCCGGGGTATTAGTGAACGGGCTCGGAAGCAATTAGTTGGTATTGACTATTCGATGTCGGCTAATTACGCTGCGACTACGATGCCAAAGACCCCCGATGCGAGACGCAGGGTGGCGAACCCCCTGGCCCTGGCCGTCATGGCCGACCTGACCACTGGACCGAAGCACCCGTACGACATGGCGCGGCGGTTCAAGCAGACCGGCAAGGATCGCCACATCAAGTACAACCACGGGTCGCTGTACATGGTGGTCGAGCAGTTGAAGAAAGCCGGGTTCATTGCCAAGCAGAAAGCGGTGCGCGATTCGCAGCGACCCGAGCGAACCGTCTACGCCCTCACGGCTGACGGTCGTCGTGAAGTCCACGACTGGATGCGAGAGCTCGTCGCGCGACCACAACGCGAGTACCCGATCTTCCTCGTGGCACTCTCGCTCCTGGCGATGCTCCCACCGAAGGAGACGGTCGACCTCCTCGGTCAGCGCGTGGAGGCTTTGGCGGAAGAAGTGGCGGAGATTCGTGACACCGTGCGGTCCGCCACCGAGCAAGACGTTCCCTGGGTATTCCTCATCGAGGAGGAGTACCGGCTGGCGACGCTGAAAACGGAGCAGCGGTTCATCAAGGACCTCATGGAATCGCTCGGCGCGCCGGATTACGTGCGTAAGTGGAACGAGTGGAATGCAGCAATGCAGCGAAAGACGAGGTCCGGTGCGTGAGGTTCGAGATGATGTCCATCAAGAACGCAGTGATCATCGGTGGCGGTGTCGCCGGTCCGGCGACTGCCCTTGCCCTTTTGAAGGCTGGCATCCCGTCCACCGTGTACGAGGAGTACGGAAGCACGGCCGACGGTGTGGGTGGTGTGCTCGCGGTGGCGCCTAACGGGCTCAATGCGCTTGGCGTCATCGGCGTGGACATTGGCGCGCTCGGCCAACCAATCCAGCGTCAGGTGATGGCGGATGGAAGCGGCAAGCGATGGTTCGAGTTCGGTGGGTTGCCCGGTCTGCCGGCGAGTCGAGTCATCTGGCGGTCCGAGCTCCACCGCGCGCTGCACGACCACGCGCTCGAACGGGGTATCCGTATGGAGCACGGCAGGCGACTCGTGAGTGTCGACGAGACCGAGGCCGGTGTGACCGCTCACTTCGCCGACGGCTCGAGCGCGCGCGGCAGCGTGCTGATCGGGGCCGATGGCATCCGTTCGACCGTTCGCAAGTTGATCGATGCTGACGCGCCGGATCCCAAGTACGTCGGCCTCCTCGGGTTCGGTGGGTACGCCGTCGACAGTGGTGTGTCGGAACCGGCCGACACGATGTACTTCGCCATGGGCAAGCGCGCGTTCCTCGGCTACTGGAACGCGCCAGACGGCGGCGTCATGTGGTTCAGCAATTTGCCGAGCGAGACGCCGCTCGGCTTCAACGAGGCGCGGGCCATCTCCGCATCCGAATGGCTCACGCAACTCCGCGATGTGCATGCGGACGACGTGCCGGGCCGCGCGCTTGTCGAGCACACGGGCCCCGAGAATCTCTTCGTGCTGGGGGCGATGGAGGCGCTGCCTAACGTCCCGCGGTGGCACCGTGGCCGCATGGTACTCGTCGGCGATTCCGCTCACGCACCGTCGTCGAGCTCCGGACAGGGCGTCTCACTCGCACTCGAGAGCTCGATCGAGCTGGCTCGGTGCCTTCGCGATGTCCCTGACGTGTCCGCGGCGTTTCGGAGCTACGAGCGGCTCCGCCGCCCGAGGGTCGAGAAGATCGCCGCCAACGCCGCGAAGACCAACGGTAGAAAGGCATCCGGGCCGATCGCGAAGGCCCTGGTGAACCTGCTGATGCCGATCGCGCTGAAGACTGTTCTCACGCCAGAGCGAATGTTTGGCTGGACACACGCGTATCGCATCGATTGGGATCGAGCCGTGACAGCCTAGAC
>DATCGG010000348.1:0-37484 GCA_036509075.1 Gemmatimonadaceae bacterium
CCGAATCGGAGCTTTATCGTCGGCTATTCCCTTGGAACTGCGTCGGCGCTGCAGCTGATCGAGACGCAGTCCGCGCAATACGATGGGGCGGTCATGGCGTGCGGCATGCTTGGCGGCACACCGATGCAGTTTCAGTACATCGGCGACGTGCGAGCGCTCTTCGACTTCTACTATCCAGGCGTGCTGCCGGGCGACGTGAACAACGTGCCGGAGGGCTTCCAACCGACCCTGGCGCAGGTCACGGCCATCGTGCAGCAGGCGGTGGCTTCGAATCCGCTGGGATTGCTCGCCATCGCGAGTACGGCGCAGACACCGCTCGCCTTCGTCCCCGGCAACGTCACTGTCCCAGGAGCTTCGCAGACCACGCTCGTCACGTCGCTGGTCGTGGCGCTCTATTATCAGTTGATCGGAACGGAGGACGTGGTGAGCCGGACGCACGGACACCCACCCTACGCCAACACCGAGGTCACCTACACACTCGGCACCGCGGTCGTCCCCCCGTTGGCGCCAGTGCTCGCCAATGCCATCGCGGCTTCCAACGCAGGCGTGAAGCGCTACACCTCACCGATCGACGCACAGAACCTGCTCGCGAAATACTATGTGCCGACCGGCGATCTGAACTTCCCGGTGATCACGGTCCACAACCGTTGGGACTACCTGGTCCCGTATTTCCACGAGGGCGTTTTCCAGGGGACCGTGCAGGCGACGGGTGCGACGAACAATCTCCTGCAGCGGACAGTCCTGGACTTCGGCCACTGCGCCAACCCAGCGTTCCGCAATGCGGTCGTACAGAGCGTCCAGGACCTCGTGGGCTGGGTCACGACCGGCGTGAAGCCCGCGAGCTGAGAGTAGCGCCCGCGGCACTTGACCGCGGCACGGATTCGCCGAACCGCCACGGGAAGGGCCGTGGCGGTTCGGCGTTCAGGGGTTTGGAGCTCGCCAGTTCCGCAAACGCTACTTTCCGTCGGAGTTGTTGATGTCTCGATAGATCTTCCAAGAGCCGTCAGCCTGCTTCTTCCAGACTGTCAGATACTTGCCCTTGTCATGCGTCAGCTTTCCGCCCTTCGGGGTCACGGTCACCTCGAAACTGCCGGTCTCGATCGCGTAGTCACCCGCGACGTCGACGCTCGCGGTAGTGGCCTTCTCGTCGCTGACCTTCGCCGACTGAATTTTCTTGGCGAAGCTGGCGCCGATCTCGCCGCGCCCGCGCCGTGGCGGCGTTCCGGGGTCCATTAGCACCGCGTCGTCCGCATAGTTCGCGAGCATTCCGGCGCTGTCACCGCGAATCATCGCGTCGATGAATTTGGCGTTCGCCTGTTCGATTCCCTGCCGGACGGCGGCGACGTCCACGACCGGCGGCGCGGCGGTCGCGGCGGAGTCCTTCACTGGCGTCTCAGACTTCGGGGCACACGCAGCGGCGAGCAGGGCGACGCCAGCGCACAGCAGGGCGACGACACGCATAGGACGGCACCTCCAGTGCGGATAATGAGTTCGAGCTGTCGTGTTTGATGTAGCGTCGTCGCGATCGGAATGGAAGGAAGCGGACTCCCGTTGCGGAACCGATCGACCCAGGACGAGACTCGACAAAGCGCGCGGGGCCCATGCCTCCCGCGCTTTCGTTATTAGGGGCCGCGGTTGAGGTAACTAGCCACGGTCTCCATTTGCCTCGTGCACGCGGCGTGAGCCGATTCGTGCCCGTTTGTCGACTCTAAGAGATAGGAGCACCTGCCGGCCACAGTGATGTCCGGCGTTCCACGATCCACCCTCCTTGTCTCGGATGGGCCGCATGATCACGGCAGAATCGCTCGCCCGTGTCCCACTGTTCGCCAACATCCCGGAGCATGAGCGCGCCTCGATCGCGGCACGGGCAGCAGACGTCCGACTCCGCCAGGACGAGTGGCTGTTGTCCGAGGGCCAGACGGTTGGGTTCTACGCGCTCCTCGAGGGAAAGTTGGCCGCGGTGAAATCAGTCGGCGGACAGGAGCGCGCGCTCTTGTTCTATGCGCAGGGCGACTACTTCGGGGAAGTGCCGCTGCTCCTCGGATCGCCCGCGGTGACAAGCGTCAGGGCGCTCGAGCCTTCCCGCGTTATGCAGCTCGATGCTGCAGACTTTCACGATCTCATCATGCATTGCCGAGCGTTGAATGGTGAGATACTGAAGACGATGGCGCGGCGTGTTGGGCGTATTCAGGAAGTCGTCGTCGAGTCGTCCGCGCCCGTCGCGACGGTCATCGGCCGTCGACAGGATCCGGCTTGCTTTCAGCTTCGCGAGTTCCTCGCACGAAATCACGTCAACTTCGCGTGCCGGGATCTCGATGATCAGGAAGGAATAGATCGGCTCGTGCACGATGGTTTGCTTCGTAACGCCAGCGAGGCGGCGACGGCCTTCTCCGGGCTCTCACTGCCGCTCGTGATCTTGCCAGGTGGTCGTCGACTCGAGGCACCGTCATTCCGCGAGCTGGCGGACATTGTCGGGCTCCAGACGAAGCCGAAGCACACCGACTACGACGTCGTGATCATCGGCGGTGGACCCGCTGGGTTAGCGGCGGCAGTCTATGGCGCGTCCGAGGGGCTTGGCACGTTGCTCGTCGAGCGCGTTGCCTGCGGTGGTCAGGCCGGCACCTCGTCGCGCATCGAGAACTACCTCGGATTCCCGGCTGGGTTGTCGGGCGATGATCTCAGCGTGAAGGCTCGGCAGCAGGCGCTGCGCTTCGGCGCGGAGCTGCTCGTCACCCGCTCCGTAGCTTCGATCGAGCTCGGCAATCCTACCGAAGCCGATGGCGTGCCACACACCGTCGTCCTCGACGGCGACGTGCGCCTGACGACCAAAGCGATCGTCATCGCGACGGGGGTGCAGTGGCGACGGCTCGAGACACGCGGGATCGACCGCCTAACGGGTCGAGGCGTCTGCTACGGCGCCGCGCGCACCGAAGCGCTCGGGATGCGTGGCCGCCGCGTCCACATCGTCGGCGGCGGAAACTCCGCCGGGCAGGCGGCGATGCTGTTCTCCAACTACGCCGAGTCGGTGACGATGCTCGTACGTGGTCCATCGCTCGCGGCCAGCATGTCCCACTACGTGATCAGCCAGCTGGCGACGAAGGCCAATGTGACCGTCGAAACTCAGGTCCAAGTGATGGCGGTCGAGGGCGCCGACCGGCTCGAAGCCCTGGAGCTGGCGGTTGGGCCGTCGCGCAAGCGAGAACGGCGTGCCAGCGATGCGTTGTTCGTCTTCATCGGCGCGCAGGCGGAGACGTCGTGGCTGCCGGAGGGCATCATGCGCAATCGGTGGGGGTACATCTGCACGGGACGCGACGCGAAGGATCTGCTTGGCGAGCGCGAGGGGACTGCCTGGCCGCTCGATCGCGATCCGTTCCTTCTGGAGACGAGTGTCCCGGGAATCTTCGCGGCCGGAGACGTTAGGCACGGCTCGATCAAGCGCGTGGCCTCGAGTGTCGGCGCCGGGAGTATGGCGATCGCGTTCGTCCAGCAGTATCTCGCGGACATTGCCGAGACCACCTCGGCGGCATTATCCGGGTAGAGGGCACCACTCCCTGGAAGGGACGCACGCGGTCCGCACGTCGCGAATCCTGTGCTACCCACCGAGCTGTCGGCGTCGGTTTTCGATCGCGCCGCGGAGCTCCCGCAGCGATGCGCGTTCCCAATGCTTGTGGGTGAGCACCTCGATGGCGTCCAACTCGTCCGGCCCCATCGTCCGAACCTGAGCGCACCATTCTTGAAGGAGCTCCTGCGGTGCTGGCTCCAGTTGCGCCGCCGGCAGCGACTCGACCTGTGCAACGGGGAATAGGCGCAGCTGCTCGCGGATTGCTGTGGCACGCGCCTCGATCGCCTGCATGAGCTCTCGGAGCACGGCATCGTCGCCCTCGTACAACTCCACCGAGATGGTTCCCACGCGGGCCAGCTCCTCGAGCGTGTCGACCTCCGCGATCGTCTGGAAAAGGAGCTGCAGCGCGCGAGTGGTATGGGCGAGCATGGGAAGAACGTAAGGAAAGCGAGGATTCAAAGTAAACGTGTTCGTCGCACCGCAGGTTGGTTGGCCAAGCCGCGTGTCGAGCCAGTCCTGTCGTTAAGGTCCGGTTGAGCTTGCGTTGCTAGACTCCCCACACCCGCCCGGGATTGTCCGGTGCCGGGAGCTCACGTTCCAACCCAGAGATCGAGGATGCCCCATGATGCGGTTCGCGCGGTTCGCGGCCACGCGCACCGCTAGCTTCGTCGCGCTTACCGTCGGGCCCTGACGTCGCTGCACAGTGCCGCTCATCGAATGACATCCACAACCCCACCAGTTTCGGGCGATGGGCGGCTCGAAACCCCGTTAGGCATCCTGCCAGCCTACCGGGAATCAACGGTTCGCGACGCAGCATGGGTCGCGATCATCCGCATCCCGCTCTTCCTGAGCGCACTGCTCGCCCTCTCGGCCGTATTCGCCGTCGCACCGCTTCGTGATGCGCAGACCGGCGCGGCCCAGGGCCGACTCCGAGCGCCGCTGAGCTACATCGTGCTCGCGCCGCTCTGCGACGTGCTCGACGCGTTGTCGACGCTCTCGGTTCGCCAGCACATGGCCGTGATGGTGACCGGGCTTGCGCTGTACGCCATGTGGCGCACGCGCCGCCGCCGATTCGGGCTCTCGGAGCGTACCACCGTACTCAACGAATTCATGGGCGCGACGGCTATCGTTCTTTCCGTCGTCGGCGCCTACCTGGTCCTGGCGCTCATCGATCGACCGATGACGGCGCTCGAAGTCTCGAACCCTGACTCTGTCATCGTCGATTTCCATAGCCATACGAACGCGTCGTGGGACGCGCGTCGCTCGTTTACGGGTGAGCGAAACCGCGCGTGGCACGAGGCGGCTGGATTCGACGTCGCATACGTGACCGACCACCTTCCGCCCGATAGCGTGACTGCTGCAATCCCCCCTGTACGGGGCTCCGGTCGCACGCTGTTGCTACCGTCGTTCGAGATCGAATGTCGCGGAATCCATGTCGTCGTGCTCGGTGCCAGTCCGACAGAGGCGCGCGCATGGTGCGATGGTGATCAACCCGACTGGCTCGACGGAAGCGGCTGGACCAGGGCTCTGAGCTCATCGGCTGTCGTCATCGCGACACTGCCGGGTCGACTCGATGACCTCGCGCGTGCAGACGTATCATCCGTCGAAGTCGTCGACGGCGCGCCGCGCGCGCTCGATCAGCTCGCGCGCGACGACGACCGGGTCATGGCGGTTGCGGCCCGATACGGCCTCTCGCTCGTGACCGGCTCCAATCTTCACGGTTGGGGACGCACCGCGGTTGCGTGGACGGCGATCGAGATTCCCGGATGGCGCGCGCTGTCACCGGAGGCGCTGGACGCACAGATCCGCGCACACCTTCGCGCGCGGCCTGATGGTTCGCTGCACGTGATCGAGCGACGCCGGGTCCGACCCGGAGAGTCGGCGGTGTCGCTCGTGAGCACGCTACCCGATGTCGCGTGGAACATGCTCGTCATGATGTCGCCGAGTGAACGGCTGTCCTGGATGATCTGGATCTGGCTCGCGTGGATCGGTTCACGGATCCTCGTGAGGAGCTCGGATAGGCGTATCCCGGCCTGAGCGCGGTCGATGGCGAATCCCGTAAGGCTCCGGTTCCGGAATTCTCACGACCGATTCTCGATCGTCTTCCCGGTTCTGCTGTATGCAATCTGCAATGCGGTCAACCTGGATCGCTTAGCCAAATGGTTTCGCCATGGTGACCGTCCGGACTACCTGGGTCTGGCCGCATATCTGGTTGCGGGGCTCTGCCTCTTCATTGTGGTCTTCACGCTCTTGGCGCACCGCCGAACGGTCAAGCCGGTTGCGATCCTGCTGACGACTCTCAGCGCGACCGCCACCTATTTCATCGCCAAGTACGGTGTAGCCATCGACAGCTCGATGATCCTGAACGCCGTGCATACCGACCGCACGGAAGTCGGGCAGTTGCTCTCGCTGCAGATGCTCCCCTACGGCGTGATCCTGATCGCCCTCCCGACGTGGCTCATCGGGTCGGCCCACATCACGTTTGCGTCGCGGTACTTCCTGCGCTCGCTGAAAGTGATGGGAGTCGCGTTGTCTGTCGCGCTCTTGTCCGTCTATGCGGAGTACTCGGCCATTTTTCAGGCGGGCAACGTGTCGAACAAGTACATCGTGTATTCGCTCGTGCCCATCAACATCATTTCGGGCTCGTTCAGCGCGGCCACCAGGCCGCTCAAGCCCTATCTCAAGAAGCGGCAGCAAAACATCGCCATATCCGCTCGCGTGGCGACACCGGGCAACCTGGTTGTGGTGCTCGCGATTGGAGAGGCGTCCCGAAAGAAGAACTTTGGCGTCTACGGGTACGAGCGGCGAAATACGACCCCCGTCCTGCAGAAGACCGGAGGGCTGCATTTGTTGAATGGGATCGCGTCGCGCGCTTCGACCTTGTATGCGCTGCCCAAGATCCTGGAGAAGAACGACATCAAGCTCACGACGATCGTGTCCCGTGTGGGGATCCCGACATCCTGCTACGTGAACTACACGCTCTACGATAACTGCGAGTTGCCGGGTGAAACGACGGTCAGCAACTGCGGTCACGGCGGCAAGTGCTACGACGAAGACGTCGTCCCGTTGCTCGAGAGCAACGTAGGTACGTACGAATCCGGATACCGGTTCATCGTCCTGCACCTCGGTGGAGGCAGCCACGGCCCAATGTACCGCGACCGCTACCCGCCCGAGTTCCAGCAATTCGAGCCGATGTGCGCGGACGCGGACGTAATCAACAAGTGCTCGCTCGAGCAGCTCTACAACGCGTACGACAACAGTATTCTCTATGTCGATCACGTTCTCGGGCAGGTCATCCAGACGCTCGACCGATCGGGCGTGCCCTATGTGTTCATCTATCTGTCCGATCACGGCGAGTCCCTGATGGAAGGGGGCGTGGTGTTCCACGGAGGTCCGCCGGGGCTCGCCCTACCCGCCGAGCAGGCGCAAATCCCGCTGATCGTGAAATCGTCAGTGCCGATCTCGATCGTGGGGCGTCGCGAATATCGTCAGCCCGACGTGTACGATACCGTCCTGGACTTGTTTTCCATCCAGTCGGCGATCTTCGACCGGGCGGGGAGCTTCATCAAGAAAGCCTCCGGACCACCCGCGGCTCCGCCGGCGCCTAACTAGCCGGTTTGCTATTGCGTTAGGCGGACTCGTGGTGTCCGCTTCCGCCGTGTCGCGTGACGCCGTGTCAGAAGACGAGTGCGCCGAAGATGTGCACCGCGTAACCCTGAAACGTCGACTGGTTGGCGAACTCCTCGAGGTACTTGACACCCACGCTCGCTTTGCGGGCGGGCGAACGACCCACGCCTCGAGTGGGATGATCGCGCGATCGAATCCATCCCATTCGGCGAGTCACGTTGGCTGTGTCACGCGGATTCATTCGCCGGCGAGTCCGGGCCGAGTGGCACAGCATACCTGTCCGGCCGCAGTCCTTGTAGTTGGACTTCCGGGCGAAGTCAGGAAGTCGTAGAGCTCGGTGACCTCCGTCGTGAGCGACGGTTCGCCTAACCGCGCTCAGTGCACAACAGGCTGTTCCACGCGATTGCCGGCTCGAACCACCCAGCTCGCGATCCGGGTCTGCGGCAGATCGAATGGCGACGTCACCCGCTCGATCGCGCCCCCCCTTTTGCCGCCGCCGAGTACGACGCCACCGCCTTCACCCAACAGTCCGGGATCGACGCGGAAGGTTCGGCGACTCAATCCCGGCGCGATACCAAGCGGGATAGGCGTGCCGCCCCGAATGAGATAGATGACACAGTCGTCGAACTGGTCGTTGCGCACTTCGATGAGCGCGGCACCGGTACGCGACAGGTCTATGCGCGCAGCATCGCTGGCACGCGCGCAGTCGGCAATGCCGACCGCGAGGAGCGCGACCCACAGCGCATGGGTGCGTGCCGAACGCGATACCTCTCGCCGCGATCCGAACCCGGATGGCCACGACATCGTTCGCTCCCTCCGATCATGAGGAAAAACGTGCGCTGCGGCCACCGAGCAACGGCGGTCGTCACATCGCCAAGTGGCATCTGGGTCGTTAGGCCGCCGACAGCGTGCCGGCTTCGGTGGTCATGCAACAATTACACGGAACGCACCGCCGGAATTGCGTGTCGACAGGAAGGGGCGAAGCAGGGCAAGCGGGGACATTTCTATTGGTGTTTGACAGCCATCGCGCCCGCGCTTGACTTCCGGTTGGGCCGGCGTGTAGACTGCGGGCCGGGAGTCGCGTCCCGATGATCAACCAGCCGTCCGGTCGCCCGTTAGGCGAGACTGGCTGCCCCGAGCCGAATGGCTCGGAGATCGTCGGCGGCGCGATTTTTCATTTCACACCATGCTGCTTACGATCACGACCACCCATCGTCCGGCCACGGACCTCGGCTTCCTGCTCCACAAGAACCCGGCGCGCGCCCAGAGCTTCGATCTCTCGTTCGGACGTGCGCACGTCGTGTATCCGGAAGCCGGCGAAGACCGGTGCACCGCCGCCCTCGTTCTCGACATCGACCCTGTGGGTCTCGTGCGCGGACGGCGCGGGCCGGCGGGGGAAGGTGGCCTGCTCACGCAGTACGTCAACGACCGGCCGTATGTCGCCTCGTCGTTCCTGAGCGTCGCGCTCTCGAACGTCTTCGCATCCGCCATGGCGGGACGCAGCAAGGAGCGACCGGCATTGGCTGAGGCGTCGATTCCCCTCGAGGCTCGGCTCTCGGTCGTGCCCTGCCGCGGTGGCGAGATCCTCCTCCGCCGTCTGTTCGAGCCACTCGGCTATGCGGTGACGATTACGCCGCACCCGTTGGACGCGCGGTCGCCGGAGTGGGGCGCCAGCCGTTACTTCACCCTAACGCTGAGCGGCACGCAGCGGCTCGCCAACCTGCTTGCGCACCTGTACGTGCTCGTGCCCGTCCTCGACGACGAAAAGCACTACTGGGTGGGCGATGACGAAGTCGACAAGCTGCTCCGCCACGGTGAGGGCTGGCTGGCCGCGCATCCCGATCGGGCCCTCATTGCGCGGCGGTACCTGAAGCACCGACACTCGCTCGTCCGCGATGCGATTGCGCGGCTGGTATCCGAGGAGGAAACGCAGGAGGAAGACGATGCTGCCGCCGCGCGAGACGCGGAGGAGAGCACACTCGAGCGGCCCTTGAGCCTGCACGAGCAACGCATCGAGCTCGTACGCGGCGTGCTCCGTGAGAGCGGCGCGACGAGCGTGCTCGATCTCGGCTGTGGTGAAGGCCGTCTGCTGCGCCGATTGCTCGAGGAGCGCCAGTTCACGCGCATCGTCGGGATGGACGTGTCGTATCGGTCGCTCGAGATCGCGGCCGATCGCCTCAAGCTAGATCGAATGCCGCCCACGCAGCGCGAGCGAATCGCGTTGCTGCACGGCTCGCTCGTCTACCGCGACGATCGCCTGAGCGGATTCGACGCCGCTGCGGTCGTCGAGGTCATCGAGCACCTCGATCCACCTCGTCTCGCCGCGTTCGAGCGTGTCGCGTTCGAGTTTGCGCGCCCTCGCGTCGTTGCCCTCACGACGCCTAACGCCGAGTACAACGTGGTCTGGCCCACGCTGCCGGCTGGGCAGTTCCGGCATCGCGATCACCGGTTCGAGTGGACGCGCGCGCAGCTCGAGGCGTGGGCCGTGGGCATCGCCGATCGCTTTGGATACGCGGTTCGCTTCGCGCCGGTTGGCCCCGCGCACCCCGACGTCGGCTCGCCGTCACAGATGGCGGTGTTCACGCGGAAGGACGCCGATGTCTGAGACACCCACGATCCCCGCGGGGTCTTCGGTGCCGCCTCGCACGATCGTCATCCCCGAGATGTCGCTCGTGGTGATGATCGGTGCGTCGGGGTGTGGGAAGTCCACATTCGCGCGCACGCACTTCAAGCCCTTCGAGACGCTATCGTCGGATTTCTGCCGCGGCCTCGTGTCGAACGACGAGAACAACCAGTCGGCGACCACGGCCGCGTTCGACGTGCTGCACTATGTCGCCGCGAAGCGGCTCGAGGCAGGGCTGCTCACCGTCGTGGATGCAACGAACGTTCAGCCCGAGGCGCGGAAGCCGCTCATCGAGCTCGCGCGGCGTTACCACGTGCTCCCCGTGGCCATCGTGCTCGACATGCCCGAGCGCGTGTGCGCCGACCGAAACCGCACGCGTGCGGATCGCAACTTTGGCGGCCACGTGATTCGTCAGCAGCGCGGCCAGCTGCACCGATCGATGCGTGGGCTGGAGCGTGAGGGGTTCCGCCATCTCCACGTGCTCCGAACTCCGGACGATGTGGCGCGCGTGGTGGTTGAGCGGCAGTCGCTGTGGAACGATCGCCGGAGCGACCACGGCCCGTTCGATATCATCGGCGACGTACACGGGTGCATCAGCGAGCTTCGCGCGCTGCTCGCGGCTCTCGGCTACTTGCCTGACGAGTCCTCCGGCTATCGGCATCCCAGCGGGCGGAAGGCGGTGTTTCTCGGGGACCTCGTCGATCGTGGCCCGGGCGCTCCCGACGTGCTCCGGTTAGCGATGGCGATGGTTGGAGGTGGGACGGCGCTCGCCGTGCCGGGCAACCACGACCTCAAGCTCGTGAGGAAACTGCGCGGCCGCGACGTCCAGGTGAGCCACGGGCTCGCCGAGACGCTCGAGCAGCTCGAGCGGGAAGCGCCGGAGTTCCGCACGCACGTCGGCGACTTTCTCGATGAATTGGTGAGCCACTATGTGCTCGATGACGGTCGTCTCGTCGTCGCGCACGCCGGGCTCAAGGCCGAGATGCAGGGGCGGGCGTCAGGCCAGGTTCGGTCGTTCGCGCTTTATGGCGAGACGACAGGCGAGACCGACGAATTCGGCCTGCCCGTGCGCTATAACTGGGCGGCGGAGTATCGCGGCAACGCACACGTCGTGTACGGCCACACGCCGGTGCCGGAGCCGGAGTGGCTGAACCGAACGATCAACATCGACACCGGATGTGTGTTCGGCGGGAAGCTCTCGGCGCTCCGGTGGCCTGAAAAAGAGCTCGTGTCGGTACCGGCCGAGAAGACGTACGCCGAGCCCGCGCGGCCGTTTCTGGTGACGAGCAATCCGGCGCTGTCGCAGCAGCAGCGCGAGGACGACGTGCTCGATCTCGCCGATGTAAGCGGAAAGCGCATCATCGCGACGGAGCTCCACCGCAACGTCACAATTCGCGAGGCCAACGCCACGGCAGCGCTCGAGGTGATGAGTCGCTTCGCGGCGAACCCAAAGTGGCTGGTCTACTTGCCGCCCACCATGTCGCCGTCGGAGACGACGGCGCGCGACGGGTACCTGGAGTATCCGACCGAGGCGTTCGCGTACTTCCGAATGCACGGCGTGCCTAACGTGGTGTGCGAGGAGAAGCATATGGGCTCGCGCGCCGTGGTGGTCATCTGTCGCGACGAGGCCGCTGCCCGGCGACGCTTCGGCGTGGTCGACGACGGCGCCGGCATCGTCTACACGCGCACGGGCCGCCGCTTCTTCGACGATCCGTCGCTCGAGCGTGACCTGCTCGCCATTCTGTCGCGGACGCTGGATCGCGCAGCGTTCTGGGACCGGCTCGGCACCGACTGGGTGGTGCTGGACTGCGAGCTCATGCCCTGGTCCGCGAAGGCGCAGGCGTTGATCCGCCAGCAATACGCCGCGGTCAGCGCCGCGGCAGCAGGAGGCGTGACCGACGCGGTGGCCGCACTGCGCACGGCGGCGGCTCGAACGCCGGCGGCCGAACCGCTCGTCGCCCGCCTCGAGCAGCGGGCCACGATGGTCGGCCGATACACCGACGCGTGGCGCCGCTACTGCTGGCCGGTGATGTCCGTGGCGGACCTGAGGCTCGCGCCATTCCATGTGCTCGCGACAGAAGGCGCGCTGCACACCGCGAAAGACCATCGGTGGCATCTCGACCAGATCGGCTCACTATGCGCGGCGGACGAGTCTCGCGTGCTGTTCTCGACGGCGCACCGCGTCGTCGACCTGAGCGACGAATCGAGCGAGGCGAGCGCGACGGCATGGTGGGAGGAGATGACCGGGGAAGGCGGCGAAGGGATGGTCATCAAACCAATGGCGTTCATTGCGCGTGGCGCCCGTGGCCTCGTTCAGCCTGCGGTCAAGTGCCGTGGTCGGGAATATCTGCGGATCATTTATGGTCCTGAATACACGCTGCCGGAGCACCTCGATCGTCTGCGGCATCGTGGCCTGTCGGCCAAGCGCGCGCTCGCGTTGCGGGAGTTCGCGCTCGGTGTAGAAGGGCTCGGGCGATTCATCCGCGGCGAACCGCTGCGGCGGGTGCACGAGTGTGTGTTCGGCGTGCTCGCGCTCGAGAGCGAGCCAGTGGATCCCCGACTCTAGGTTGGGCTCGGCGGGCGACCTCCCATATAGACAGTCATCGATTAGATTGATAGCTGTCTATATATAGCGAACGCATGACACTATCCACGGACGACTTCCTGCGCATTGCCAAGGCACTCGCCGACACGCGCCGACTCGCGATCCTCGAGCGTATCGCCGCGCGCGGCGACGCGGCCTGCCAGCATCTGTGTGAGGCGTTTCCCGTGACGCAGCCGACCATGTCGCACCACCTCAGACTGCTGGCCGACGTCGGTCTCATCGAGATGCGACGTGATGGGCAGTATGCCCACTACCGGCTGCGAACCGAAGTCGTGGAAGCCTACGTGACCACGCTGGAAACGCGCTTGCGAGTGCGCTCCGTGCGTGGCACCGCCGTCAGAAAAGGAGCCGTACGCAGATGACCGAGACGTTCAACAAGGCGAAAGCGCTGTTCGACGCGGCCTACCGCGGTGAGGCGGAAGCCGCTGATGCGCTGCTCATTGCCGGTGCGCCGCTCGACGCGCGCGATCGGCGCGGGAACACGCCGCTCATGGTTGCGGCGGCGAACGGCCACGACGAGGTCGTCGATCTGCTGATCGACTGGGGCGCGGACGTGAACGCGGGGGACCTCACAGGTCTCACGGCGCTCATGGCGGCGTCGCTCGGCGGGCACGCCGATGCTGCTCGCATCCTGCTCGAGCACAACGCGAAGGTGAACGCGGCGACGGTGGACGGCATGACCGCGCTCATGTACGCCAGCATGTTCCGCCACAAGGCGGCGTGCGTTGCGCTGATCGCGGCTGGCGCATCGGTTACCGCGCGTGACCGTGACGGCGTCTCGGCAGCTGACCGTGCGCGTACGCACGGTGACCTCGAGATGCTGGCGTTGCTTTACCGGGCGCTGCCCCTCATGTCGCCGCTGGCTGCCTAACGCCTAACCGACGATGATGCTCGAGTAGACGGCGGCATCCACGTTCCCGCCCGTGATGACGCAGCACACGCGGCGGTCGCGGAACGTTTCGGGCGACGTGACCAGTGCGGCCACACCGAGCGCGCCGGTCGGCTCCGCCTTCAGGTTCGCGAGGAAGAAGAGCAGTCGGACCGCCTCGCGAATCGCGTCTTCGGGAACCTCGACGATGGTCTCGAGGCCATCCTTGAGGAGCTCCCAGTTGTGCTTCCCGACGCTCAAGGTGCGCGTTCCATCCGCGATCGTCTGCGGCTCGGTCTCGTTCGTGACGATGTGGCCTTCGCGAAGCGATCGGGCCGCATCGTTCGCGATGAGCGGTTCGGCAGCGATCACCGCCATCGTGCTCTTCGATCGCCGGGCAGCCTGAATGAGTCCGGACGTCAGGCCCCCGCCGCCAATGGGTGCGACCACCACGTCCGGCGGTGCCGGAAGCCGACCGAGCTCATCGCCGAGCGACGAGTTGCCTGCGATGACGAAGGGATCGTCGTAGGCGCTCGCGACGTACGCATCCGGGTTCTCCGCAGCGAGCTGCGAAACCCGCATAGCGCGCTTCACCTTCGCCGTGTCGACGAGGTCAACGCGGCCCCCATGGCTCAGCACCGCGTCCACCTTCACTCTGGCAGAGTTGGCCGGCATAACGATCGTGCAACGTTTGCCGAACAGCTTGCACGCGTACGCCATCGCCTGACCAAAATTGCCCGACGACGCCGCGATGACGTGCGGGTTGGGAACGTTCAGTACGACGTTGTACGCCGCGCGGAACTTGAAGCTGCCGGTCCGCTGGAACGTCTCGGTTGCGAGAAAAACATCGACGCCCAGGTGGGCGCCGAGTCGAGGCGCCTCGACGATCGTCGTCGGTCGAGGCGAGTCGGCGCCCTGTGCGGGCGCCACGTTGCGAACGGGAGAAGCGACGGCGTCAGGCACGGCGATTGATGAATCGGACATACGTTGGACGGGTCAGGGCGAGGACGCCCTGAATGATAACGGGCCGGCGAGGCAGCCTCAGGTTCTCGAGGTCATTGCGAGAACGCCAGGGCAGTCGTTGTTTTGTCGCGCTCGCTGTGGCGGCGCGTCGCATCCTGCGCCCGCGCCGACTGGCTCTGTCGTGACTTGCTCGCTGACCTGCGAGGGTGGATGACGCGTGAAGAGGCGCTCGCGATCGTTCGACAGATCGAAGGGCTCGCGTCCACTGCGCGCCGTGACGACGCCGAAGCGCAGGACGATATCCTGTATCTCGTCGATCGACTTCGCGAGGCACCGGGTGTGCGGGACGTTGTTCGTGAGAAGGTCGCGAGCATCGCGGCGTGGACCGACATTCTCTTCAGCGACCGCAAACGGGCAACCTACGGCGGTGACGAAGAGGTGACCGAGCTGCTCCTGCACGATTGCGAGCGGCTTCGCGCCGCCATTCGAGGGGATTGAGGCGCCCAGTCGTCGCAGGCCGACCCCAATTCTTTCGTCCCCTGGCGTCGGCGCGTGCATTGTCAGAGGATTGCAAGGAGGCCCTCCACGCTCGCCGGTCTGCTGCGCCGGCCGAGATTATCTACGGAGAACCCCTAAGGACACGACGTGCGCCAGCGTCGCCAGCGAGGCTGCGCATTCGCGTAACTGCATGAACGGTCGATAGGTCGGCATCCGGCTGGCCTTCCGAAAAGTCGAGAGAGCGCGTCGCACGCTGGAGTGGCGTTGGAAGCTCTGTTCGAGTTTCTGTTCAAGTACCGGCCTGTGGTGTTCGAGAAAGGCCGGTTTGCGTTCGCGGCCGGACCCGCGACGTACATCGTCATCGCGATCGCGTTGGCGGTCGCCGTACCGGCGTTGATCGCGTATGCGCGGCTGCGAATGCGCGGCGGGCCTCGAGATCGCGCCGTGCTTCTCGCGCTCCGCCTCGCCGGGCTCGCAATCGTCGTCGTCGCGCTGATGCACCCGATCCTCGTCGTTTCGGAGGCGGTGCCACAGCGCAACGTCGTCGGTGTGCTTGTGGACGACTCCCGGAGCATGCGGATCGCGGACCTGAGCGGAACGACCCGAGCAGACGCGGTTCGCCACCTGCTTGGTACACGGGACAGCTCGCTGTACCGCGCGCTCGCGGACAAGTTCGTCGTTCGGCTGTTCCGCTTTTCCGGGAACGGCGAGCGCGTTGCCCAGCTCGGCGATCTCACGTACGACGGCGTTCGTACCCAACTTGGGCCCGCGCTCGAGGCCGCGCGCCAGGAGCTGACTGGTGTGCCGCTCTCGGGGCTGGTCCTGGTCTCCGATGGCGCGGACAACTCGACCGGTTCGCTCACCGACGCGGTGATGTCGCTTGGCGCTCGGCATGTGCCGGTGTTCACCGTCGGTGTGGGGCGCGAGCGCTTCACGAAGGACATCGAAGTCAGCCGGGTGGAAGCGCCACGGAACGTGTTGAAAGGCGCGTCGCTCGTGGTGGACGTCTTGGTCGCGCAGCGCGGCTACACGGGCGACAAGGTGCAGATGATCGTCGAGGACGGCGGGCGGATCGTCAGCACGCAGTCCGTTACGCTCTCCGGCGACGGCGAGGCCATTCCGGTTCGCGTTCGCGTGCCGACGACGGAAGCGGGCGCCCGCGTGCTCACCTTCCGCATCCCGCCGCAGCCAGGCGAGATGGTCGCGCAGAACAACACGCAGCAGGCGATCGTGAACGTGAGCGATCGTCGCGAGAAGATCCTCTACATCGAGGGTGAGCCGCGGTCGGAGATGCGGTTCCTGCGGAACGCGGTGCGGGACGACAAGAACCTGCAGATCGTGACGCTGCAGCGGCTCGCGAAAGACCAGTTCCGCCGGTTCAGTGTCGACGACAGTCTCGATCTCGTTGCCGGCTTCCCGAAGACGCGCGATGAGCTGTTCGCCTACAAGGGAATCATCCTCGGCAGCATCGAGGCGAGCTACTTCACCGGCGACCAGCTCCGGATGCTGGCGGATTTCGTGAGCGAGCGTGGCGGAGGCCTGCTCGCGTTAGGCGGGCGCCGCGCCCTGGGCGAGGGCGGATTCGCCGGAACACCCGTGGCAGAAGTTCTTCCCGTGGACCTCGGCGGTGGCCCGAACGACAAGTCGGGATACTTCAGCGAGCTCAAAGTCGATGTAACGGTTCCGGGCTCGATGCATGCCGCCACCCAGATCGCCGACGCCGAAAGCACGTCGGCCAAGCGGTGGAAGACGATGCCGGCCGTCACGAGTGTGAACCGGATCGGGCGCGCGAGGCCTGGAGCCACCGTGCTCCTGACGGGCACGCCGACCAAGGGAGGCGAGCGACAGACCGTGCTCGCATTCCAGCGATACGGGCGTGGCAAGGCGATCGCGTTCCCCGTCCAGGATTCGTGGCTCTGGCAGATGCTCAACGACGTGGACGACGTCACGTTCGAGTCGTACTGGCGGCAGCTGCTGCGATGGCTCGTGAGCGACGTGCCGTCGCGTGTCATGGTCGCAGCCGCGGGAGACCAGGCGGCTCCGGGCGATGCGGTCGAGCTGAACGCCGAGGTCTCGGATCGGACCTTCCTGAAGGTCAACAATGCTGAAGCGGTGGCACGTGTGACTTCTCCATCGGGAAACGTCTCCGAGATGCCACTGGAGTGGTCGGTGACGCGCGACGGGCAGTACAAGGCGTCGTTCACGCCGACCGAGAAGGGGCTGTACCGGGTGGACGTGCGCGCGCGCATGGGGACCGATTCGATCGTGAGCGACCCGTCGTACATCGCGTCGGGGGATCTCTCGACCGAGTACTTCGGCGCCGAAATGCGGGCACCGCTGCTGAGGCGCATCGCCGACGAGACCGGTGGCCGGTTCTACACTGGTGAGAACGTGGCCCAGCTCGCGAAGGACATTGTATTCACGGACGCGGGAAACACCGTTGTGGATCGGAAGGACCTGTGGGACATGCCGATCGTGTTCCTGCTCATCCTCGCGCTCGTGACGAGCGAGTGGGGATATCGAAAGTTGCGAGGGCTCGCGTGAGGCTGCGCGCCGGAGCTCTCCTGCTGGCCGCCACGCTCGCGATGGCGCCCGATGTGTCGCGCGCCCAGAGCGGTCGTGTCCGCGTGCTGATCGTCACCGGCGTGGCCGGCGAGCCCCAATACGCCGACCAGTTCTTCACGCAGGCGACGACGATGATCGACGCGCTGAAGACGCGGTTCGGCGTGCCTGACTCGGACGTCGTTTATCTCGCCGAGAATCCCGCGCGCGACGCCGCGAAAATCAAGGCCGCGTCCACGAAGGAGAACATCGAGCGCGAGCTCACCGCGCTCGGCGCGCGGTCGAAGACCGGCGACGTGCTGTTCGTGATGCTGATCGGGCACGGCAACGGCGACGGAACCACGTCCAAGTTCGCCATCCCCGGTCCTGACATCACAGCCAACGACTTCGCGCGTGTGCTCGACGGCATTGGCGGGCCCACGATCGCGGTCGTGAATGCGGCGAGCGCCAGCGGCGGCTTTGTTGCTGCGCTGTCGGGGCCGAATCGGGTGATCGTGACTGCGACGAAGTCCGACATGGAGCGCAACGAGACTCGATTCGCCACCTATTTCACTCAGGCGTACTCGAGCGACGTCGCCGACACGGACAAGGACGGGCGGGTCTCCGTCTTGGAGGCGTTCGACTACGCTCGGCGGGAAGTCGCGCGCGCGTACGACAGTGAGCACCATCTCCTCACGGAACACGCGCAGCTCGACGACAACGGCGACAAGAAAGGGACCGCGGCGCCTGACGCGAAGTCGGCGGACGGCTCGCTCGCTCGCCGCGTGTTCCTCGGTGGCAAGGCCGGGAGCGTCGCTGCCGCGGCGCATGCTGCGTCGAACGATCCCCGTGTCGCCGCGCTCGAGCGCGAGAAGGACTCGATCGAGACGAAGCTCGATTCGCTCAGGCGTCGGAAGGCGTCGATGGACTCGACGGCGTACGAGAAGGCCCTCGAGGATCTGCTGGTTCAACTCGCGGAGAAGAACAAGGCCATCCGTGACGCTACGGGAGGTCGGCCATGATGGGCGCGAAGGGATCCATCTGCCGGGTCGCGTTGTTCCTCGCTACCGTCGCCAGTGTGTCGTGCGCGAACGATCGCCCTGCATGGGCGTCGCAGGGCACGCCGGATGACCCGGCCCAGCTCAAGCGCGCGGGAGAGCTCGAGCGGTCGGGCAAGTACAGCGACGCGATCGATGTCTACAAGGAGCTGGCCGCGAAGGACGGTCCGACGGCGGTCGCCAGTCGACGCGGGCTGCTGCGGACGCTCTCGGAGACGGGGAAGTACGCCGACGCCGAGGACGCGGGCAGGCGGTTCGTCGCCGGCCCGGCCGGCGTGGAGCTGCAGAACGCGTTAGGCGAGGTGCTTCGGCTTCGCGGCAAGACGGTCGATGCCGAGTCGGCCTTCAAGGCGGCGGTGGCGGGCCGGGCATCCGATAGTCTGACGGCCCGGTTGAACCTCGACGTGTTGCGCTTCGACCGCGGCGCGCACGACGAGGCCCTGAAGGATCTCGACGGGTTCATCGACATCTACAACTCACGGCGCCGCGCGTTGAGCTCCGACGAGCTCATGGCGGTCGGGACGGCGTGCCGGTACCTCGGCGTGACGAACCCGCAGCTGTTCAAGGATGCGCTCAAGGCCTACGACGAGGCGATCGCGCGCGACTCCACGAACCAGGAGGCCCAGCTCCGCGAGGTCGAGCTATTCCTCGACAAATACAACAGCGGCGAGGCGAAGAAGACCGTCTCGGCGCTGCTCGCGAAGAATCCGCGGCATCCTCGGGCGTTACTGGCGGCGGCCCGTGTCGCGTACTTCGACGGGAGCGGTGCCGCCGCGGACATGGTTCGCAAGAGCCTCGATGTGAACCCGAACGCGCCGGCCGCACGGGCGTTCATGGGTTCGATCTACTTCGACGCGGAGGACTACGCTGCCGCTGCGAAGGAGGCAGAGCAGGCGCTGGCGACGGACTCCACCCTCGTCGAGGGGCTCAGCGTGCTCGCCGCGTCGCGCTACCTGCAGGGCGATCGAGCGCGATTCGATGCGCTCAAGCGTCGGGCGCTCGCGCAGAACCCGAAGGAGGCGGACTTCTTCGTCAACATGGCCGAAGCGGCCGCGCGAAACCGCCTGTATGCCCAGGCTGTCGATTTCGCCCGCGAAGGGGTCACCGCCGATTCCACGGCGTGGCGGGCATACGGCGTGTTAGGCATGAACCAGCTGCGCATCGGCGCGATGGACGAGGGAAAGAAGAACCTCGATCGCGCGTTTGCCGGCGATCCGTACGATGTGTGGATCAAGAACACGCTCGACCTGATGGACACCTTCAAGGATTACACGGAAACGACATCGCCGCGCTTCCGATTCGTCGTGGACAGTAAGGAATCGGCGCTCTTGTCCACATACCTCCGCGATCTCGCGGAGGATGCCTATGACTCGCTGGCGGCTCGCTATCAATACAAGCCGCCGACGCCGATCCGGCTCGAGGTCTATCACACGCATTCCGACTTCTCCGTGCGCACAGTCGGCCTGGCCGGGCTCGGGGCGCTGGGCGTGAGCTTCGGCACCACGCTGGCGATGGATTCGCCGGCGGCGCGCGATGCCGGCGATTTTAACTGGGGCTCGACATTCTGGCACGAGCTGGCGCACACGTTCACGTTAGGCTCGAGCGACCACCGCGTCCCGCGATGGCTCTCCGAAGGGCTGTCCGTTCTCGAGGAGCGTCGCGCGCGGAAGGGATGGGGCGCTGACGTGACGCCGGAGTTCCTGGCCGCCTACAAGGCCGGGAAACTCGTGAAGGTGAGTCGGATGAACGACGGCTTCATGCGGCCAGCCTATCCGCAGCAGCTCATCTTCTCGTACTACCAGGCCTCGCTCGTGGGGGAGCTCATCGAGCGCGACTATGGCCAGCGTGCCATTGTCGACATGCTGACCGCTTACAAGACCGGCGCCACCACGGACCAGGTCTTTCAGCGTGTGCTGAAGCTGAGCCCCGAGGCGTTCGACGCGAAGTTCGATGCGTACCTCAAGGAGCGCTTCGGGAGGCTCATGGCCGTGATCGAGCCCAAGGACGTGCGCAAGGATGCAGTGCCGCGCGCGCCGGCCGTCGATGGGGAATACACGACCACGCTCTCGCAGGGGATCGCGGCGCTGGAGATGAAGAATTACGACGAGGCGATCAAGTGGCTCGAGAAGGCGAAGGCGCTGTTCCCGGAGGATGCGAGCGCGCAGGGCCCGTACTGGATGCTCGCGCAGATCTACAAAGCAAAGGGCAACGCGCGCGCCGAAGCGAACGAGCTGACGGCGATGACGCTGCGCAACGAGGATCACTATGGGGCGAACATCGAGCTGTCGAATGTGCTGGAGCAGCTCGGCGACACCGCGGGCGCGGCGGCAGCGCTCGATCGCGCCATGTACGTCTCGCCATACGACCCGGCGCAGCATGTCCGCCTCGCCGCGCTGTTCGCGCACACTGGCAACAAGCGAGGAGCCGTGCGGGAACGCCAGGCGGTCGTCGCGCTGAATCCGGTCGACCGCGCGGAGGCATTGTATCAGCTCGCGCTGGCGTACTACGAGGCTGGTGACGGGCAGTCCGCGCGGCGCGAAGTGCTGCGAGCGCTCGAGGATGCGCCGAACTTCGAAAAAGCCCAGGAGCTCCTGCTGCGGCTGCAGCGGGGGAATCGCTCGGGCGGAGGAGGGGACTGAGATGCGACGCGGGCGACGGTACCTCACTCTCGCGCTGATTGGCGCCGCGGCGGTCACGCTGTCGGCTCAGCAGGGGATCTTCGTAGGCGGCGAGCCGGAGGAAGGCAACCCGTCCTACGACGGCCGCCTAACGTTCACACGCCTTCGATACCCGGGCCTGGGTGGGCTGACGAACGAGGGCCCGGGCTGGAAGCACGACTACCCGACGGCCGAGCGGCATCTGACGAAGATCCTGTCGGAGATCTCGTTTCTCAACCCGCGCCAGGACTCGAGCAATATCCTGGACTTCGGCGACAAGGAGATCATGCGGTATCCGGTCCTGTACTTCTCGGAGCCAGGGTACTGGCAGCCGACCGACGATGACGTGAAGAACGTGCACGACTATCTCGCGAAGGGCGGCTTCATGATCATCGACGACTTCCGTGTGTACCACTGGCCGAACCTGCAGGAGCAGATGAGACGCGTGCTGCCGGAGGCGCAGTGGTTGCCCGTCGAGGCAAACAGCCCCGTCTGGGACTCGTTCTTCCGCGTGGACGAGGAAGATCTCCAGCGCCCCGGGATTTACGGCCCGCCGATTCAGTACCTCGGCATCTTCGAGGACAATGACCCCGCCAAGCGCCTCATGGTGATCGCGAACTACAACAACGACGTCGGCGATGCCTGGCAATGGTCGGATCAGGGCTTCCTGCCGATCGACCTAACGAATGAGGCGTATAAGCTCGGCGTGAACTACGTCATGTATGCACTGACTCACTAGCTGTTAGCCATCAGCCATCAGCTCAAACGGCGCAGTTCGAAGGCGATTCCCGATTCCCTATTCCCGATTCCCGATGTCAGCAACGGCTGAACAACAGGTCGCTCTCTCCAGCGCAGACGACATTGCCCTCGCGGACAAGCTTCGTGCCGGTCACCAGCAGATCATCAGCGAGCTCCGGAAGCTCATTATCGGCCAGGACGACGTCATCGAGCAGGTGCTCGTGTCGTTGTTCGCCGGCGGCAACTGCCTGATCATAGGCGTGCCCGGCCTCGCCAAGACGCTGCTCGTGCACACCATCGCGCGCGTGCTCGACCTCAACTACTCGCGCATCCAGTTCACGCCGGACCTCATGCCGTCCGACATCACCGGCACGGACATCATCCAGGATGATCCGGCGAGTGGCCAGCGGCGGATGGTGTTCACGCCCGGCCCCGTGTTCGCGAACATCGTCCTCGCCGACGAGATCAACCGCACGCCGCCGAAGACGCAATCGGCGATGCTCGAAGCGATGCAGGAGCATCGCGTCACGGTGCAGGGGAAGACCTACGAGCTGAGGGAACCGTTCTTCGTGTTCGCCACCCAGAACCCGATCGAGCTCGAGGGCACGTATCCGCTGCCCGAGGCGCAGCTCGACCGATTCATGTTCCAGATCACCATCGAGTACCTGACCGAAGATCAGGAGATCGAGGTCGTTAGGTCAACGACGTCGCTGCAGAATCCGAAATTCTCGCACGCGGTCACCGGAGACGACATCGTCGAGTTCCAGCGCCTCGTGCGGCGCGTACCGGTGTCGGAACCGGTGACGCGTTATGCGGTGAACATCGCGCGCTATTCGCGACCGCAGTCCGGGGTGGCGCCGGACTTCATCAAGAAGTGGGTCAACTACGGCGCCAGCGTGCGCGCGGCCCAGTGGATGATCCTCGGCGGCAAGGCACGCGCCCTGATGCACGGCCGCTACCACGTGGGCTTCGACGACATCCGTGCGCTCGCACATCCGGTGCTGCGCCACCGGATCCTGCTCAACTTCCACGCGCAGTCGGAGCGTGTGACGACCGATCAGATCGTCGCGCAGCTCATCAAGGCGGTTCCCACGCCCAAGAGTGGACTATGAGCTGGGGACTAGGGACTGGGGACTCGGGACTCGGCAGAACCGGGAACCGGGAACGGGGAACCGGGAACTGTGGCTCCTCACGGCGGCTCTGTTCCCAGTTCCCAGTTCCCAGTTCACTGTTCCCACCGCGGAGCGCCTGAGTGTCGAGTAACGCCCTCCCCGGCATCCAGTTCCTCGATCCGGCCGTCCTGGCCAGGATCGGGAACCTGGAGCTCGTCGCGCGCACCGTCGTCGAGGGCTTCCTCGGCGGGCTCCATCGCTCGCCGCATCTCGGGACCTCGATCGACTTCGCCGAACACCGCGCGTACATGCCGGGCGACGACATCCGACGCATCGACTGGCGGCTCTACGGGCGTGTCGACCGCTACTACATCAAGGAGTACGAGGCTGATACCAACACGAACTTCAACGTGCTGCTGGACGTCTCGAAGTCCATGAGCTTCGCCAGCGGAGCAGTGACGAAGCTCGACTACGCACGAACACTGGCCGCGTGCCTCGCATACTTCTCCAACCAGCAGCGCGACCGCGTGGGGCTTATCACGTGGGACGAGGACATCGTCGAGATCGTCCCGCCGTCCGCGAAGCACCTGCCGAACGTGCTGCACGCGCTCGCCCGTGCCACGCCACAGCGACCCGGCAACATCGAGCGCGTGTTCCGCAAGCTCGCCGAGCAGTTCAAGCGGCGCAGCATGCTGCTCGTGATCTCCGACTTCTACGAGGACCCGGGCAAGATCCTCGACGCGTTCGCCCAGCTCCGCGGTCGCGGCAACGACCTGATGGCGATGCACGTGCTCGACAGTGCGGAGCTCGAGTTCCCGTATGACGGCGCGACGAGCTTCGAGGACATGGAGACCGGTGAGCGAATTCCCGTGATCCCGGAGTACCTGCGTGATCAGTACCGGACGATGATTCGCGCGCATACGGAGCGCATCGAGAAGCTCTGTGGCGATCAGGGCGTGGACTACTGGATGTTCGATACGTCCATGCCACTCGACTACGCGCTGTTCGCATTCCTTTCACGGCGTCAGTTCCTGACGCGGGTGCGCTAGTGTCCTTCCTCGCGCCACTCTTCTTCGCCGGGCTCCTGGGCCTCGCCGTCCCGATCCTCGTGCACCTGACGCACAAGGAGCGGAAGGACGTGGTGGTTTTCCCGTCGCTGATGTTCCTGAGCCGCATACCGTACCAGGCTGTCCGGAAGCAGCGAATTCGCCACTGGCTGCTGTTCGCGCTGCGCTGTCTCGCGCTGATCTTCCTGGCGCTCGCGTTTGCCAGGCCGTTCCTGGACCGCCCTGCGGCGGCGGCGCCGGTACGGTCACTCGGTGCGAAGGAGCTCGTGATCCTGCTCGACCGCTCGTACAGCATGGACTACGGCGATCGGTGGTCGCGCGCGCTTGGCGCAGCGAGGCGTGCCGTCGCGGGGCTCGGCGGGAGCGATCGGGCATCGCTGGTGACGTTCGACGCAACGGCGACCGCGGCGACCGAGCCGACCGGGGACAAGGGCGTGCTGACCGCGGCGCTGGCTGGCATCAAACCGGGCGCCGGCGCAACGCGGTACGAGCCGGCGTTCAGGCTCGCACAGCGAATCCTGGCGGACTCCAAGCTGCCGCGGCGTGAGGTCCTGCTGATCTCCGACTTCCAGCGTGTCGGCTGGGATGGCCGCGATTCGCCCTCACTGCCGGCGGGAACCACCGTCAACCAGGTGGACCTCGCTGACGCGAAGACGTCGAACGTCGCCGTGACTGGAGTCGACTTCCGACGGGACTATGCCGAGGACCGCGAGCGAGTGGCCATCACGGCGCGTCTCGTCAATCGATCGGCCGAGCCGCGAACAGGGCACTCGGTGACCCTGGAGCTCAATGGGCGTGCGATCGAGACGAAGCAGGTGAACGTCGCCGCGAATGCCGCGGCAACGGTGGATTTCGCGGCCGTGCCGCTGCCGGCCGGGACGACGCGCGGTGTCGTCAGGCTCGGCGACGACGCGCTGCCTCGCGACAACACGTTCTACTTCGCCATCTCGCGCGGTCAGGCGCTTTCCGTACTGGTGATTGACGGGCGCGAGGGCGGGGCACCCCGGAGCCTCTACGTCGAGCGTGCACTCGGGATCGGCGATCAGCCGAATTTCCGGGTAACGACCAAGCGGCTTGCATCGGTGACCGCCTCGGACTTCGCTGGCCGTTCACTCGTTCTATTGAACGACTCGGATCTTCCCGGCGGAGACCTCGGGCGCCGGCTCGTCGAATACGTCGAGAATGGCGGTGGCCTCCTCGTCGCGCTCGGTGACCGCGCGGCCCCGCGTGACCGACCGGCCTACGCATCCGAGCTGCTGCCCGCAACGGCGGACGCGCCGATCGACCGCACCGCGGACCGCGGAGGCACGCTGGGCTACATCGACCGGAGCCATCCGATCTTCGAGGTCTTCAGCGCTCCTCGGAGCGGTGATTTCTCGACGCCGCGGTTCTTTCGCTATCGCAGCATCACGCCGGCACCCGGAGATGAGCAACTGGCTCGCTTCGATGACGGTCACATCGCGCTCCTCGAGCGCAAGGTGGGCCGCGGGCGCGTCCTCGTGTGGTCGTCGTCGGTCGACGGCATCTGGAACGACCTGCCCCTGCAGCCGGTATTCCTTCCGGTGGCTCATCAGATAGCGAAGTACGCGGCAGCCTATGCAGACGAGCGCCCATGGAGCATCGTGGGGCAGGTCGCGAATTTGCCGAGCATCTTCCGCGACAGCACCGGACCGGGCGACGCGGCGAGCAAGGCAGAGTACGTCGCGGTGGCCCCGTCGGGTGAGCGCACGCGGCTCGAGGGAACGGCCAGGCGGTCGATCGAGCTTCGCGAGCAGGGGTTCTACGAGTTACAGCGCGCGGGGTCGCGCGGAGAGCCGCGGGTGGTTGCGGTGAACGTCGACCTCACCGAGTCGGATCTGACGGCGGTGGAGCCGCAGTTGCTCACGGGGGCGATGATCGCCCGTGCGGGAGCGGACTCCACGTCATCGGCAGTCGAGGCCTCCACGCCCGTCGAGCTCGAACGGCGTCAGGGATTCTGGTGGTATCTGTTGGCAGCGGTGCTGCTGTTGCTGGTGGGAGAGACCCTGCTCTCGAACCAGCTGTCACGGCGCATTGCGGTTCCACGTTAGGCAGGAGAGCGACGATGGCCAGCACGATCGAGATTCCGTCGGCCCACGAAACGCTGCTCGGTGTCATCCGCCGCGTTCGTGCACGCTGGCGCCTCAAGCTCGCCCTCCGCGGTGCCGCGATCGTGCTCGGCGCGCTCGTGGTCGCGGTGCTCGTCGGCGCGTACGTCATGCAGACGGCCGGATTCGCTCCGGGTGCTATCACCGGCGTGCGAATCGCGGCCTATGTCGTGCTCGCCGTGCTGCTCATCCAGTACGTCGTGCGGCCGCTGCTGCGGCGCGCGAGCGATGAGCACGTCGCGCTCTATCTCGAGGAGCACGAGCCGTCGCTCGACGCCGCGGTGCTGAGCGCGGTCGAACACGGCAAGCTCACGGAGGACTCCGCGGACCGTTCCCCGCTGCTCGCGCGTCGCCTCATCGAGAGCGCGATCGAGCGAAGCCACCAGGTGTCGGATGGCGCGCGCGTGGACCAGCCCCACATTCTGCGTGCGGCGATGTTCGCCGGCGCCGCCGCGCTGGTTGGGTTCCTCATGGTCGGAATCGGACCTGCGTTCCTCCGCGATGGCGCGCGACTCCTGTTGGCCCCGTGGCGCAGCGCCGAAGCGGCGCAGCCGTACGCGATCGCCGTGGTGCCCGGGAACGTGACAGTCGCCAAGGGCGGAGACCAGGAAGTGAGCGCCACGCTGCGCGGCTTCACGGCCGAGGGCGTGCAGCTCGCCGTGCGCCGTGGCGCGGCGGCCCAATGGGAACGGCTGCCCATGACGGCAGGTGGAGACTCGGCGCACTTCTCGATTCGGCTATTCGACATTGCCGAGCGAACGGAGTACTACGTCGAGTCGAACGGCGTTAGGTCCGGGCTGTTTCGCATCGACGTCGCCAATCTTCCGTACGTCAAGAAGATCGATCTCGAGTACCGCTATCCCGGGTACACCGGCATGGCGTCCGAAACAGTTGCGGACGGCGGCGACATCGCGGCGCCGCGCGGAACGACGGTCATCGTCCACGCGACGACGACGATGCCCGTGAAGGGTGGTCGCATCGTCATCGAAGGCAAGCAGCCAACCGCGCTCACGCTGAACGGCGACGGCACACTCAGCGTGCCGATCGCGGTGCTCGCGAACGGCTTTTACAAGCTGGAGCTGCAGACCGAACGCGGCGACTTCATTCCAGGCTCGCTCGACTACACGATCGACGTGCTCGACGACCGGCCGCCGACCATCACGTTCGAGAAGCCGGGACGCGACACGAAGGTCACCGCGGTCGATGAGGTGTTTACCCAGGTAAAGGCGACCGACGACTACGGCGTGTCGACGATCGACCTGATGTACTCCGTGAACGGCGGGCCGGAGAAGACCGTCTCGCTGCAGGCCGGCGGCAAGCGTCTCCGCGAGGTCGTGGCGGGTCACACGTTCTTCCTCGAGGAGCTCGGGCTCAAGCCCGGCGACCTCGTGTCCTATTATGCGCGCGCTCGCGACAACGGTGGCAACGGACAGGAAGCAAAGACCGACATCTACTTCATGAGCGTTAGGCCGTTCGACCAGACGTACAAGCAGGCGGACGGGGCAGGAGGAGGCGGAGGGTCGGACGACCCGGGCGAGCTGACAGAGCGCCAGCGACAGGTCATCGCCGGCACGTTCAAGGTCGATCGTGATCGGAAGACCACGTCCCCCAACCAACTGCGCGAGAATTTCGCGACGCTCAACCTCTCTCAGGGGCGTATCCGCGAAGCGGTCGAGACGCTCGTACGCCGGATGATGGAGCGCAACATCACGGCGGTTGATACGGCGTTCAAGACCATTGCCGAGGAGTTGCCACTGGCTGCGAAGGAGATGCAGGTCGCCGAAGAGAAGCTCCTGGCCCGCAACTCCGCCGACGCGCTTCCTCCCGAGCAGCGCGCGCTCCAACACCTGCAGCGGGCCGAGGCAGCGTTCAAGGAGTACCAGATTACGCGCGGCCAGGGCGGCAGCGGTAACGGGAAGCCGCAGTCCAACGCGGAGGATCTCGCGGACCTGTTCGAGCTGGACGCGGACAAGCTTCGCAATCAGTACGAGACGGTCGATCGCGGCACGCAGCAGCAGCAGGCCGACAACCAGGTGGACGAGACGGCCGAAAAGCTGAAGCAGCTCGCAAGCCGTTTGCAGCAGGAGAACGAGCGGCTCAAGAACGGCATGCGCGGCCAACCCGGCCAGCAGAGCGGTAGCGGCGGTGCGAGTCAACGCGAGCTTGCCGACCAGGCCGAGCAGATGGCGCGTCAGCTCGAGCGGCTCGTCCGCGAGAATCCGCAGAGCGCGAACAACGACAAGATCGAGGAGAGTGCTCGGCGGTTGCAGGATGCAGCGAACGCCATGCGTCGATCGGCCACCGGCGCGAACGACGGCGGCGTCTCGCAGGGTGCCGCGGCCCTCGATCGGCTTCAGGAAGCTCGACGACTGCTCGATGAGAATCGCGCCGCTCGCACGGCACGTGACCTCGATGATGCCGTGCGGAAGGCGGAGAAGATTTCCACCGATCAGCGTCAGATTGCAGGTGATGTCGATAAGCTCGGAAAGGGTGCGGCGGCCGGCAGTCCGGACGCGGCAGAGGCGAATCGTCTGACGGGCCGTCAAAAGGAGATGGAGAGCGACGTCCGGCAGCTCGAAGGGCAGCTCGATCGCATGCGGCGCGACTCGCAGAAGGATCACGCGGAAGCGTCGAAGAAGATGCAGGAGGCGGTCACGTCCATGCGCGAGAACCGTCTCGCCGATCGGGTGCAGGCGTCACAGCGCCTAACGCAGGCGCTTGTCCAGGGACGCGTGCCGACCGACTACGCCAAGCAGTTCGAGTCGGCGATCACCGAGGGCGTCGAGGAGATGCGCCAGAAGGTGAATGAGGCCGCCGCCGCGTCTCGTGGTGAGGCGGATGACAAGGCTGCGAGCAAGTCGCTGGACCGCGCTCGCGACCTCGTACGTGGCCAGGAATCCCTCGCCGACCGAATGCGGCAACGCCGGCTCGGCGAAGGCGCCGGCGAGAAGGGCGACACGTCGCGCACCAATGCCCAGGGCTCGCGAGGCGCCCAGGGCGGCCAGCAGAACAGCCAGCAGAGCGCGAACGGCCAAACCCAGGGGCAGAACGGCAAGGCGGGCCAGCAAGGCCAGAATGGCCAACAGGGCCAGAACGGACAGCAGGGCCAGAGCGGGCAGCAGGGCCAGGGCGGCCAACCGGGCGGGGCTCAGCAGCAAAGCGGTCAGGCCGGCGGCGCGGGCTCGCAGAGCAACGAGCAAGGTGCCGGAGGCCGGTTTGGCGGCAACCAGGGCGGATCGCCTAACGGGGGCCGCCTCAGCCCGGACGACATCCGCCAGTTCTCGCGGGAGTTCCGGGATCAGCGTCAGTCGGCCGAGCAACTCAAACGAGATCTGCAGCAGATGGGGATCGATCCGTCGGATCTCAACCGGATGATCGACCAGATGCGACAGCTCGAGAACGGGAAGAAGTATGACGATCCGGTGTCGCTCGAGAAGCTGCAGCAGTCGCTCATCGAAGGCCTCAAGGCGTTCGAGTTCGCGCTCCGCCGCCAGGTCGAGGGCAACGATCGCGCGCGACCCGTGTTAGGCGCGTCGGGCGATGTCCCGGCTGGGTTCCGGCAGATGGTTGATGAGTATTACAGATCGCTGTCGAAGAAGCAGAACTAGGTGAACGTTCGCCGGGGCGCCGTTGCAGGCGCCCCGGTGGTTTTCGACTATGCCCTCTGAGAAGCTTCCCGAAGTCTGGCTCCGCGGACCGCTGCCGGGCGTGTCGCCGATGTTGATGCCGGCCGCCCATTGTCTCATGCAGTGCCGTGAGGAGATTGCGGCCGCGGCCGACCTGACGACCGACCAGCTCTGGGCGAAGCCCGGCGGCGCGGCATCGGCCGGCTTTCACCTGCGGCACATCGTGGGAAGCCTCGACCGACTTCTGACCTACGCGCGCGGCGCACAGCTCGATCGCCACCAGCTCGCGTACCTCCGCGCCGAGGGCGAGCCGGGCGAGCCGCCCGATACGTCTCCGACGCTGGTCGCATCCGCCCAGGCCGCAATCGACTCGGCCGTCCAGATCCTTAGGTCGACCGACGATTCGGATCTCATGGTCGCGCGGTCGGTCGGGCGCGCCGCGCTGCCGTCCACCGTGTTCGGGCTATTGTTTCACTGTGCCGAGCATACGCACCGACATACGGGGCAGCTCGTGACGACGACGAAGATTGTCCGGTCCCGCACCCTTTACGCGGATCATCTTGCATGATCATCTCCCGCATCGACGACTTCCTGAGCTACGTGGACAGCGTGCGCGGTCGCACCCGCCGTGTCGCGCAGACCATTCCGCCCGACCGAGTCGAGTGGACGCATCGCGACGGCGCGTACACGCTCGGTGACCTCGTCCGCCACCTCGGGTCCACCGAGCGCTACATGTTCGCCGAGACCGCGCGCGGCAACGTGAGCACCTATCCCGGTCATGGCCGCGATCTCGCTGACGGCTACGATGCCGTGCTCGCTTACCTCGATCGCACGCACGCCGAGGCGCTCGATATCTATCGCTCGCTGACTCCTGAGGCGCTCGCGGGCCGGTGCACGACGCCGGCCGGCACGAGCATCACGACCTGGAAGTGGCTCCGTGCGATGGTCGAGCACGAGATCCATCATCGCGGACAGCTCTACCTCATGCTCGGCATGATTGGCGTGCGAACCCCACCGCTCTACGGCCTCACCGAAGAGCAGCTTCGTGAGCGCAGCGTTCCTGCGTGACGCCATCCCTCGACGTTCGCATCGTTCCGGCGACCGAGAAGGACACGCCGGTGATCCTCTCGCTCATCAAGGGACTCGCGGAATACGAACGGCTCGCACACGAGGTCGAGGCGACCGAAGAAGGCATCCACGAGGCGTTGTTCGGGGATTGGCCCGCGGCCGAGGTGGTGCTGGCATACGTCGGTGCCGACGTGGCGGGCTTCGCGCTGTTCTTCCACAACTTCTCGACGTTTCTCGGCCGGCGCGGGCTCTATCTGGAAGACCTCTTCGTGCTCCCGGCGTATCGCGGCCGCGGAATCGGCCGGCGCCTCCTCTCCCATCTCGCCCGCATCGCGATCGAGCGTCGCTGTGGCCGAATGGAGTGGTGGGTACTCGACTGGAACGAGACCGCGATCAGATTCTACCGCAGCATCGGCGCACGGCCGATGGACGATTGGACCGTGTACCGCCTCGATGGCGACGCGCTCGCGAGGCTTGCAGACCTCTGACCGCCTGACGACCACGGCGCGTACCTGATCGGAAATCGTGCGCTCCGCCTCCTATGTGCTCGCGGCACTCGCTGCCGGGTTCGTCCTCGGCAGCCTCGCCGCGGCGTCGTCGAGCCCGGGCGTGCTGCGACTCGTGGCGATCATCGAGCCGTTAGGCACGCTCTGGGTGAACGCGATCCGGATGACTGTCGTCCCGCTCGTCGTGTCATTGCTCATCACGGGCGTCGTCACGAGCTTCGGCTCGCGGTCGCTCGGGCGTCTCGGGGCTCGTGCGCTCGTGACGTATGCGATCCTGCTGGTCATCGCCGGCCTTATCGCGCTGATCGTCGCGCCGCCGCTGCTGGCGCGGATTCCGCTCAGCCCCGATGTTGCCGATCGACTTCGTGCAACCGCCACGACTGCGGCAGCGTCGACCGTCACGGCGGTCGAGCGAATGCCGTCGCTCGCACAGCGCCTCATCGAGACCGTGCCCGCGAATCCGGTTCGCGCGGCGGCGGACGGAGCGATGCTGCCACTCGTCGTGTTCACGCTGGTGCTGGCCCTGGGAATCGTTCGCCTCGCGGTGCCCGTCCGCGACGTCGTCGTTGGATTCTTCACTGGCGTGACGGACGCCATGCTCGTGGTGGTCGGGTGGGTGCTCGCGGTGGCACCGGTGGGGGTGTTCGCGCTGGCGCTGTCGGTGGCGGCGCGCGCGGGGATTCAGGCGGCGGGCGCCCTGCTGTACTACATCGTGGTGCTCGCCGTGACGCTGCTGCTCGTCACACTGATGCTGTATCTGCCGGCCGTGCTATTCGGCCGAGTTTCGCTGCGCGCCTTCGTGGTCGCCGCGCTGCCGGCGCAGGCAGTCGCTATGAGCTCGCGATCGTCTCTCGCGGCTCTGCCTGCCATGCTGCGGGAGACTCGCGACCGACTGGCCATGCCGACGGAGGCGACGAGCTTTGTGCTGCCCCTCGCGGTGGCGATCCTTCGGATGAACGTCCCGCCGCGGTGGGTCATCAGCGCTGCGTTCCTCGGCCAGCTCTATGGGGTGGAGATGGGGCTCGCGTCGCTGGTGTGGATGATGGTCACCGCCGTGCTCATCAGCTTCAGCGTACCCGGCATCCCGAGCGCCAGCCTGTTCATGATGGCGCCCGTGCTCGTGTCGTTAGGCCTGCCGGCGGAGGGTGTCGGCCTTCTCATCGCGGTCGACACCATACCGGACATGTTCAATACGTTGGCCAACGTGACCGGGCACATGGCGTCGACGACGGTCGTTGCGCGCCGTCTGCCGCCTGCCGCCAGTCGCCAGCCGCCAGCCGCCTAGGTCCGAGCTCGAGATCTGATACGGATATTCAGCATCTCGACGACGACCGAAAATGCCATCGCGAAGTACGTATATCCCTTCGGGATGTGCTGCCCGATTCCCTCTGCCACGAGGTTGGTGCCGATCAGGACGAGAAAGCTCAGGGCCAGCATCTTGACCGTTGGGTGCCGGTCCACGAAGTGGCTGATCGGTCCGGAGGCCATCAGCATGATGCCCAGCGCGATCACGTTCGCCGCGATCATGATCGATACCTGATCCACCATCCCGACCGCGGTGATGACCGAGTCGAGCGAGAACACGATGTCGATCACCATGATCTGCGCGACGACGGCGGCCAGCGATCGTGCAGCCTGCTTGGCGGTCTCGCCGTGTTCGCCCCCTTCGACCTTTTCGTGGATCTCGTGGACTGCCTTGGCGATGAGGAACAGGCCGCCGATGATCAGGATCAGTCCCCGGCCCGACACGCCCACCCTGGCGACCGTGAACAGCGGCGTCGTGAGACGCACCACCCAGGCGATGCTGAGGAGCAGGAGAATCCGCGTGACGAACGCGCCTAACAAGCCGAGCCGCCGCGCCTTGGCGCGTTGATCCTCCGGGAGCTTCCCGGCGAGGATCGAGATGAAGATGATGTTGTCGACGCCGAGGACGATCTCGAGCACGGTGAGCGTGAGCAGTCCGATCCACGCGTTTGGGTCGGTGAGCCAGTCCATGTCGTGATCTCACTGGGTGAAAAAGCAGAACGCCCCGCGGAGCGGAGCGCGTGGGAAATCTAGTGGGCAGCGGACAGCCTGGTTCCGACAGCCTAACAACACTCTGACAGCTGGCAGCTCGGGGGTGGCCATCAGGGCGCGAGGCCCGGTTCGTAAGTGCCAATGAATTCCAGGAACTTCGACACCTCGACCATGTCCTTGCCGACGAATCGAATGCCGTGCGAGGTCGTGCGCTGGACGCTTGAAAGGAACGCAAGCATCTCGGCCGGACGATAGTTCTTGAAGATGACGTCGAGCGTCACCGGGGCCCTCACGACGTACGGCTTGAACGCGCTGCGACGCTGCAGCGCGGTCTTCACGTGCTCGCGGATGAGCTGCTGCGCCGCCTTTGGCGTCATCGTCGACGCCGCGTGGAAGCTGATCGCCTGCTTGACGACGGCGCCTTCCACGTCGCCAAGAAGGCGGCGCGTCTCGTCGACCGCTACGTCGTCGCCGGAGATGAAGACGACGGGAACGCCGAAACGCCCCGCGATAGCGGCGTTGATCCCGGCCTCCGGCATCGCGACGCCGTTGAGCGAGACCGAGGCGAGGTTCGCGCTCGAGATCGTATGGGCGCGGACGCCAGCCGGACTGGTGGTCGAGGCGTGATAGCCGACGAAGATCGCGGCCGCGAACGTTGAATCGACGCCTTCCATCATCATCAACGGGCGCGGCCAGGACCTGACGATGCGCACGTCGTCGGGAAACTGATCGATCAGGAGGCTCTCGCCGTTGCCATGCGAGTCGCTCACCACGATCTCCGTCGCGCCGGCGTCGCGCGCGCCCGCGATCGCGGCGAGTGCTTCGCCTGTCATGAACGTACGCGCGCGCTCGTACTCGAACCCTGTCGGACCGAGCTGATCGCCCGTGACCACCCCGGCGATGCCTTCCATGTCGACGGAGATGTAGACCTTGAGGGGACGCTGTGCTACGGCCACGCGGGGCAAGACGGCCGCGGCAACGGCAACGGTCAGGGCGGTGCAGCACGCGAGCGTGTGTCGTGCGATCTGACGGTACGAACGGCAGTGTTGGCGCATGAGAGCACAGGAGTGGTGGCCTTCGGGTCGGAAACGTCGCGCGCGAATCGTCGCTTGCCATGAGCCCGTTCACAAGGTGTCAGCTCGTACCACAACTTTCGCCGTATAGGGGTTGTGTCCTCGCAGCCCCTCGCCATGTTCGTCGGCGACGGTCGTCGCGGCCTGCGCGCGACCCGATTTCAAACGTTGCTCCCCGCGCTCCGTGACCCTCAATCGCCCGATCGGGATTCAACTACTCGCCGCGCTCCTCACGGTCTACACGATGGCCGGGTTTCTACTGGCGATCCGGACGATGATCGAGCGAGACGACCGTTACCGATGGTGGCTCATCGTTGTGGCCGGGGTCGCATTCGCATTGGCGAGCGGTGCGGCAACGCTGGCGGTATGGCGGGTCGAGAAACGAGCACCGCCCCTCCTGGTCGCGTGCGGCGCGCTCGGCAGCGCACTCTGTCTGGCATTGCCGGCCGCGGTGCCGGACGCGGCGCTGGCGCCCGGCATGTGGCGCGCGGCGATTCAGGGTGCGGTACTGATCTTCGCGTTCCTGTCGCTGGCCGCGTGGTACGTCCGCAACGTCGTCCGCGCCCGGGCGCGAGTGTAGACCGCACGAGTGTTTCGCATCAAGTGTCTGGGGCAGCTGTCCGTCGTCGACGACGCCGCGCAGCCCGTCGCCGGGGCTGCCGCGCAGCCACGGCGGCTGGCGATTCTCGCGTTGCTCGCGCGTGCCGGAGACCGGGGCCTGAGCCGCGAAAAGGTGATCGGGTTCCTGTGGCCGGACTCCGACGAGGAACGAGCGCGTCGGCTGCTGTCCCAGGCCGTGTACATGCTGCGCCGAGACCTCGGCTCCGAGGACGCGATCGTCGGCGTCCGCGATCTTCGGATCGGTTCGGACGTCCTAACGAGTGACGTCGCGGAGTTCGAGCAGGCCCTCGGCGCGCGCGACTACGATCGCGCGGCGGCGCTCTACGCCGGACCGTTCCTGGACGGATTCGTTCTTCCTGGCGCCGCCGGGTTCGAGAGGTGGGTGGAGGAGGAGCGCCGATCCCTCGAGCACGACGGCGAGACGGCCTTCGACGCGTGCGCAACGGGCGCAGAGGTCCGTGGCGATTACGCGGCGGCAGTCACGTGGTGGCGCCGCCTCGCCGCGAAGGATCCGGTCAACGCGCGAGTCGCCCTGCGCCTGATGCGGGCGTTGGCGGCGGCGGGCGACCGTCACGGCGCCATTCGCCATGCGGCCATTCATCAGGCGCTCGTCCGGGAGCAGCTCGATCTCCCCGCCGACGCCGACGTCGTTAGGTTGGCCGACGAAATTCGGGCCGGGATGCACGACCCGGCGCCAGCCGCGGCGTCCCCTGCCAGTCCGGCTCCGCAGCCCTCGGCACGCGAACCGGCTCCGGCCGTGGCGGCCGCGCACACGCACGCGGTCGCGGTCTCGACTGCCGTGGTGACCGAGCCGTACGAGTTAGTCGCCGCGCCTAACGTCGTCGTCGGTTCCGAGCACGCCGTCGAGACTCCCTCGGTACGCGGTGAGCCCTCGACGGCCCCACCACCTCCACGACCGAAGCGGACTGCGCGACTCATTGCGTCGGGGACGGCGGTGGTCGTGTTGGGTACGATCGGAGCTTGGGCCGTACGCGGTCGCATGACGGTGGAGGCACCGGTGGTAGTGCCGTCGCGCGTCGTGGTCGCACCGCTCGAGAATCGCACCGGCAATCGCACGCTCGACCCGGTTGGCTCCATGGTCGCCGAGTGGATCACGCAAGGGCTGCTGCGAACCGGACTGGTTCAGGTGGTCGACGCGCGCACGATGCTCGAGACCGCGCGCGAGGCCGGCCCATCGCGTGGCGAGGACTACCTTCGGACGCTCGCCGAGCGGACCGGCGCGGGCACCGTTGTGTCGGGTACGTATTTCACGGAAGGCGATTCGCTCCGCTTTCTGATGCGGATCACTGGCGCACCGTCAGGAGAAGTGCGACACACGGTGGACGTCGTTGATGCGCCACTCGCGCGTCCGACGGCGGCGCTCGAGCCTCTGCGGCAACGCGTGACGGGGGCGCTGGCGGTCCTGCTCGATCCGCGGCTGAACAACTGGACGGCGCGAACGAGTCAGCCGCCGACGTACGAGGCATACGGGGAATTTCTCCTCGGGATGCAGACGTTCGGCCCGGACTACGAGAGCTCGGTGCGCCACTTCGCGAGGGCGGCCCGCCTCGATTCCACGTATTGGCAAGCCAAGTTGTGGGCGGCCATGTCGTACGCGAACCTTCACCGCTACGGGCCGGCCGATTCGCTGTTCCGGATTCTGGATCGCAATCGCGCGCAGCTGGCGTCGTACGATGAGGCGAACCTGGACTACTTCTACGCCGGGTTCGTTCGGGGAGACTGGGAGACGTCCTATCGCGGCGGACGGCGCATGGTGGAGCTTGCACCCGGCGCCGGGCACGCCCTCTACGCAGCCGGACTGACCGCGCAGATCACGAATCGCCCACGCGAGGCCATCGAGGTCCTTCGTCGAATCGACACAAAGGAAGGCTGGGGCAAGGCGTGGGCGCCGCGCGTCTACAATCTCCTCGCCCGATCGTACCATCAGCTCGGCGATTATCGTCACGATCTGGAATGGGCGAAGCAGCTGCGCGCGAGCGAGCCTAACGTGGGGTGGAGTCGCCTCGAGGAGGTCTGCGCGACCGCCGCACTCGGCCACGCGAAGGACGCCCTCGACCTGGCGGTCGAAGGCGCGGCATTCCCGGCTTCCACGGAAACGTGGGAGGACTACTCTGCGGGCGATTTCCTGTGGCAGGCGGGTCGCGAGCTGCGCGCGCACGGCCACCCGGCAGAAGCGCGTCAAGCCTTCGAGCGGGCCGAGCGATGGTACGCGTCGCGGCCCGCGGATGAACGTGCGACGCCGGCGAATCGGCGTGGCATCGCGCGAGTGCTCGCGTCGCTCGAGCGCTGGAACGACGCCCGATCGGTGTACGCGGCATTGTACGCCAGTGACTCGACGACCGTGGAGCATCTCGGAGCGCTCGGCGTACTCTCCGCACGTCTTGGGCGGTTGGGAGAGGCGGACAGCATTGGCGCACGGCTCGTCGACGATGGCCGGCCGTACACCTTCGGTGCGCCGCGCCTCTGGGCGGCTCGGATCGCCGCGGTGCAAGGCGATCGCGCGGCATC
>DATCGG010000349.1:0-11075 GCA_036509075.1 Gemmatimonadaceae bacterium
GCGAGCGGCTTGCCGTCCTGAAAGTCCTGCGTCGCGACGTGGCAGGTGCCGCACGAGACCTTGCCGTTGCCACTCAGTCGTGTATCGAAGAACAGATCACGGCCGAGCGCTGCGGCGCGGGGGTCGTTGTCGTAGCGGTTCGATGGGTCGCGATCGAGCGGCTCGAGGCTCCGCAGGGACAGCGAGCGAAGCGTGGCCAGCTCCGCGGTCGTCCACGTGCCGCGGCGCCTAACGTTGCCAACGGTGACGGCCGCGATGCCCGCGAGGCCTGCGCCGACCAGCAGTCTGGCGATGAAGGAGCGAGTCATACTGCCCTGCCTCAGAGCCCGAGGTTGAACGTGACGGTGTCGATGCCGGCGCTGCTCGTGATCGCGAATCGCACGACCCACCAGCCGCCCATGTTGAACTTCACGCCTTCGACCAGGTGGTCGCCGTTGCCTAGCGCTCGCGTGACTCGAGGCGAGGTCGGAAGCCCGTGGCCATGCTGCGGCATTCCGCCGTCCATCGTGATTGTCGCGGTGTCGACCGGCTGCCCATCGATCGTGTCGAGGTGCAGGGTCCACGTTTGCAGGCGACGAACCGGGATTGGCGTGACATCGGACCGGACGGACGCGCGATAGAGCTGGTGAGCGGACGCCTTGACCGTCTGGATGTCAGGGCTCGGAGCGTCGGTGCGGAAGTGTCCGCAGCCCATAGCGAGCGCGATCGCAGAAACGACCGCAAACGCCCATCGCGGGGTGACTCGACGCCAGCTGCGCGGAGCGTGGAGAGAATGCATAGAGGCAGCGATCCTTGGGTCGCGAGTTCGAGTGGTGGTGTGCACCACGAACGTCGCGAAATCGCTCCCCGCCCTATAGCACGAGACCCACGTTTTGGTACAATCGGCTCGTCAAAATCGCGGGCTGGGTATACCCGTCAGCGGCCGCGCAGCGAGCGGGCGTAGCGCGCCGGCGTTTCTCCGAAGGTCTGGCGGAAGACCCGAGTAAAGTGCGACTGGTCCGAGAATCCCGCGTCGAGCGCAATCATGGATAACGGACGATCGCCCTTCGCTACCTCGATGCGCGCCCGTTCGATCCGGCGTCGCCTCACATAAGTCGCGATCGTGGAACCGTGATGCCGGCGGAAGACGCGGAGCAGATGCGACGCGTGCACGCCGGCGAGTGTGGCGAGCTCAGTGACCGAGGGCGTGTCCGCGCCCGCAGCTTCGATCGCGTCCTCGACACCGTGGAGCCAGCGCGGTCTTCGCCGCTCGCCGCCCGTCGGGAGCCGCGAGAGATCGGCCACGAGGAGGAGGAGCGCACCCTCGACAGCGAACCGAGAGACACGGTCCGGTTCACGGAGCTCGGCACCAAGCCGCGCCGCCCACGTGATCGCGCCACCATCGCGCACGATCTGCGACACTGTGGGCAACGGAGCCTCACCGGCGCCGACCCGCGCGAACCATCGTGCGGAGAACTGGATGTTGAGCCAGCGTCCCGGCGTGAGGTATCGGTGCTCGTGCGTCGCGTACGACGGCGTGTAGAGCAGGGTCTGGGCGCCCACTTCGCGCGTACGACCGTCGATCGCCTCGGTCGCGTGCCCCTGGAGGACGAGGCTCAGAAGCGGCTCATCATGCGCGTGCGCGGCCACGCGCTGTCCCTCGGCATACGTGCTCTCCGCGATCGACACGCCGTCGAACGCCTGCGTACGCACCGGTGCTCCTACGAACTTCCCCATCTCGATCGGTGCGGTCATGCGCCCCTCATCCGATGCAGCCAGAGCCTGCTTTCATTCCATCGCGCGTGTTCGATTCTAGAACCAAGCAGCCACGTTGTCGATGTTGCGGAGGGCATCACGCCACATCACCTCGACCACCAACATGCCTACGACGACCCCGCCCGTCCCACTCTCCGTTGGAATGGTGCTGTTCCCCGGTCTCACGCAACTCGATCTCACCGGCGCCTACGAAGTCCTCGCGCGCATGCCCGAGACCCGGGTACACCTCGTGGCGTCCACGCTCCAGCCCGTACGGAGCGAGTGGGGCCTGACCATTCTGCCTGACACCACGTTCGCCGACGCACCGCCGATCGACCTGCTCTGCGTGCCGGGCGGATGGGGAGTCGACAAACACCTCGATGACGATGAGCTGCTCGACTTCCTGCGCTCGCGATCGGAGCACGCACGCTACATCACGTCAGTATGCAGCGGCGCTCTCCTGCTGGGAGCCGCCGGACTGCTCCGCGGGCATCGGGCGACTACACACTGGATGTCGCTCGATCTGCTCTCGCTCCTGGGAGCCAAGCCGGTTCGGGATCGCGTCGTGCGCGACGGCAACCGGATCACGGGGGCGGGTGTGACAGCCGGAATCGATTTCGGCCTCGCCGTCGCGGGCGAGCTGTTCGGGCCTCAAACGGCGCAGCGGATTCAGCTCGCGATCGAGTACGCGCCCGCTCCGCCGTTCGAGAGCGGTGCCCCCGACTCGGCTCCAGATGACATCTCCCGCGCACTCCTTCGCGACAGTAACCACGCACTTCAACGCCGGCGCGCGCTCGTCGAAGCTGCAGCGCGCCGCCTCGGCTAGGAGAGACTATGGCCTACGTGATTGGACTCGTGCTGGCACTCGCTGTCGCGGTGTACGCGACCACGTTGCGCCTCGATCGCGATCGCGCCTTCTACCCGACGGTGCTCCTCGTGATCGCGGTGCTCTACATCCTGTTTGCCGCCATTGGAGGTGGCTCGGGTCACGTATTTCTTATCGAGTCGCTCATCGCCGGCGTCTTCGTCGTGGCTGCGTCGGTCGGCTTCCGGAGAAGCCTTTGGCTCGTCGCCGCAGGGCTGGCCGCGCACGGCGTCATGGACTTCTTCCATGGGCAGCTCGTCGTCAATCCTGGCGTGCCCGCCTGGTGGCCGGCGTTCTGTGGAAGCTACGACGTCGCCGCCGCGGGCTACCTCGCGTGGCGCCTGACGCGCGGTCCGACCCCGCGTGCACCCGTGGCGGCAGCCAGTGGTCGAGTTTAGCGTTGAGAGGAAGGCCCCCACTGCTTGCGAGCACCGATGCTGCTAACCGCTTTCGTCATGACTGTTGTATCGTTGACAGTGGGGTCCGCTCCACGCGTCGCCGGTGCAATCGTGGTGAACCCCGCGGTCGTCGCCGACACCCAGCACGTCACGATCAAGGTCGCCGGCATGTTCTGCGAGAGCTGCGAGACATCCGTGCGGGTGATGCTCAAACGGACGCCCGGCGTCTACTCGGTAAGGGTGGACTCGAAGCGCGGTGAGGCGATTCTAGCATACGATCCCAAACAGACGACCCCGCAGGCGCTCGTCGACGTGATCAATCGCCTCGGATACAAGGCCACGCTTCCGCCAGCGGACCCGACGCACACCGGCGGCTAATAGCCGATCGCGGCAATTCGGACGAAGTAGCCCGCCACACCAACCAGCGCGGCGCCACTCGCGATCTCGAATGGGCGACGCAGCCGATCCACGCGCTCCAGCCAGCGCTGTACGCGGCCAGAGAAGATCGCGAGCGCGAGAAAGGGAGCGCCGCGCCCCATCGCGTAGGCGAGCGACAGCAAGGCACCGTACACTGGCCGGCCGATCGCCGCCGCGACCGTGAGGAGTAACATCAACGGGCCGGCCGATGTCGTGATCGTCGCCACGCTGAACAGCACGCCATACACGAACGCGCCCGACACGCTCGCGTCACGCGGGATGGGCGGATTCGGAACGAGTCGCCGGAACGCCGGCCCGAAGAGAACGGCGACGCCGGCGATCGCGGTGAGCACCGCCGCGCCGACCGCGAACCCACGCCGCCACCCGGCGAGCAGACGACCGAGGAGCGCCGCGGCCGTGCCTAACGCGAGAAGCGCGAGGACCAGCCCCAGGAAGAACGCGAGCCCGAGGCGCGTCGCACTCGGAGCCCCGCCCTCCCGCGACTCGCGTCTCGTTCCGACATACCCGACGATCCCTACGCCCGCAGGGACGGTGCAGGGTCAGGTGCTGGTCGACAGGAGCCCGCCCGCGATGGCGACAAGGATCGCCACGAGCGGGTACTGCGCGATCGCTCCTGCGAGGCGATCGATGAAATCGGCGGGGTTCATGTGGGCTGCTCTCGGTTCTCGTGATATCAATTCTATCGCTATCTTCTGACCTTTCGATACTCTACGCCGATGACGCATCGCTCCCTGGTGGAGCTTGTCTTCGATCAGGACTGCCCGCATGTGTCCCTCGCGCGCGATGTGCTCCGCGCGGCACTCGTGGCCACCGGGCGTCCCGTGCGCTGGCACGAGTGGGACCGCCATGCGGCGGGCACGCCGGTCGAGCTACGGAACTACGGCTCGCCCACGATTCTGGTCGCCGGTAACGATGTCGCCGACACCGACGGTCCTGCTTTCGTGGATGGGGTCGACCGGTGCCGACTCTATGAGGACCGAGGCGTTCTGGTTGGAGCACCCCCGCTGGATCAGGTGATCGCCGCGCTTGCCCGCAACACGGACGCGTTCCACGACGGCGACGGCCTCGACCTCCCCGCCTAACGCTGCATGCTCCCGCGCGTGTGATCTGGCTCCGAGCCCGTCGAGCCCGTAGCCGTCGAACGCAGAGTCGACCGCGCGGTTTGGCGACGCAGCAGCTGCGCGTTCACCGCGACGACGACCGTGCTCAGTGACATGAGTACAGCGCCGATCGCGGGCGACAGTACGATGCCCCACGGAGCGAGCACGCCTGCCGCGAGCGGGATCGCGACCACGTTGTAGCCCGCGGCCCACCAGAGGTTCTGCACCATCTTCCGGTAGCTCGCGCGGGAGAGCGAGATGATGCGCAGGACGTCGCGCGGGTCGCTTCGCACGAGCACGACATCGCCCGCCTCGACGGCGACGTCCGTGCCCGCGCCAATCGCGACGCCGACGTCCGCGGTCACCAATGCGGGCGCATCGTTCACGCCGTCCCCCACCATCGCGACGCGCTTCCCCGCGTGCTGCAGTTCCTCGATCTTGCCCGACTTCTGCTCGGGCAGCACTTCGGCGAACACGGTATCGATCGCGAGCTCGCGGGCGACCGCGTCCGCCACGGGCTTCGCGTCACCCGTCATCATGGCGACCTCGACGCCCGCGTCCCGCAACGCGCGGACGGCGTCCGCGGACTCGGGCCGCACGACGTCGGCCACCGCGAGGGAAGCCAGAACCTTCCGCACACCGTCGTCTTCCGCGATCAGGTAGACCACGGTCTGCCCGCGCTGCGACGCCGTGTCGGCTCCCTTCATTACGACGTCGTCCGGCTGTAACTCGAGGCTCCGCAAGAGCGCAGGCCCGCCGACGTAGTACGTGCGCCCGTTGGCGACGGCGCGCACCCCGCGCCCGGGCAGTGCCTCGAAACGTTCGGTGCGAGGTCTCTTGATGCGCCGTTCCGTTGCCGTACGCACGATCCCCTGCGCGATCGCATGCTCCGAGTCCGTCTCGACCGCAGCCGTGAGACCCAGTGCCGTGTCAGGGTCGACGCCGGCAGCGGGTGTAACGGCGACGACGCCGAACTCGCCGCGCGTCAGCGTTCCCGTCTTGTCGAAGACGACCATGGTGACGTTTCTCGCCTCCTCGAGACCACGGCGGTCGCGGATAAGCAGGCCACTCCGCGCGCCTAACGTCGTCGAGATGGCGATCACCAGCGGGATAGCGAGGCCGAGAGCGTGGGGACAGGCGATGACGAGGACCGTCACGAGTCGCTCGACGGCGTAGGCCGCGGAGGCGCCGGCCAGGATCCACCCGACCAGCGTCACGGCGCCGGCACCTAACGCGACCCAGGTCAGCCAGAACGCCGCGCGGTCCGCGAGGGCCTGCGCTCGCGACCGCGACGACTGCGCCTGCTCGACCAGGCGCATGATACCGGCGAGTGCTGTGTGGTCTCCGGTGCCGGTGATCCGAATACGAAGCGACCCGGCGCCGTTTGTCGTGCCCGCAATGACCTTCGCGTCAGGTGCTTTGTGGACAGGCCGCGATTCGCCCGTCAACACGGATTCGTTCACATCACTTTCGCCGGCGATCACCATGCCGTCGGCGGGCACGCTCTGCCCGGGCCGCACGAGGACCGCGTCGCCCTCACGGAGCGCGCCGATAGGCACGTCTTCGGTCTTCTCAGCGTCGCCGTCGCCGACGAGCCGTGCGGCCGTGTTTGGAAGGAGCTTCGCCAGCTCGCCCAGCGCGCCCTGGGCCTGGGAGATCGACCGCATCTCGAGCCAGTGGCCGAGGAGCATGATCGTCACGAGGGTGGCGAGCTCCTCCCAGAGCGGCATGCCCGGGTAGCCTAACGTGACGGCGGCACTGAACACGAACGCGACGGAGATCGCGAGCGCGATCAGCGTCATCATGCCGGGGAGGCGGTCCTCGAGCTCGCGCCACGCACCCTGGATGAACGGCCAGCCGCCATATGCGAACACTGCCGTTCCGAAAGCGGCTGGGATCCACTGGCTCCCTTCGAACGGCGGCGCGTGGTACCCGAACGCACGCTGGAGCATGTGCCCCCAGACGAGCGTGGGGAGCGTGAGCAGGAGGGAGATCCAAAACTTGTCGCGGAACATTGCGACGCTGTGGCCGGCGTGCTTGTCGTGCGCGCCGCGGCCGGCGTGTCCCTCATAGGCGACGCGGTGTGCGTGCGGAGTCGGCGCATTCGTCGCCGAGGCGTGGCCGTGAAGAGCACCGTGCGCCGTATGACCTGGGTGCACGGTCGCCGAGTGCCGCTCCTCGCGGGAGTCGTCTTTGGAGAACATCGATCCAACGGCTACCGAAGCAGCGCCCGCAGTTCCTCGCGCGCACCCGGGCCGGTGATCCGAAGCGTTAGGGTGCCGTTGCGTGGCGGGATCTCGAGTGCGAACGCGAGATGCCGGCAACAGCGCCGCTCGTTCTCGATGAATCGGGCGACGTCGGCGAGCCGTTCCGGGGGCACGTCGAACGTGAGTCCGCTCTCCACTTCGCGAACGGCACGTTCGTCGGCAAACAGCAGACTCCGCGCGAGCGCGAAGTGCGCGTCACGCTGATCTGCGGGGATCGCCGAAACGTCACAGATGATCGCGTCCGTCATATGCACTCCACTGGCAGCAGTCTTGTCGATTTCCTCCGGAAGATTACCGCTGCGAACGGGTTGATGGAGCACATCGCCGCTATCTGCCCGCGGGCTCGAACAGCTCGATCGGATTGCCGTCGGGGTCTTCGATCTGGATCTGCCTGCCCCCGGGCCCGCGGCACTCTCGCACCTGAATGTGCGCGGTCAGCGAGAATGACTCGTGTCGCTACTGGGATCGTCGCGTGCTCGTTATCGCAGTGACGCGCCAGGGGAAGAGCGCCGTGATCTTGCGCGCGTGCACGGTCAACGTATCCGTCGATTGGGCGCCGATCACCGCGTAGTCCACGGTGGCGGTCCAGTCCACGCCGATCAGTCCCGTCTGGCGACTCCGCAACAGTTCGAGGCGCTCGTTAGGCTGCATTCGGCCCTCGACCGCCCGTCGCGCCACGGGCTCCGGACCCTTGCTGATCGAGAGCGCTGCCACGTTCGCCGCGCCAATGATGAACAGCCCCGCCGCCGTAAGCAGCACACGACGCATGACCGGGGAGAACAACGGTTGCGACGCCTCGGCGCTCAGCGTGGGTGGCGACGCCGCGACGACACGCGCTTGCTCCCGACTCAGCAGAAGTAGCGAGAGCTTCTCCCGATCGGCCCACAGCAATACGGCCAACAACACGGTGTAGCCGAGGGCGAAATACTTCACAGCGGGATAGTGGAACCCGAAGTCCATGGCGGTGACGTTCAGGGCGACCGCGAACAGCGCGGCCGCCCCGATCGTTGCAGTTCGCGGAATCAACAGGAGAATCGCCGGCACGAGCTCGAACAGCCCCGTAAAGCGGCCATACATCGGCGAGTATCCGTAGAACGCCCACACGAGCGAGGTACCATCGACGGTCTTCTTGTCGATCACCCAATCGCCATAGTTGTACTGGCCGCCGAGGACCTTCACGAGCCCATACGTGGCAAACGTGATCGCGAGAAAGACGCGAATGACGTGGAGCGTGGCTGCCCAGCGTGTCGACCTTGTCACCGTCGCGCGAGCCGGAACTGACGATGATTCCACGATGACTACCTCCCTCGACGATCCGACCTCAGTGACGCATGCGGTCCAGCAGATCGCGGACACCCTGTAGCACCGCGTCCGGCCGCTGCGCGTGGATCATTGCGTGCGACGCGTCCTCGAGCACGCGGTTTTCCGCACCGGACAAAGATTCCACGAACGCCGAGTTTGTCGCCAGCTTGGCCGCGTTCTGCGCCCGCACCACCTCCTCGGTCGAGAAAATCGTCTGGCTCGCGTCGATTCCCATCGCGGTGTACACGATCACCGGGATAGCCGGCATCGGGCCGCCACGTCGCATCTCCTCGTAGAGCTGATCCACATTGCTGGCTTCGAGCATTCCGGCGCGCACCTGAGCCGGATCGAGATGACGTTCGATCAGCGGCTCACGAATCTCCGGCGGCCACTCCTTGTACATCCCTTCGAAGAGCGGTCGAAAGCCCTGGACCTGCTCCGGCCCCAACTCGGGCATCGGCTTCGACTTCCATTCTTCCGCCGCCCGTCGTGCGATTTCCGGCTCGTTCGCGGGGTAATCCTCGTGGGCGGGATCGAGCAGGAGGAGTGCGGCGACGTCGGCCGGGAAGAGCTGGGCGAATCGCCGAGCGTAAAGCCCACCGAGCGAGTGACCGACCAGGAGGTACGGACCGGAGAGCCCCTCGCCGCGAAGAAGCTCTCGGAGCTCTTGGACCACATCCTCTGCGCTCCGCGGAAACGAAACAGCGTCGCTCCAGCCGGTGCCGGCCCTGTCGTAGACCACACTGGTGGTGAATTCCGCCACGCGCATGTGGACGTTGAAGTAGCCGAGGCCGAACATCCCTCCCCCGGGCAAAAAGACGACGGCTGGTTCGCCCGTACCAGCACGGTGCAAATAGAGGGGATGGTCACCAGCGGTGTGCCGGTGTCCGATCGGGGGCAGGTCGAGCGCATTCGCTGACGGCATATGGACCTCGCGTTAGTTTCCCCGGGCCGAGTTCCCTCGGGCATTCCGAGGGTCGAATTTATATACTGAATAGTATCTACATACCGTCTGGTATCGCAAGAGGAGGATTGAGGCATGCCGCGCACCCGGCTCACTCAGCAGGCCCGCAAGGCGAAGACACGGGAGGCCATCGTCGCCGCCGCGACGCGACGGTTTGCGCTCCGTGGAGTGGAAGCCACATCGCTCGACGATGTCGCCGAAGCAGCCGGGTTCACCAAGGGCGCGATCTACGCCAACTTCCCCAACAAGCGCGCGCTCGTCGACGCCGTGATCGAGCGGAACATCGTGCAGACCGACCCGGCCATTCTCGTTAGGCCCGATCTGTCGTTGGCCGACCGACTCGCCCTCATCGGCCGCGAAGTGGCGGAGCTGACCAGAACGGTGCCGAGGGAGACGGTGCTGCTCGACCTCGAGTACAGCCTCGCGGCGCTCCGTAACCCGCGGAAGCGCGCGACGCTCCCCGGTCGTCTGCAGGCACAACAGGCACAATCGAAGGACGTGCCAGCGCAATTCGAGGCGTTGAACGCGGCGCAAGGCGCCCACCCGCCATTCGAGTCCGCAGAGCTGCTCCGGTTGGCGGCGATCCTCGCTCGGGGAATTATCCGCGCGGCGGCCGAAATGCCTGACGCGCTAACTCCAGGCGCGATCGAGACGCTCTTCCGCTTGTTGGCCGGCGGCGAGCCCACCGCAACTGTTCGCGAATCCCGACGTCAACGCCGCGATCAATGAGTCCACATTCCTGATAGGCATTTTGGGTTTTCTAACATTTCCTAACATTTGCAGCATTGCCTAACATTGGCGGGATTGCCTAACATTGGCGGCCCATTGCCTAACATTGGCGAGCGCTAACCAAACTTAAATCGGACGGCGAACGCGGGCCTGCTGACGGCACCGGCGCCAGGAGTGGCTTGCATGAACCGCCCGTTTGACGACGTAGCCAAGTCGCTCGCCGGTGAAATGTCGCGCCGCGAGTCCCTCCGCCGCGTCGGCGGTTTGTTAGGCGGCAGCGCCCTCGCCTACTTCGGCATCGGGTGCGCGCCGGACGTCGATCCAGTGGCCCCGAATCTGGTTCGCCCCAGGCCCGCGAGTGACGTCGTGTTCGTGGGGCCGACACGCTTCTATCTCTGGGAGGGATCTGCCGCGCCGGTGAGCCCGGCGGTGGATGCCGGCTGGGAATCGTCGGCCGCCCCGTTCGCGCGCCGTCCAATGCATCCCTCCCCTGGGGTCGGCGATAACCTGAGGACGATCTCAGGGTTCAGCTCCACGGCGGGTCAGGACCGATGTCACCGCCAGTTCATCGGTCCTCCGATGGCCGCCGGCAACGTCTTCGATACGTCGGTCACGTACAAGGCGTATGCGCAGGGACTCGAGAGCAGCTCCGGCGACAACCTCCGATCGAGAATTGGCATCCGCATCGTGTCGCGGGATGGCTCGACCGTTCGACACACGATCAAGGCGATTGCCGACTACTCGTCAGGCACCGAATGGAGCACGTCGCTGCGCAGCAAGGCGTTCCTCGATGGCGACGCTGGAACCGGCTCGTACACGACCGTCGCGGGCGATCGGCTCGTGGTGGAGTTCGGCCACAGGGATGCCGCGGGCTCCTCGATCTCGGGCTCGTCCCGTTGGGGCTCCACGGCAACGGGGGGCGATGTCCCGGAGAACGAGACCACGACGTCGACCAACGTCCGTCCGTGGTTCGAGTGCTCGCTCGGCCTCACGATCGAGACGGCGCAGGTGACCCAGGTCACGCGGTACGTCAATACGGCATCGACACCTGGCGGCGACGGGACGACCAACGACACCGTCGGCGCCAACCGCGCGTTCTCGTCGCTCGTGACCGCCCTGACGACGCTCTCAGCGACGAACTGGGCGGCGGCGAACCAGCAGCTGCGCATTCTCTGTAGCGGTACCACACCCGACACGGGCGACGCCATCGTAACGGCTGCCTGGAACGGTCGCCTGTCACCCGAGTGCTATCTCGAGATCATTGGCGACCAGCCGTCG
>DATCGG010000350.1:0-7819 GCA_036509075.1 Gemmatimonadaceae bacterium
CGCGCGCGCGAGCTTCGAACTTCGTCGCGGCGAGATCCTCGGCATCGCGGGCCTCGTCGGATCAGGACGCACGGAGCTCGTTCGCGCGCTCTTCGGCCTCGGCGGGGTAACGTCGGGAGAGATCCTTGTCGGCGGCAAGCCGGTCGACGCGCGCCGCGGGAAGCCGGCCGCGCGGCTGCGCCAAGGCCTCGGCTACGTGAGCGAGGATCGGAAAGGCGAGGGGCTCGCGCTCCCACTCTCGGTCGCCGACAACCTGACGGCAACGCACCTCGCGGCATTCTCCCGCCGCGGCGGCTGGCTCGACCTCGACGCGCAGCGCGATGGCACACGGCGGTGGATGGACGCACTCTCCATTCGCGCCCGCTCGCCTGACGACGCGGTGCGCACGCTGTCGGGCGGGAACCAGCAAAAGGTGGCGATCGGCCGGCTGCTCCATCAGGACGCCGAGGTGCTGCTGCTCGATGAGCCATCGCGCGGGATCGACATCGGTAGCAAGGCGCAGGTCTACGAGATCATCTCGCGGTGCGCGGAGAAGGGGAAAGCCGTGCTCGTGGTGAGCTCGTACCTGCCGGAACTGTTCGAGCTATGCGACCGCATCGCCGTGATGAACCGCGGGCGCCTCTCGCCCGCGCGCCCTGTGGCGGAGTGGACGCCGGAGTCGGTGCTGGAGGCCGCGATCAGCACGGAAGCGGCGAGCGCCTAACGCCGTGCCGCGGTTGGCGTACCGTTGCTGTAGCCGGGTTGCCGTCACTCGCGCTTGTGGAAGCGTCCAAGTCAGCCCACGTTTGGGCGGCGACGAAACCGACGTGCAGGCGATTCTTTGGCGGGATCACAAAGCGCCTCGCCAGTCGGAGCAACGGTCACGTCGAGGATCACCATGAGCGATTGGTTACATGCACTCCCGTTAGGCTGGATGGCTCTCGTCGTGTTCGGCGGGACCGCGCTCGGTACGGCCGCGATCTACTGGATCGTGATGCGCCTTGCAACGGGAGACCGGGCTCGCGCGTTCAAGGCCGTGTCACCCGGTCTGTTGCCGCCACTCGGCATCATGTTCGGACTGTTGGTCGCGTTCATCGCCGCTCAGGTGTGGGGAGACCTCGACCGGGCCGGCACAGCGGTGGCCCATGAAGCCAGCGCGCTGCGCGCGGTCGTATTGCTGTCACGCGCGTTCCCGGCCGATGCACAAGCTCGGTTCCGCGCGCTCATCACCGAGCACATTCAGGAAGTGCAGGAGGTCGAGTGGCCGGCGATGGCGCGCCAGCGCGCCACGCTCGCGATGTTCCCCCCTGCACTCGCCCAGGCGCTCGAGGTGACGCTCGCTCTTCCCACGGCTGGCGAAGGACAGGTGACCGCGCAGCGAGAGATCGTTGCGAACCTCGACACCGCACTCGATGCGCGCCGTCAGCGAATCCTGGTGAGTCGCGCCGAGGTCAACTGGGTGAAATGGTTCGTGCTGATCGTTGAGGCAACGTGCACGCTGACGGGCATTGCAATGGTGCACAGTGACAACCGCACGGCGGCGCGGATTGCGATGGGACTGTTCGCGACCGCAAGCGCCGTGTGCATCTTCCTCCTCGTCGCTCACGATCGACCATTCGCGGGTCGGTTCGCGGTTTCTCCGGCGCCACTGCTGAACGTCCGCCCGGATTCACCGGTCGCGGAGAAGTGATCGTCGCCCAAATTGGCTTCGCGAACCTAGTCGAATGAGTAGCCAGCGAAGTAGAGCTCCGACGGCCGACCACGACTATAGAGGACGACGCAGACGGCTTCACCGCGCCCCATGTCGTCCCAGAAGTCATCGGCCTGCTCGACATCGGCGCGCGTGGGTTGATCCGTGCCGAAGTACTCCTGTGCCTCGGCAGGAGTGAGAACGGTCACGCCAGTCGGCTCCGGATTGTCGGCGACATGATCGATGTCGAGGATCGACGCGGTGCCGTCGGCATCCATGTTCTCGAGCGCCTCCTCGATGCTTGCCGGCTCCGCCTCACTGCCGCGGTACTCACCTTCAGCGAACACGCGCCGGCGCAGGGCCTCGAGGGCAGCGGGGATGTCCGACTGATACGGCGCGACGTGAAACCAGGGCTCGCCTCCCATGCGCTTCTCCTCATGAATCGTCCGACTGCATTGGCGCATACCACTCGGCAAGATACGACTCGAGTGCAGCGAACGCCTGGCCGGCGCATCGGTAGCCCACGTAACCGTCCGGACGAACCAGATACTGTGCTGCATCGTCCACGCCGAGTAGCGCGAACGCCTCGCCGGTTTCATCGACCAACACGCCACGCTCCGCATGGCGCGCGAGGCGCTTGATCCGCAGCAGGCCATTGCGACAGGCGGGAAGCTCAGCGAGACGCTGGGTGTTCCAGAGGTAACCATCGCCGCACAACACCAGCGTCAGACACGGCCCGACGACAGCGTCCTGAAGCCTGACGACATTCCCATCGAGCGTTAGGCGTGCGTCGGGGAAGCGATCGCCGGCACGCGGGCCCGCACGCAGTCGAGGCTCCGCCTCCGCAACTGCCGGACTTCGCCGGTATCGAATCCCGAGCTCGGAGATGAACCGGAATCCGGACGACCGGAGCCGAGTCGAGGTCAGAACGCCCGGGAGCACGTTCGCCGCAATGGTACGGCGAAGCCACGACGCGATCGCGTTGTCCGAGAGCGATCGCACGAGCGCGCTGAAGATGCGATCCGTGAAGCGAAGCAGTGTCCGCCCAACCGGCCATCGCTCGGCTTCGTACGAATCGAGCAATCGCGGTGACGCGAGGCCCTTCACCACCAGGGCCAGTTTCCAGCCCAGGTTCCACGCGTCCTGGATTCCGGTGTTCATCCCCTGCGCGCCGACAGGGCTGTGAATGTGCCCCGCGTCGCCCGCCAGAAAAACAGGACCGTTTCGATAGTGCGCGGCCTGACGGTGATGGAGGTGGAAATGCGCGAGCCACGCCGGGTCGCGAAGCTGGACGCCGCCTCCGGTCGCACCGTCCACGACCGCCTGCAGCTCGGCAAGCGGCAGCTCGCTCGTGAGCGGCTTGTCTACCGAGGCCGCACCGGTTCGCACGGCCGCGGCCGCCGCACCGGACATCGCGATCACGCGCCACGTCGTTGGCTTGCCCAGGGGGAAGAAGATCGCGATCCCGTGGCGGCCGACGCACGGGTGCAGTGTGTTCGGCGCGAACGACAGCTCGGGGCTCACGTCGGCTTCCACATCGCCCAGCAGGAAATCCTGAAGGTAGGCGTCTCCTTCGAACGGTATGCCCGCCCCCTTTCGAATCGCGCTGTGCGCGCCGTCGCATCCGACGAGATACCGCACGCGAACGTCCTCCGACCGGCCGTCACCGCGCCGGAGCAGACAATCGACTCCATTCACGTTAGGCTCGAAGCTCACGAGCTCCACGCCACGCTCGATCGACACTCCGTGCGTGGTGATGTGGTCGCCGAGCAATTGCTCCGTTTCCGCTTGTGAAACGAAGAGGACGAACGGGTACTTCGAGTCGCTGCCGCCGAACGCGCCAAGCTCCGCCTCGCCGACGACGCGCCCGTCAACGTGCAGCATGAGCCGCGCGCTCGGATTGCCTCGCGCCACCAGCGCGTCGCCGAGGCCGATACGCTGCAGGAGCTCGAGAGTCCGGGCCTGTACGCCGAGTGCCCGCGATTCGTGGGCGCGGTCGAGTGCGCGATCGATGATCCGTGCACGAATGCCGAACGACCGAAGTTGCGCGGCGAGTGCGAGGCCCGTTGGGCCCGCTCCGACGATCAGAATGTCCGCCGTCGTACTCATGTCATACCCGGAAAGGAATTCCCGTGTTCAATAATAGGAGCACGATCGACACGACGACACGCCGATCCATGCGAGCGGGATTGTAACCTCTCCGCCCCCTCGCCAAACGTGCTCCGACCTAACGACAGGAGCTCTTTATGAGCGCTCGGACTCTAGTGTTGCCCACCGTGTTGGGGCTTGCACTCTTGGCTTGTGGCGGTGGTGGCGAAACGACCGCCCCGGTTTTGCCGTTGGCGCACCCGATTACCAGGGACTCGGTTACCTCCCCCAGTATCGAGGTCACTCCGCGGACCGCGACGCTCGTCCGTGGAGCACGTCTGAGCTTGTTTGTCGAACTGAAGGGATTCAACGACGATGGCAGCGATCGGTCCCCCATATGGACGAGCAGCAATTCAAACGTCGTGCAGGTGTCGCGCCTGATCGTGAACGGCTCGTCGTATTCCATCCCATCCGCCGTCGCATACGCAGCCGGTGTCGGTAGCGCGACCATCACGGTGTGGGTCGCGGGCCGATCGGCGAACATCCCGATCACGGTCACCGACGCGACAACGAACAATCCGTGACGGGCCAGCTATAGCTCCTGCCGCTCGAAGATCCCCACCGCCGCCACCGCTCCCAGGCCGATCGCCACCACGCCCGTGGCGATCGGCCAGCCTAACGACTGCGACTCGATCACGAGCGCCTTCTGCGTCGCGAGCACCAGCCCGACAAAGCTGTTGCGCGCCGCCGGGCCCCACGCAGAGAGCAGGAGCGTGACAAAGTAGAAGCCCAGCCCCGCCCCCGCCGCCGCGCCACGCGAGTGGAACGCGGCCGAGAACAGTGTCATCACCACGACGAGCAGCACGGCATAGACCAGCCAGAGCCCGACCGCCGTCACGAGGCGCGCGCCATCCCCGCCATCGAAGACGACCGCGGTCACGGCCAGGCAGACCGCCGTGCCTAACGCCGTAGCCGCCACGAGCAGCATGGTCTGTGAGAGGATCTTCGTCACGACGAACGCGGCTCGCGACAGCGGCTTCGTCAACGCGAGGATGGCCGTGCCCGAGGAGCGCTCGCCCGAGACCACGCTCGCGCCCGTAATGATGATGGCGATCAGCACGAGTTGGTCGAGGCTCTTGATGAACTGCACGTACGCGTCGCGGGCGGTCGGCGGCGGGATGCGGATCACCAGGCCGGGCTGCGACGTGGCCATCGACTGCACCAGCGCCGGCGTGAGCGCGGCGATGATCGGGCTCGTTATGCCGAAGAACACCAGCATGCCGGGGATCACCCAGAGGCGCCACGTTCGGCGGATCTCGGTGAGCTCCTTCCCGAGGAATGCGCCGAAGCCGGTCATTGCGCCGGCCCTCCGACGAGCTCCACGAACACGTCTTCCAGACTCGTCTCTCCGATCTCGAACCGTCGGAGTGCCATGCCGGCGGCCGCGATCGCCGCCGGGATCTCCCGCTGCGCGCTCGGGAGATCCGATACGGCCAGGTGCAATGCGCGTCCGTCGGTCTCGATCGACTTGAGCCAGGCGCGTCCGGCGAGTGCGCCCGCCACGGCGGCGGCCGCGACGCTGTCTTCCACTTCCACGATCAGGCGGTTGGCGGTCGCACGGGCGGTGAGCTCCTCAACCCCGGCGCTTGCCACGACGCGGCCGCGCTCGAGGATCGCCACTGCGTCGCACACGCGCTCGACGTCGGCCAGGATGTGCGTGGAGAAGAACACGGTCGTGCGTCCACGCAGCGACGCGACCATCTCCAGCACCTCACGGCGGCCTATCGGGTCGAGCGCGCTCGTCGGCTCGTCGAGCATGAGCAGGCTCGGCGCATTGATCAGCGCCTGCGCGATGCCAAGCCGCTGCTTCATCCCTCTGGAGAACCCGCCGACGCGCGTCGTGACCGAGGCGAGACCCGCCATCTCCAGCAGCGCGGTAGCCCGCGCGTCCAGTGTCGCCTTGTCGAGCCCAAAGAGTCGTCCGGCGAACTCCAGGTACTCGCGGGCGGTCATCCACGGGTAGAAGCCGGGCACGTCGGGCAGGAAGCCGATCCGCGCGCGGATCGCGTCGGTCGCACGTTCGACATCATGACCGAGGACGTGGGCGGTGCCGGCCGTGGGACGAGCGAGCCCCGAGAGGATGCGGAGCGCGGTCGTCTTGCCAGCTCCGTTTCGCCCGAGGAAGCCGAAGACAATGCCGGGACGGACAACGAGATCGACGCCGTCGAGCGCGATGGCGTCGCCGAACCGCTTGGTGAGGCCGCGCAGCTCGATGGCGGCGGGCTCGTCGGGTCGAGTGACGGTCAACGCTGGTCGCGTGGGCCGTACAGTGCGTCAACGGCACGGCGTGCTGACTCGCCTCCCGCCGTGCTCGCGCCGGATGCGCCCGCCGGAATATCGACCTCAGCCGGAGCCCGTCCGACAGCGAGGTAGACGATGGCGCCCACCAAGTTGCCGAACGCTATGACGAGTGCCCACGCCCACTTGCGATCGCCGCGCACCCTGTCGCGCCGGGCGAGATCCGCCAGCGCGTACAGCTGTAACGCCAGCTGCACGACGATGAGCCCGAGCACGAGGCCGGCGATGGTTGGAGAAACGTGGAGCCGCCCGGCAAGCCAGTCCAGCATGGGGTCAACCTCCCTTATGGATCGCCACGAGAAAATCGGGGCCGGTCTCCTCTCCCGCCAGGTGACGGTCACAACGGTGTCTAGGTGATCCGCCTGGTGCTAGCGGCGCGGCCCGGAATGCGGGAGCTTACAGGCCCATCGCACTTTCCACGCGGCCGCGCCGCCTTTCACCACTCCTATGCACGGTCAATTCGTCTGGTACGAGCTCACGACGCCTGACGTCGACGCAGCGAAGAAGTTCTATCCTCGGTTCACTGGCTGGGGGACGCAGCGGTTCGACGACGATTACACTCTGTGGACGAGTGGCGGCCGTCCGATCGGCGGCCTGATGGAATTGGGCGACGATATGCGGCAGCGGGGGATTCCGCCCCACTGGTTGGCGTATGCCGAGTCCGACAATGTCGACGCCACCGCGGCGAAGGCGGTCTCGTTAGGCGGCCAGGTGTTGTACGGCCCCGAGGACATTCCTGGCGGTGGCGGCCGCTTCGTCGTTCTGCAGGATCCGCAGGGCGCGGCGTTCGGCGCGTTGAAGCCCGGCACGCCCGGCGGTGCGTGGGACGGCACACCCGTCGTGGGACGGGTCTCGTGGCACGAGCTCATGACCACGGACTACGTGAAGGCGTTCGAGTTCTACCGCGACCTGTTCGGGTGGGAGAAGACGGGCGAGATGGACATGGGTGGTGGCCAGAACTACTTCATGTATGGCAAGGGCGACACGCCGTACGGAGCTATGTTCAACCGCTTCGGCGACATGGCGTCGATGAATCCGTTTTGGCTCGTGTACATTCACGTGAAGGACGTGGGCACGGCGGTGACCACCGCGACGAAGGGAGGCGGCGTGGTCCACCGGCCGCAGATGGACATCCCCGGCGGTTCGATCGCGATTCTCGGTGATCCGCAGGGGGCCGGGTTCGCGCTGCATCATGCTACCGCGCCGGCTGCCGCCACCAAGCCTGCCGCGACCACGACTGCCGCCACCACGGCGAAGAAGGCCGTGAAAAAGGCCGTGAAGGCGGTGAAGAAGGCTGTGACGAAGGCCGCGACCAAGGTGAAGAAGGCAGCGAAGAAGGCAACGAAGAAGGCAGCGAAAAAGGCAGCGAAACCCGCCGCTCGAACGAGACCGAAAGCGAAAGCCAAAGCGAAAGCCAAACCCCGGGCCAAAGCCGCCCGCAATACGCGAACTAAAGCATCCGCAAAGCGGGCGAGGGCGAAGAAGCGATAGCGGCTTTACGGTCGGCATCGCTGTCTTGTCGGCGGGGCGTCGGTCCTCCGGCGGCTCCGCGCTTACACGGCTGGAGCCAACGGGCACTTAGCTCCTCTCAAAGAGAGTGGCTCGGCCCCGTTGTCTCCGGCCTACGCGCTAACGCCGCCTACGGCCCGACGCCCCGCCGACAACACAGCGATGCCGACCGTAAAGCCGCTATCGCTTCTTCGC
>DATCGG010000351.1:0-20238 GCA_036509075.1 Gemmatimonadaceae bacterium
GAAAAGGAAGCTGCGGTGCGTGACCAGAACTTCGAGCGCGCGGCGGGACTGCGTGACAGTGAGCGCGTGCTGCAGGGTGACATCCGCAAGAAGCAGGAAGAGTGGGAGAAGCGTCGCCAGTCACACCGGCCGTCCATCTCCGAGGAAAACGTCGCGTTCATCGTCAGCCGCTGGACCGGCATTCCGGTCACGCGCCTGCGTGAAGCGGAAACCGCGCGACTCCTGCGCATGGAAGAAGAGCTGCACCAGGCCGTCGTGGCGCAGGAAGAGGCGATCCGTTCCATCGCGCGTTCGATTCGTCGCAGTCGCGCTGGACTGAAGGATCCCAAGCGGCCCATCGGCTCGTTCATCTTCAGCGGCCCGACCGGCGTGGGAAAGACGGAGCTGGCGCGCGCGCTGGCGAAGTTCCTCTTCGCCGACGAATCGGCTCTGATTCGCGTCGACATGAGCGAGTACATGGAGAAATTCTCCGTGTCGCGTCTCATCGGTGCGCCGCCGGGATATGTTGGATACGAGGACTCGGGCACGCTCACAAAGGCCGTGCGACGCAAGCCATACAGCGTCGTCCTGCTGGACGAGATCGAGAAGGCGCACCCGGATGTGTTCAACATCCTGCTCCAGGTGCTGGACGAGGGACACCTCACCGACAACTACGGCCGAGTGATCGATTTCAAGAACACGGTCGTGATCATGACGTCGAACGTGGGGGCTCGCGACATCACGAAGGGCAAGCAGCTTGGCTTCGCGGCTCCGGATACCCGCGCCAACTTCGAGCGAATCCAGGAGAAGGTGAAGGAGGAGCTCCAGCACGTTTTCAACCCGGAGTTCCTGAACCGTCTGGACGATGTGATCGTGTTCCATCCGCTCGCAAAGGAACACATCGCGCAGATTGTGGGCATCCTGCTCAAGGACGTCCAGAAGCGCTTGGCCGAGGAGGAGCTCACGCTCCGGCTGACGGATGGCGGATCAGACTTCCTCGTGGGGCATGGTTTTGACGAGCACTTCGGTGCCCGACCGCTCAAGAGGGCCATCCAGCGGTTCATCGAGGATCCGCTGTCGGAGAAGATTCTGGTCGGCGACTTCTCGAAGGGAGACGAGATCGAGGTCGACGTGTCCGCGGACAAGTCAAAGCTCGATTTCCGCGTCCTGACCAGCTCGACAAAAGCCTGATTACGGGCGTCGTCTCCACGACCGCCCAACATTAGGCAGTAACAACGGATAGCACCCGTCGGCACGCTGAACCCGACGGGTGCTTTCGTGTATATTACCGCCATGTCTCGACTGTCCCTCCTGCTGTTGTGTCTGGCAGCAGCGAGCGCTCCTGCGCTCGCACAAGACACCCAACAACCCGGCCGCTGCACCGTGCCGGACTCCATCGCGATCCGCGGCAACAGTCAAATCGACGAAGCAACGATTCGAGGTGACGCCGGCCTGGTTGGCGGTGCGACACTCAATTACCGCGATATCCAGCGTGCGATTCGATCGATCTTCGCGACGGGGCAGTTCGATGACGTGAAAATCACGTGCGACCCGGAAGCGCCGAACGGCAAGACGATTCTCGCGATAAGCGTGACCGAACGCCCAGTGCTGGCGGAACTGCGGATCGAAGGGGTTGATCGTGTTTCGCACAAGGCCGTTCGCGATCGCATCGAGATCCCCGAAGCGCGACCGCTCAACCCTGCGCTCGTTACGCGGGCGATCGAGCGCATTGACTCGCTCTACGAGTCGCGCGGCTATTACCTGGCGCGTGTGAAGCCGGAAACCACACTCGTGAACCAGCAGATCCGGCTGACCTTCAAGATCGACGAGGGACGTCGTCTGGCCGTGTCAGGCATTCGGGTCCTTGGGAATAAGCGGATTGCCAGCCACGACATTGTCGCGGCGATGAAGACGAAGCCCGAGGGTTTCTGGTGGTTCAAGAAAGGCGCCTTCGACGAGGACAAGTTCGCTGGCGATCTTGGAGATCGCCTTCCGGAGCTATACGGCCGCCGCGGTTACATCGACTTCCAGGTCGTGAAGGACACGATGATCGTGGACCGTGCGAACGGTAAGGCGCTCGTCGAGATCACAGTCAATGAGGGCCCGCAATATCGGGTCGGCGACTTTCAGATCGAGGGCAATCACCGCTTCCCGAGCGAGGAGCTGCGGCGATTCTACCCATTCGATGATTACACGCGGTCGTTCACCGCGGTATTGAAAAGCACGGTCACAGGTGGGGACGACCGCGCCCCGAAGGGCGTGTTCGACAAGACGCGGTGGGACGACGCGTTCAACAACGTCCAGACGGCGTACCGCAACGAGGGCTACATCTACGCCGACCTGCGTCCCGTCGTCGAACGGCGCATCGCGAGCGATTCCGCACAGCATGTGGTCGACCTCCGCTGGGTCATTGATGAGAAAGCCCCCGCGATCATCAACCGCATCGAGATCGCCGGTAACGACTACACGGTCGAGTCCTGCATTCGCGACCAGCTAGTCATTATCCCGGGGGACGTCTTCAATCAGGACCGCCTGATTCGCAGCTGGCAGAGTATCGGCAATCTCGGGTTTTTCGAGACGCCGATTCAGCCGCCCGATACGCGACCTGCCAACGAGCAGGGCGACGTGGACGTCATCTTCAACGTGAAGGAAAAGCGCACCGGCAACGTGAACTTCGGCGCGTCGGTGGGTCAGGGGCTTGGAGTCGGCGGATTCATCGGTCTGGACCAGCCGAACCTGTTCGGCCGGTGCAAGCGCGGTACGCTGCAGTGGCAGTTCGGACGTTACGTCAACGACTTCAATCTGTCCTATAGCGATCCATCCATCCGTCAGAGCCGATTTTCAGGGACGATATCCGCCTACAGGTCACAGGCGCGCTACACGGTTGCCGACCTCGGGCGAAGCCTGCGGACCGGCGGCTCGTTCGAAGTCGGCTTCCCGATTCCGAACTCCCCGTTCTCGCGGCTTCGACTCTCTTATGGGGCTGAGGTCGTCAGTTTCGGCAACACTGGTTTGCTGGGAGCGCAGAAGAGCCTCTACGGCAACGACTCATTCCGCTCGACGCTGGGCGTTACGCTGCAGCACGACACGCGCATCGACATGCCATTCGCAACGGCGGGCGGCATGCAGACCGTCAGCGCCCAGTTCTCTGGAGGCCCGTTAGGCGGAACGTATACCTTCCAACAGTATCGGACCGAGATGAAGGCGTATGCGCCACTTGGCCAAATCGGTGGCAAGGCGCAGGGGTCTCAACCGATGAAGTTTGTCCTCGGCCTCACCGGCCGGGCTGGCGTGGTCACCGGAAATACGGGACCGTTCTTCTATTCGCAGGAATTTGCGCTCGGTGGCGTGCAGTATGGTGAGCAGCTGCGCGGTTATCCCGAGTTCTCGATCTCGCCGCTGGGCTACGTGACCGGGACCGACAACTTCAACGCCACTCGACTTTCATTTGGTAAGGCCTTCTTCACCGCGACGGGTGAGGTCGGCTTCCGCATGAACCAGTCGCTGTACGTGAACCTGTTTACCGATGTCGGCAACGTCTACGAGACTGCGCGTCAGTTCGACCCGACGCGGCTGTTCCGCGGTTCCGGCATTGGCGTCTCAACAGTCACTCCGCTCGGGCCGCTCGGACTCGACTACGCGTACGGTTTCGACCGTCTGGATAAGTTCGGGCGTCCGGACCCAAAGTGGGTGCTTCATTTCCGACTCGGACAAATGTTCTAAATTCTGGAGATCTTCATGAATCTGACTCGTCGCGCGACCAGGCTCGCGCTCGTTCTCTCCGCCGTTTCCGCGGTCCCGGCGTTCGCGCAGGCCGCGCCCACGTCGGCCCCACCAAAGATCGCGTACATCGACTCGAAGGTAGTGCTCTCGCGGGCGCCCGGTCGGCAGCAGGCCGAAGACACCTTCAACAAGGAGATGGAGGCGTCGCGCACCCAGGTGCAGAAGATGGGCGACTCGCTGCAGACGATGATCGCCGATTACCAGAAATCGCAGGCGACCCTCGCGGCGACCGTGCGTGAACAGCGTGAGGCCGCGATTCGGAAGAAACAGGAAGACTATCAGAGCCGCGCCGGCGCACTCGATCAGCAGATGCAGCAGCGGCAGATGGAGCTCGTCAAGCCGATCATGGATCAGATCCGCAAGGTTCTGGATGAGATCCGGCAGGAAGACGGCTACGCGTTCATCCTGGATGCCGGGTCCGAGGCGGGCGTAATTGTCGCGGCAGACCGCAATCTCGACATCACGGAGAAGGTGATCGCGCGGCTGAAGCCGGTCACGGCATCGGCTGCCAAGCCGGATAGCGCCAAGTCGCCCGCCGGTCCGCGTCCGGCGCCCGCCGGAGTGACTCGGCCGAAGCCGTAAGGTTTGTGGCCTCTCCGCTGGAGAACACGGAAACGACAAGCGGTGGGGGTGTTCGCACTCTCACCGCTTCGGACATCGCGGGACTCGTGGGCGGCACGCTGAACGGCGATGCGCGTGCCGAGGTTCGGGCGCTGGCGCCGCTCGATCGCGCAACGGAGTCCGACCTGAGCTTTCTGGCCAACGCGCGTTATGCGCCGCTGTACGAGCGCACGCGAGCGAGCACGGTACTCATTGCGCCAGAATTCGCCGAGCTCGCGACGACGGCGGCGGCACGGATCGTCGTGCCGAAGCCGCACGATGCCATGTTGACCGTCTTGCCGAAGCTCTACCGCGTGCCCAAACGCGAGCCCGGCGTCCATGCGACAGCGAGACTCGGCCAGGGAGTCACGTTAGGCAGCGACGTGACGATCGGACCGTACGCCGTCATCGGTGACGGCGCGGTCATCGGCGACCGATCGTGGGTCGAAGCGCATGTGGTCGTTGGAGCCGGGGTTGTCATTCGGCCGGACGTCCGCCTCTTTCCGGCCGTCACCGTCTACAGCGGCACCACACTGGGCGCCCGCGTCATGGTGCACTCCGGCGCACGACTAGGAAGCGACGGGTTCGGCTACGTGTTTCGCAATGGCAGTCACGAGAAGATCCCGCACATCGGCCGATGTATCATCGAGGACGATGTCGAGATCGGCGCCAACACAACGGTCGATCGGGGCAGCTTCGACGACACCGTGATCGGTGCCGGAACGAAGATCGACAACCTCGTGCAGGTCGCCCATAACGTGCGCATCGGACGACTCTGTCTGATCATGGCGCAAGTCGGCATCGCCGGCTCGGCGCACCTGGGCGATGGCGTCATCCTCGCGGGGCAGGTTGGCGTGGCCGGACACCACACCATTGGCGATGGCGCGAGGGTCGCGGCGCAAGCGGGCGTTTTCGGCGACATCCCGGGCGGGGAGACGTGGTCGGGTTACCCGGCCCGGCCCCATCGTCAATCGTTGCGTGCGAGTGCAGCGCTCCTGCGCCTTGCAGAGATTATCAAGACGCTCGAGAAGCTGGTGGAACGCGAATGAGCGCAACGCGTCGCACCATCGCGCGCCCCGTGACGCTCGAAGGTGTGGGGTTGCATCTCGGCGTGCCGTGCCGCCTCACGTTCCGTCCCGCGCCGGCCGGCCAGGGGATCAGGTTCGTTCGGACCGATCGCCCGGGGACACCGACGATTGCCGCGGTGGTGGAGCATGCGGTCCTCACGGAGCGCAGAACGCAGTTGGGTACCGGTGACGACGCTATTCACACCGTGGAGCATGTGCTCGCCGCGGTTGCGGGCGCGGAGGTGGATGACGTCACGATCGAGCTCGATGGACCCGAACCGCCGATCATGGACGGCAGCGCGGTCGCGTTCCTCGAGGCGCTGGCGTCGGCCGGGTCCAGTCCGCAACGCGGCCAGGCGGAGTATCTTACGCTTCGGTCGCCGATTCGCGTTGTCGATGGCGAGTCGATATACGAAGCGCATCCGTCGGACACGCTCGATCTGTTCGTATCGATCGACTTTCCGCATCCGTTGATCGGACGCCAGGAGTGCCGATACGCCGTGACGCCCGACGTCTTCGCGCGCGAGATTGCGCCGGCGCGAACGTTCGGGTTCGTTCGTGAGGTTGACGCGCTGCGATCTCGAGGACTGATTCGCGGTGGTTCGACCGAGAACGCAATCGTGCTCGACGACGCCGGCGTCGTCGAGAATACGCTGCGGTGGCCCGACGAGTTCGTGCGTCACAAGGCGTTGGACTGCGTTGGGGACCTTGCCCTGGCAGGGCGACGGGTCCGCGCGCGCGTAGTCGCACACAAGCCGAGTCACCGAGGAACGATCTTGCTGGTTCGAGAACTCACCAAGCAGGCGGGAAAGGAGACCACCGTGCGCGGCATCGAAGAGATCATGAAGGTCCTCCCGCACCGCTATCCGTTCCTGCTCGTGGACCGGATACTCGAGATCGAGCACGGGAAACGGATTGTCGGGCTGAAGAACGTGACGATCAACGAGCCGTTCTTTCAGGGACACTTTCCCGGTCACCCGATCATGCCGGGTGTCCTCATCATCGAGGCCATGGCGCAGGTGGGCGGCATGCTGCTCATGGGTTCGGTCGACGACCCGGAGACGAAGGTTGTCTACTTCATGTCGCTCGACAACGTGAAATGGCGCCGGCCCGTGAAGCCCGGCGATCAGATCCGATTCGAGCTGGAGGTCGTTCAGATCCGCGGTCGGATCTGTCGGATGAACGGCGTGGCGAGGGTGGACGGCGAGCTGGTCGCCGAGGCGGAGATGGCCGCCATGGTGCGCGACCGATGAGTGACGTGACAGGCGTGATGCCCGGGATTCATCCCACCGCGATCGTGTCGCCGCGAGCGGAGCTCGGCGACAACGTCACGATCGGCCCCTACGCGATCGTCGGCGAGGGCTGCACACTCGGCGATGGCTGCACGTTGGAGGCACGGGCCATACTCGAGAAAAACGTTAGGCTCGGCGTCAACGTGACGGTTGGCATCGGCACCGTGCTGGGAGGCGACCCGCAGGATCTCAAGTTCAAGGGCGAGCAGACGTGGGTCGAGATCGGCGACGGCACGCGCATCCGCGAGTATTCGACGATCAACCGCGGCACGGCGCAGTCGTTCAAAACGACGGTCGGCAAGGGCTCCTTCCTCATGTCCTACGTCCACCTCGCGCACGATTGTCACGTGGGCGACGGCGTGATCATCTCGAACGCGACGCAACTCGCCGGTCACGTCACGGTCGAGGACCGCGCAATACTGTCGGGCCTCTCCGCGGTACACCAGTTCGTGAAGATCGGTCGCCACAGCTTCGTGGGTGGATGCTCGCGTGTCGCGAAAGATGTTCCGCCATTCATCAAGGCCGTTGGCAATCCGGTCAAGTTGTACGGATTGAACAGCGTCGGTCTGCAGCGGAGCGGGTTCGCCGACGAGGTGGTGCGCGAGTTGAAGCGGGCATATCGGCTCTTCTTCCGGTCCGAGCTGAACGTCTCGCAGGCGATGGAGCGCGCGCGCTCTGAGCTCCAGCTCTTTCCCGAGGTCGAGCATTTTCTGCAGTTTATCGAGGAAAGCCAGCGCGGGGTTGGATTTTGAGCCCCCCGATCCGCATTGGCGTCGTCGGAGCCGGCGCGTTAGGCTACCATCACGTCCGGCTCCTGCGCGCCGTCGACGGCGCGACGCTCGTTGGATTCCACGACGCGCGAACCGATCGCGCGCAGCAGGTGGCGACAGAGCTCGGGGTGCGAGCGTTCGAGTCCGTCGACTCGCTCGTGGACGCGTGCGATGCCCTAACGATTGCCGTCCCGACGCCCGTCCACCATGCCATCGCGAAGATCGCGCTCGAGAAAGGCCGGCACCTTCTTATCGAGAAGCCTCTCGCGGCATCGCTCGCGGAGGCTGATGATCTGCTCGCGATCGCGAAGAGGACTGGCGCACTGATTCAGACGGGCCACGTCGAGCGGTTCAATCGAGCGGTCCGTGCGGCGCTCCCGTTCGTGGAAGCGCCGCGATTCATCGACAGTGACCGGTTGGCGCCATTCAATCCGCGCGGTTCGGACGTTGCCGTCGTGCTCGATCTCATGATTCACGACATCGACCTCGTGCTCACGCTCGTGGGAAGTCACGTGGCGGACGTCGCGGCCGTCGGCGTACCGGTGCTCACGCCCTTCGTGGACATCGCGAATGCACGCATCGCGTTCGACTCGGGCGTGGTCGCCAACATTACGTCGAGCCGTGTTTCGCGCGAGCGAATGCGGAAGGTTCGCATCTTCCAGCAGAGCGGGTATCTCTCCCTCGACCTCGCAGCGGGCGACGGTGAGTTCTACCGACTCCGCGGTGACCTCGACCTGGCCGCGCTCGCGAAAGGGCCGCTCGCACTGGAGGCGTTCGTGGAGCGAATTCCGCTCGCAGCCCCCGAAGGTGAGCCGCTGCGCCTCGAGTTCGAGAGTTTCGTGTCGGCTGTGCGCGGGGAGCAACCGGTGGTGGTGTCTGGGGATGATGGCCGTGAAGCGCTGGCGGTGGCGTTGCGCATCGTGAAGGAGATCGAGCGAACGTTGCCGTCGCTCGCGGGCGTCGGGCCCGTTGGCGCAACTGGAGGAGCAGCGGACGCAGGTACGGTCACGCGTGCGTGAGGTCCTGATCATCGCCGGGGAAGCCTCCGGCGATCTTCACGCGTCGGGGCTTGCCACGGCGTTGAAACGCGTTCGTCCGGATCTCGCGCTTGCTGGCGTTGGTGGAGCGCGAATGGAAGCCGCCGGCGTCACGTTGCTCGAGCGATCGGACCGCATGGCGGTCATGGGCTTCGTCGAGGTGATTCGACAGGTGCCGCGCCATTACGCGCTGCTCTCATCACTCAAGCGGCGACTGCGCTCGGGCGGCGTCGCATTGCTCGTAGTGATCGATTACCCCGGGTTCAACATGAAGCTCGCGGCGGCTGCCGCATCCGCGGGCGTACCGGTCCTGTACTACATCACGCCTCAGGTGTGGGCGTGGGGGGCAGGCCGACTTGCCGAGCTGGCGCGAATCGTTACCCGCGCCGCGACCATTCTTCCGTTCGAGGAGTCGCTCCTTCGCTCGCACGGCATCAATGCGACGTTCGTGGGGCACCCGCTGCTCGATCGAATCAGCGAGATGCCCGACCGCATGGAGGCGCGCCGGGCGCTCGGACTTCGTGAGGACGACAACGTACTGGCCCTGTTTCCCGGGAGTCGCGCGCAAGAGATCGAGCGCCATCTCGATGCCTTCGTCCGGACTGCACAGCTTCTCGAGCGCGCGCGGCCGGGCTTGCGCGTCGTCGTCAGCGCAGCACCGACGGTCACTATCGATCCCGTGCGCTGTCCTTACCCCCGCGTCCCGTCACTGTCGTTTACCGTTTTGCGTGCAGCCGACGCCGCGTTATGCAAGAGCGGCACGACGACGCTCGAGGCAGCGGTCGCCGGGTGTCCGCTGGCAGTCGCCTACAAAACGAGCCCGTGGACCTACGCCATCGCCAGGCGCGTGGTGAAGATTCCCCACATTGGCCTCGTCAACGTGGTTGCCGGACGTGAAGTCGCGCGGGAGTTCGTGCAGGACGCAGTCGTTCCCGAGCGCATCGCCGAGACGCTGACACCGCTCCTCACGCCGGATGACCCGGGACGAGCGTCCATGCTCGAGCAACTGGCCGAGGTCCGGTCGCGCCTCGGAACGCCTGGAGCCGCGGAGCGTGTCGCAACGATCGCGAGTGAGCTGGCTGCGTGAGCGAAGGTAAGCGAAGCTGGAAGCTAACAGTCGCGGTCCGCGTGGGCGCGGTGATCATTCGCGCGCTCGCGATCACTTGGCGATTTTCCGTCACGAATGCGGCTGCATGGCGTGAGCTTCGGTCGCGCCGCCAGCCGTTCATCTTCGCATTCTGGCACGGAACGATGCTCCCGCTCGTTTGGACGCATCGAGGCGAAGGTGTTCCCGTCGTGATAAGCGAGCATCGCGACGGCGAGATCATCGCAGGTATAGTCGAATCGTTCGGGTTCAAAACGATTCGCGGGTCATCGTCGCGCGGCGCGGCGCGAGCGTTGATCGGCATCGTTCGGGAGCTCGAGCGAGGCAGTGAGGTGGCTGTCACTCCGGACGGTCCCCGGGGGCCGGCGCGTCGGTTCGCGAGTGGCGCACTCGTCGCGGCACAGCGGGTTGGCGTCCCGATCGTCGGCGTTGGCGTGGTCGCGAGCAGCGCTTGGCGGCTCAACAGCTGGGATCGATTCTTGATTCCCAAGCCGTTCAGTCGCGTGCAGATCGCGTACACGGTTCCGACGAGCGTTGCGGCAACATCGGCGCGCGAAGCCGAAGGAGAAGCGCCACGGTTCGAGTCGCTCCTGAACCAGGCGCTCGCCGAAGCCGAACGTGCGTAACGGCGATTGGCTGCAGGAATTGTGGGCGAGCGACGCCATAGGCGCGCGCGTCGCCCGAGCCGCGCTCGTGCCCGCCGAGCTGGTGTTCGGTGCCATCACCAGCGCTCGATCCTCACTCTACTCGTCAGGCATCTTCGTTGTACACCCAACCGCAATTCCCGCGTTGGGCGTCGGGAATCTCACAGTAGGAGGAACGGGCAAGACCCCGCTCGCGGCGTACTTTGCCAGCCGTCTCAAACGTGCGGGCGCAAAGCCAGCGATCGTGCTGCGGGGCTATGGGGAGGACGAGCCGCTCGTCCATCGTACCCTCAACCCGGACGTGCCTGTCGTCGTCTCGTCCGATCGTCTCGCCGGCGCCAACGACGCGATGCGAGCCGGGTGTGATGTGGTCGTCCTCGATGATGCGTTTCAGCATCGACGGGCCGGTCGCATTGCGGATGTCGTTCTCGTGAGCGCGGACGGATGGCGCGAACACCGACACCTCTTGCCGGCGGGCCCGTGGCGTGAACGCCTAACCGCGGCGCGTCGCGCATCGATCGTGATCGTAACACGGAAAGCGGTGCCGCTCGACCGGGCAGATCTCGTCGCCGAGGCAGTGCGCCGAACGGCCGACGTGCCGTGCGGCGTGGCTCACCTCGACGCCGCCGATCTTCGACAGGCGAATGGCGCTTTGACTGCGACCATCGATGCATTGCGCGGCGAGTCGGTTTTCGCAATTTCGGCCATAGGCGATCCGGCCGCCTTCGACGCGCAGTTGACGGCACACGGCGCGGTCGTGACGCCGGCTCGGTTTCGCGATCATCATCGGTTCACCATCGGCGACGCCGAATCGCTCGCAGCCACAGCGAAGAGGTATGACCGCGCCGTATGTACGTTGAAGGACGCGGTCAAGCTGGGCCCGTTGTGGCCCGGTCAATCCCCTCTGTGGTATGTTTCCCAGCGCGTTGTCGTCGAGCGTGGCGACGACGCGGTCGATGCCATTGTCGAGACCACGCTCCGCGCGCGGTCCGCATCAACTCAACCTGGACGGCCGGGCTTGCCCGGGCCACGTGATTGATTCCATGGCCACTGATCTTCGACTTCCGACTGACCGCATCGTTCGGCCCGACAAAGACCGCTTTCTGAACGAGGAAAATCCGTTCGAGGCGATGATGTCGCGTTTCGACCGGGCGGCGGATCTGCTCGATCTCGAGCCCGGTCTCTACAAGGTGCTCCGTCACCCCGAAAAACAGATCACGATTTCCATCCCCGTATTGCTGGACAACGGCGAGGTGGAGGTGTACACGGGGCATCGGGTGCTGTACAACACATCGCGCGGTCCGGCCAAGGGCGGAATTCGGTTCGACATGAACGTCACGCTCGACGAGGTGACGGCGCTCGCGGCCTGGATGACCTGGAAGTGTGCGGTAGTGAATCTCCCGTTCGGTGGCTCGAAGGGTGGGGTCGTGTGCGATCCGCTCAAGATGAGCGTGGGTGAGCTCGAACGGCTCACCCGCCGTTATACCGCCGGTATTATTTCCACGCTCGGTCCTGACTCCGACGTTCCGGCACCCGACGTGAACACGAACGAGCGGGTGATGGCGTGGGTCATGGACACGTACTCGATGCACGTGCGCCACACGGTCAACGCGGTAGTCACGGGCAAGCCCGTCGAGATGGGCGGATCGCTCGGTCGTCGTGAAGCGACGGGACGCGGGTGCATGTTCGTCACGAAGGAAGCGCTCGGGTATCTCGGGATGAACGTGCGCGGTACCACGGTTGCGGTGCAGGGCTTTGGCAACGTGGGGTCGGTGGCGTCGCAACTACTGCATCGCGAGGGCTGCAAGATCGTCGCGATCAGCGATCGCACCGGGGCGATCTACAACGCGAACGGCATCGACGTCGAGGACGCGGTCGCCCACGTCAAGGAGCGGCGGTCGCTGGACGGGTACGTGAAGGGTGACCGCATAACGAATGAGGAGCTGCTGACGCTCGACGTCGACGTCCTTTTGCCGGCGGCACTCGAGAACGTCATCACGACGAAGAACGCGGGGAAGATTCGCGCGAAGATCATCTGCGAGGGTGCGAATGGCCCTACGACGGCCGCGGCAGACGCCGTGCTCGAAGAGAAGGGCATCTTCGTCATTCCCGATATACTCGCGAATGCGGGCGGCGTGACCGTCTCGTATTTCGAGTGGGTACAGGATCGTGGCGGGTACTTCTGGACGGAGGACACGGTCAACGACCGGCTGCGCGACATCATGACGCGCAGCTTCAAGGACGTCCTGGACCTCGCGCGTCAACACAAGGTGAACATGCGCACCGCGGCGTACATGCTGTCGATCAGCCGGGTCGCTACCGTCCATCGCCTGCGCGGCATCTATGCCTAACTACAGGACACGGTGACGACCGTGTTCGCGTCGGCCGTTCATGGGATCGGTCATGCGCCTGATTGTCGCGGTGGTCGGAAAACCCAGGCACGCGTCGATCGCTGCGGCGATTCGGGACTACGAAGAGCGGGCGCGACGATACTGGCCGCTCGACATCATCGAAGTGAAGGATGAGCCGGCACGGGCCGCGAGCCCGGACGTCGTTCGGCGCCGGGAGGGAGACCGACTCGCCGCGGCGATCGGCAACGTGCGCATCATTGCGTGCGAGGTCGGTGGGCGACGACTGTCGTCGCCGGAGTTCGCGGACTGGGTGCAGGGACTTCGCGAAGCCGCCGCGGATGTGGCGTTCGTGATTGGCGGAGCGTTCGGCCTGTCCGATGCGCTCGCGCAACGCGCGACCGCGAGGGTATCGTTTTCGCCATGGACGCTGCCTCATGAGCTGGCGCGACTGGTGCTCGCCGAGCAGCTGTACCGAGCCGGGACGATCGTCCGCGGCGAACCGTACCACAAATGATGCCTAACGAGATGTGCGGGCGGGACCGGCCCCGCAAGTGACGGAGCCCATCGTCCGCACCGAGCCACTCGGGGGATCGCCGCTCGCACGAGCGGCGATCGACGGACAGCGCGGCGAATGGTATCCAGACATCCCGCGCTCCGAGCAGGCGTGGACGGGTCGAGTGGAGGCTGTCCGGGCGAGCAGCACGCGCGAGTGGCTGGAGACGATTCGGTCAGCGCTTTCCGCGTCGGGCACTGCCGCCGCGCGGCTCGCGCGTGTGACGTCCGGACGTGGCGTCGTGGTGACCACGGGGCAGCAGCCGGGCCTGTTCGGCGGGCCCATCTACACGTGGTCGAAAGCACTGAGTGCGCTGACGCTGGCTGACGAGATCGAGGCAGCGACGGGAATTCCCGCCGCGCCTGTTTTCTGGGCCGCCAACGACGATGCGGATTTCGCTGAAGCCTCGTGGACGGCCGTGGCCGTGCCCGGCGGCGCCGAACGTCTCACGGTCGCCGCTGGTGCGCCGCTTGGCCGAACCATGGCGGACATGCCGTTAGGCGACGTGGCGCCCGCATTCGCCGCGCTGCTCCGTGCTTGCGGGGCGACGCTGGATCCTCGGCCAATTGACGCCGTGCGCGCCGCGTATCGCGATGGAGCGACCGTGGGCGGCGCGTATCTATCACTCCTGCGCGCGCTCTTCGAGCCGCTCGGCATCGCGGTGCTCGACGCGGCACACGCCAGCGTCGCTGAGGCCGCCCGACCGTTTCTGCTTCGCGCGCTCGACCGAGCCAACGCGGTGGCGGAAGCGCTGCGCGAGCGCGACGAGGCGATTCTCGCGGCCGGGTTCTCTCCCCAGGTCGCCGAGGTGGCCGGCCTGTCTCTGGTATTCGAGCGAGCGCGTGACCGTGGTGACAAGCGCCGTATTCCCCTGTCCGAGGCGGCAGCGGTAGCGGCGCAGGGCGATTCGGCCCGACCGGGTCTCCTGTCGCCTAACGTGTTACTCCGCCCGGTCATCGAACGAGCGATCCTGCCGACTGTTGCGTACGTCGCAGGCCCGGGCGAGCTCTCGTATTTCGCGCAGGTGAGCGCGGTCGCGCCCACCCTTGGTCTCGACGCGCCACTCGCGGTCCCGCGTTGGTCGACCACGATTCTCGAGCCTCACGTTCTCCGCATCCTGTCGAGTCTCGGCCTCGAGGAGGCAGAGCTGGCGGAGCCACATCGGGCGGAGGGACGATTAGCCAAAGCGGCGATGTCGCCAGCGCTCACCCGTGCGCTCGGCGATCTTCGCCAGGAGGTCGTCCGTCGGTCCGGCGCCGTGTCGAGTGCTCTCGAGGGAAGTGACCTCCCGCTCCCCGCCGAAGTCATCGAGGGTGCGCAACGGGCCATCGACCACCGCCTGGACCGCCTGGAGCGACGGGTCGTGGCGGCCGCCAAACGTCGGGAGACCGACGTGATGACGCAGATCGCGACGGCCCGCGGCGCCCTGTTCCCGTTAGGTGCCCGGCAGGAGCGAGCCCTCAACATGCTCCCGTTCATAGCTCGTCATGGCAGTGTCATCATCGATCGCATGATCACCGAAGCACGCGCGCACGCGCGCAGCCTCGTCGGACGTGACGGTGAGACGAACGCGTCGGCCGCTTCGCAGACCACGAGACGCACATCGGGCAGTGAATCCGACGTGAGCGCACCTCGCGTCGAATCGGCTCGAACGGCAGACGCTTGACGGGCGCATCGGGGCCGGCCGCGACGTCGGCTCGCCCAGCGCACTCACGCCACGCGGCACTAGTGTTCGCGGGCATTCTGCTCAGCCGAGTCGTCGGGCTCGTGCGCGAGCGTGTATTCGGCTTCTACTTCGGGGTCACCGACGAAGCCGACGCATTTCGCGCCGCGTTCCGAATCCCCAACCTGCTCCAGAATCTGTTCGGCGAGGGCGTGCTGTCCGCGTCGTTCATCCCGGTGTACGCATCGCTCATTGCAGACGATGATCGCGACGAGGCGACGCGGGTGGCCGGCGCAGTGTTCTCGATCCTCGCCCTCGTCGTATCCGGATTCGTGCTGGTTGGCGTGCTCGCGGCGCCCGTCCTGGTGAACCTCATCGCCGCTGGCTTCCCGGGAGGGAAGCGCGATCTGACCGTGACGCTCGTACGAGTGTTGTTCCCGGGCGCGGGACTGCTCGTGCTGTCCGCGTGGTGCCTCGGGATCCTGAACAGCCACAGGAAATTCTTCCTCTCGTACGCGGCGCCGGTCGTGTGGAACGTTGCGATGATCGCAACGCTCGTTTGGTTCGGACGACGCTCGACATTGCCTGAACTGGCCGTGTGGCTCGCTTGGGGATCCGTTGCCGGAAGCGCGCTGCAGATGCTCGTACAGTTGCCAGCCGTGCTTCGCGTGCTCGGCCGCCTTCGCCTCGCGCTGAGACGCAAATCGCCCCACGTTCGCGAGATCGTGCGAAACTTCGGGCCGGTGTTCGTCGGCCGCGGAGTCGTCCAGATCAGTGCGTACGTCGACGCGTGGATCGCGTCGTTTCTCGTCGCTGGTTCAGTTGCCGCGCTCACATACGCGCAGAACCTGTCGGTGCTGCCCGTGAGCCTCTTCGGCATGTCGGTCTCCGCGGCCGAGCTACCCGCAATGTCCAGCCTTCGAGGCGATGAGAGTGCCATCGCGGCCGCGATGCGGCAGCGTCTCGATGCGGGTATGCAGCGCATCGCGTTCTGGATCGTGCCGTCCGCGATGGCGTTTCTCGCGATCGGTGATGTCGTCGCGGGGGTGATCTATCAGAACGGCCGATTCAACCGCGAGGTCGCGGTTTGGGTGTGGGGGATTCTCGCGGGCTCCGCGGTCGGACTGCTCGCTACCACGCTCGGACGATTGTACGCGTCATCGCTCTATGCACTGCGTGACACGAAGACCCCGTTTCGGTTTGCCCTGGTCCGTGTGACGCTTACGATCGTGCTCGGCTACCTCTTTGCACTGCCACTGCGCGCTGCATTGGGTCTTCCGGCGACATGGGGGGCCGCAGGACTCACGATCTCCGCGGGGATGGCAGGCTGGGTCGAGTTCGCGCTGTTGCGGCGCGCCGTCAACCAGCGGATCGGGAAGACCGGAATTCCCGCGCGCCGTCTCGCGACGCTCTGGGGAGCGGCTGCGCTCGCTGCCGCTGTCGCATTTGGCATTCACACACTCGCACCGCGGTCGCGCCCTCTGGTTGCTGGCGCACTTGTGATTGCCGCGTACGGCGTGACGTACTTCGCGAGCACGTGGATCGCGGGCGTCGAAGATGCCGTCGACAACGCCGCGAGGATCGCTCGACGCCTCGGCCTGCAACGTCGCGATCGAGGCACAGGTCCGCGCTAAGCGGCCTCCACGATCATGTGAGCCGAGTCTAGTTTTCGCTCCATGATGGTCGCTGCCGACGCTATTGCCTCGAAGCTGCCGCACCTTCCCGAGTCGCCAGGCGTCTACCTGTGGAAGGATGCCGACGGCCTGGTCCTGTACGTCGGGAAAGCGAAACGGCTGCGGTCGCGGGTACGAAGCTATCTGGGCAGCGACCATCTCGAGAGCGTGAAAACGCGGGCGCTCATGCGCCAGGCTGCCGACCTCGACACCATCGTCGTTCCCACCGAGGCGCACGCGCTGATTCTGGAAGCGAATCTGATCAAGGAGTACCGGCCGCGCTTCAACATCGCGCTCCGTGATGACAAGTCGTATCCGTACATCAAGGTCACGGTCCAGGAGGCCTTCCCGCGTGTGTTCGTGACGCGGCGCCTCATCGACGACGGCGCGAAGTACTTCGGGCCGTACACCGACGTCGGGCAGATGCGTCGAGCGCTGAACGTCGTGAAACGCATCTTCACCGTGCGGTCGTGCAATTACGACATGCCGCGTGAGATGCCGGAGCGCGCGTGCCTCGACTATCACATTGGCCGATGCAAGGCGCCGTGCATCCTTGCACAGTCGCAAGACGACTATCGCCAGATGATCGATGAGGTGCTGCTGTTTCTCGATGGGCGCACCGACGAGGTGATCCGCCGTGTGCGCGATCGAATGGAGACCGCGGCAACGAGCCTCGACTTCGAGAGCGCGGCCGATCTGCGCGATGCGCTGCGCCACCTCGAGCGGATGGAAGAGCCCACGATCGTGCTCGAGGTAGAAGGAGGCGATCGGGACGTGGTCGGGTACGCGCGCGACGGTGACGACGCGTGCGTCACGATTCTGCGCATCCGCCGCGGGAAGCTGCTGGCGCGCGACCATCGCTTCGTCGAGAACATCGACGGGGAAGACGACGCCGCGGTGCTCTCCGCCTATCTTGCGCGAACGTACGTGCCTTCTGACGAGCGGGCGGGGGAGCTGCTCGTTCCATTCGACTTCGAGGACCGCGAGGCTGTGGAAGCGTCGATGACGGGCACGCGCGTCATTGCTCCGCAGCGCGGACCGCGACGTGAGCTCGTCGATCTCGCACAACAGAACGCGCGGCATCTGCTCGAGGAGCTCAAGCTCTCGACGTTGGAGAGCGAAGAGCGGGCAACGAATCCCGTCTACGAGCTCGGGCGGGAGTTGGGCCTGCAGCGCCTTCCGCGATCCCTCGTCTGCTTCGACATCTCGACGGCGCAGGGTACCGATACGGTCGGGTCGTGCGTCTGGTTCGATAATGGACGTGCACGGCGAGGCGAATATCGCAAGTTCAAGGTGAAGTCGGTTGTTGGCACCGACGATTTCGCGTCGATGCGGGAGGTCGTTGGTCGCTACTTCCGCCGTCGCGTCGATGAGAAGAAGCCGTTGCCGGATCTCGTCGTCATCGACGGCGGGAAGGGGCAGCTCGGTGCTGCTGCCGATGCCGTGCATGAGCTGGGGCTGGACTCGTTGCAGCTCATCAGCCTCGCGAAACGCGAGGAAGAGATTTATGTCGTCGGCCGCGCGGATCCGATACGACTATCGCGCCGATCTCCAGCTTTGCGCATGCTGCAGCAGGCTCGGGATGAAGCCCATCGTTTCGCGGTCACGTACAACCGAAAGCGCAGATCGCTGCGAACGGTCACGTCGGAGTTGCTGAGCATTCCTGGCATCGGGCCGTCGAAGCGACGTCTGCTCCTGCAGTCGTTCGGCAGCATTCAGGGAGTTCGGGACGCGACGATCGAGCAGATCGCGGCGCTGCCGGGGTTCAGCGCGGCGAGCGCGCAGCGCCTGCTGGACGTGCTGGCGGCGCGGGCGGAAGGTCGTTCGCTCAGCGTGACGCCGGCAGCCACTGTGGCCGAGACGGGCGAGCCCCCTATGCCTAACGATTCATCCGGACTCGGTTCGACCCCTGACGAGTCGGATGCACGCGAGACACCAACACCACCTACCACCGTCCCGATCCCTCCGACACCGAGAACTCCGTGACGACCTGGAAGCTCCGCTGCTCCGCGTGCAACCACGAGGAACCCGGTGCCGCGTGCGTCGGCACCTGCCCGAAATGCGGTCAACCGTTCCTCGCCGACATCACGTCGGCGCCCAACCGATCGTCGCTTCGAGCGCGCTGGGACATGTGGCGGTATGCGGACGCGCTGCCACTGGAGGAGAAGGAAGCGCCCGTATCACTCGGCGAAGGGTTTACGCCACTCATCGAGCTGCCCCAGCTCGCCGCGGAAGTTGGCGTTAGGCGCCTGTGGGTCAAGGACGAGGCAGTCAATCCAACCGCGTCGTTCAAGGCTCGAGGTCTCAGCGCGGCGGTGACTCGTGCGCGCGGTCACGGCGTCCCTGGTCTCGTTGTACCGACAGCGGGAAATGCCGGTGCGGCTCTGGCCGCATACGGTGCGGCGGCGGGCCTACCGGTGCGAGTGTACGCTCCCGCAACCACGCCCCAGCCGATCCTCGACACGATTCGCGCGGTCGGGGCCGATCTGCAGCTCTTGAACGGACACATTGGCGATGCGGGCAAGGCGGCCAACGCGTACGCGGCTTCGGACGGCTACTTCAACGTCGCGACGCTTCGTGAGCCGTACCGGGCAGAAGGGAACAAGACGCTAGGCTACGAGCTCGCCGAGCAGCTCGACTGGAGGCTGCCTGACGTCATCGTCTACCCAACGGGCGGCGGAGAGGGCGTGATCGGCATGTGGAAGGCATTCAGCGAGATGGTCCGCTGGGGTTGGCTCAAGCAGGATACGCGATTCCCGCGCATCGTCGTCGCACAGGCAGACGGCTGCGCCCCGCTCGTGCGCGCATTTCGAGCGGGCGCCGAATCGGCGACTCCGTGGGAGAACCCGATTACTCACGCGGCAGGACTGCGCGTGCCAGGACCCTTGGGCGATCGTCTCGTGCTGCGCGCCCTTCGCGAGAGTGGTGGGGCGGCCGGGAGTGCCAGCGAAGATGCGATTAGGGAGGACACGAGGCGGTTGGCAGAGTCGAGCGGGATCGACGCCGCGCCGGAAGGCGGTTGTGCTCTCGCCGTCACGCGGGCGCTCGTCAGAGCCGGACAGTTGGCGGCCGACTCCGAGGTTGTGATCTACAACACAGGCAGCGGAGCGTCTTACCGCTGAGGCACCTCGGTCAGGAAAGCGTGCAGTCCCAATAGGAAAGCCTAGCATCGGATGGTTGCGGCCGGATATTTTTTTCCGCTGTGCCGATAGCCATTCTCGATCCGTTCAGCGGCATTTCAGGGGACATGACCCTGGGCGCCTTGATCGATCTCGGGTTGAGCGCGGAGTGGCTGGTGTCGCTTCCGCAGCGGCTCGGGCTCGATGGCGTGACGGCGCACGTCAGCGACGTCCGCCGAGCAGGTATTGCGTGCAAGAAGGTGGACTTCGACATCCCGCCGCAGCCGCACGGACGCCACCTGAGCCATATTCGCCGAATTCTCGACGCGTCCGGCGCGCCCGAGCAGGTACGCGAACGGGCCGACGCCGCCTTCACGGCAGTGACGGCGGCAGAGGCGGCGATCCATGGCACGACCCTGGAGCGCGTTCACCTGCACGAAGTCGGATCCGTGGACGCAATTCTCGATATTCTTGGCTCCATCTGGGGACTCCATGAGCTGGGTATCGCTCGGGTTTATTGCGGGACGCTGGTACTCGGGGATGGCTTCGTGAAGGCTGCCCACGGCGTTCTTCCGGTCCCCGCTCCGGCAACACTCAAGCTG
>DATCGG010000352.1:0-7559 GCA_036509075.1 Gemmatimonadaceae bacterium
GTTCATGCGTCTCTCGCGCTCGATCGGGCGAACTCGAAGTTCACTCGGCGCTTCTCGGAGGTCGAGCGGATCGCTGCGGAGCGGGGGCTGGTTGTCGGTGAAGCGTCTTTGGAGGAACTGGACAGGATTTGGGATGAGGTAAAAACAGGGGAACCGGGAACCGGGAACCGGGAACCGTAGAGGAGTCGCTGTTCCCGGTTCCCTGTTCCCGTTCCCGTTAAGGCCGCAACCGATGCATCAATCTCGGAAAGGCCGACGTCTCGCGAATGTGCGGCGTTCCGCAGATCCATGCGACGGTGCGCTCGAGACCGAGGCCGAAGCCCGAATGCACAAACGTCCCGTACCGCCGGAGGTCGAGGTACCAGCCGTACGCCTCGAGCGGGAGACCTTCTTCCTTGATCCGCGCGAGCAGCCTGTCGTAGTCATCCTCGCGCTGTGATCCGCCAATGATCTCTCCATAGCCTTCGGGCGCGAGGCAGTCGTCGCAGAGCACCGTGCGAGGATCGGCCGGGTTTTCCTTCATGTAGAAGGCCTTCGCCTCCTTCGGGTAGTTCATGACGAACACCGGACGGTCGTATTCCTCGACGATGAGCGCCTCGTCCTCCGCACCCAGGTCTTCGCCCCATTTGATCGCGCTGCCTTTGCGCTGCAGGAGGGCAACGGCGTCCCCGTAGTCGAGGCGCACGAACGGCGGCACGACCTTCTCGAGCTTTGACGTGTCGCGCTCGAGCTCCGCGAGCTCCTTTTTTCGTCGATCGAGACAGCGGCGGACGAGGAACGACACGAAGTCTTCCTGCAGTCGCATGTTGTCGTTCGAGTCGAAGAACGCGACCTCGGGCTCGATCATCCAGAATTCGGTAAGGTGTCGGCGCGTCTTCGATTTCTCGGCGCGGAATGTTGGGCCGAAGGTGTAGATTCGCCCCAGCGCAGCGGCTGCAGCCTCCCCGTACAGCTGGCCGGTTTGGGCGAGATACGCCGTGCCCTCCTCGAAGTATTCGGTCGAGAAAAGGCCACTACGCTCGCCGATCGCGGCGGTGAGAATCGGGGTATCGACCCGGATGAACCCGCGCTCGTAGAAGAAGTCGTGGATCGCCTGCTCCACCTCGTGGCGCACGCGCAGAATCGCCTGCTGGCGCGGACTTCGCAGCCAGAGGTGTCGATTGTCCATGAGGAAATCGACTCCGTGCTCCTTCGGCTGAATCGGGTAGTCGATGGGGCTGGAGCCCAGGATCTCGAGATTCGAGAGGCCGACCTCGACGCCGCCGGGCGCGCGGGCTTCCATGCGCACTTCCCCGGTGATGGCGATGGACGTTTCTTGAGTCAGCTCGGCGAATCGTGACCAGACTTCCGGTGTGACGGCGCTCTTCACGAGGACGGCCTGAAGCGTGCCCGTTCCATCCCGCATGACGATGAAGGCGACTTTCCCGGATGAGCGCAGGTGCGTCACCCAGCCGCGGACGGTGGCGGACGTGCCTGCGTGCGTATGCAGATCAACGATGCGAGAAGTTGGTACGGTCACGGTGCTCGTGGTGAGGGACGTGCGGAGCGGGCGGGAAAGCTATGAGCGCCGAGATGCTTCATCAACGCCATTTCGCTACCGCGCTTACCTTTGGTAATGCATGTGACCGCGCTGGTCGCTGACACGTGACGCTCCGCTCCCGCCTCGTCCTCGCACTCGTAACAATGGCTGCCATTCTCGTGGCGCCGTTGTTCATTGCGTATGACTCACTCAACGGCATGCGGGCCGCGGTACGCAACATTCAGTTGCAGGATCTCAACGCGACGGTATTGCTTGCGCGCATCCGCATAGCCGCAGAGGAGCTGCGCCAGGCCGAGCTTCAGCTGGTTTACGCCACCGATTCATCGACGGTCGCGTCGCCCGGTGCTCGCGTGACGACCGCGATGACCGCATTGCGCGGGCTCTCAGACTCGCTCGTTGCGTACGGCCTCGAGGGTCCGCGGTCCGAGATCGTCGTAACACTCGATCGCGTCGACGCTGCGCTCGTTGCGGAGCTCGACGCCGTTCGCCGTGGCAACGGCGTGCGCGCCGACAGTCTGTCGAAGCTCCTGCAGCCGGTGATGCTGCGCGTGGACTCGACCGTCGAGCGAACCGGGTCGTATCTGCAGTCGCGCACTGCGGAAAAAGTGGAGCTCGCGAACATCGAAGCGGCCAGCGCGCAGAAGCTCACGACCACGGCGTTCGCGCTGGCCGTGGTGCTTGCGGCGCTCATCGCGATCTGGCTGACGGCGACGATCAGCCGACCGGTGAGCGATCTGGAGAGCGGAATGCAGGCCGTCGCAGACGGCGACTTCTCGTACCACCTGTCGATCGAGCCAATGCGGCACGACGAGTTTGGCCGCCTCGCCGAGAGCTATCACACGATGGTGCAGCAGCTCAAGCAGCTCGACCAGCTCAAGGCGGAGTTCGTGTCGGTCGCATCACACGAGCTGAAGACACCGATCAACGTCATCATCGGGTATCTGCAACTCCTGCAGGAGAACGTGTATGGCGAGCTCACTCCGAAGCAGCGCGAGATCTGCCTCACGCTCGCCTCCCAGGCGCAGGCACTGTCACGCCTGGTGCGTCAACTTCTGGATGTGAGCCGCTTCGAGGCCGGAGGAGGAAAGCTCGAGCTGCGCTCGATGCGGCTGATCCCGTTTCTGGCGGAGCTCGAGTCGACGTTCCGTGTTCTCGCCATTCAGCGTGGAATACGCTTTCACGTCCAGCGCGGATCGCGTCTCCCCGACCACGTCGTGTGGGACGAGGACCGCATGAGCGAGGTCCTCGGCAATTTGCTCTCGAACGCTTTCAAGTTTACGGAGCGCGGCGGTACTGTGGAGCTCACGGTCGTAACGGCGAAGGACTCGGTCGAGATGCGCGTGCGCGACACCGGCGCAGGGATTCCTGCGGAGAACGTTCCGTTCATCTTCGAGAAGTTCTTTCAAGCGGACAATCAGGCGTCCGCCTCCGCGAAGGGGACGGGCCTTGGCCTCGCGATCGCCAAAAGCATCGTGAACGCGCACGGCGGATCGATCAGCGTGGAGAGCAGCGTGGGCACGGGTACGACGTTCGCCATTTCGCTTCCGATCCGGGCCAGTGCCGGGCGCCACCACGCGTTGGACTCCCAGCCTGTCAGCGAGCCCAGCTCGCAACGGCGCGTGGAGCGCCTCCCGGAGCTGTCGGCGTCGTGAACGTTAGGCAGCTCACGGCAGGGCTGCTCGTGCTCGCGAGCTGCCAGCATCGTCGTCCCGCGGCACCCCCGCCCGTCGTCGACACCGTCGCCGTGCCCTCGCCGCCACCCGAGCCGCCGTGGACGCGAACGATGGCAGCCGTGCAGGCAGCGGCGGACTCCGGACAGTTCGCTACGGCGGACAGCATTCTCACCGCATTCGAGCACGTCGAGGCCGGCTCCGCCGATGCAACGGAGAGCGCGTTCTGGCGTGCGATGCTGCGCGCGGACCCTCGCAATCCCGCGTTCGAGCCGGCCGAGGCTCGCCGCAGCATCGAGGCGTATCTCGCAGCACCGAATCCACGGCGGCGCACGGAGGCCGGCGTGATGTTGCGAATGCTCGATCTCGCGGACTCGCTGCGCGCGGTGCAGGCCGCTCAACGATCATCCGCAGAAGCTCGCGATCGCGCGCGGGATGAGGAGGTGCAGAAGCTGCGCGATGATCTTCAGCGAACGCAGGCGGAGCTGGATCGAATCAAAAAAAGGCTGGGGTCTCCGAAACCGTAGCGGCGACTGGCGCCTGCCTATCCCACTCTAAACAACTCCAGACTCCTCTCATACCGCTCGCCTAACACACGCCGCATGGCCGCGTGCTCCGGCTGCTCGAGCTCCGGGTCCTTGTCCAGCACGGCCGTCGCCGCTTCGTGCGCCGCGTCGCTGAGTCGTTCGTCACGCAGCGGATCCGCGACCCGGAACGTCGCGATGCCACTCTGACGCTGGCCGAACAGGTCGCCCATGCCGCGGAGGCGCAGGTCGGCCCGCGCGATCTCGAAGCCATCATCGGAGCCAACGAACACCGAAAGGCGCTCGGCCGATTCCGGACTGACATCGCCTAACAAGATGCAGTAGGAGGCGTCGGCCCCGCGGCCCACCCTGCCACGCAGCTGGTGGAGCTGCGAAAGGCCGAAGCGTTCGGGATGCTCCACCAGCATCACGGTGGCGTTCGCGACGTCGATGCCGACCTCGATGACCGTCGTCGCCACGAGCACATCGATCTCACCGTCCCGGAACCGCCGCATGATGGTATCGCGTTCCTCCGACGGAATGCGGCCGTGCAGCAGGGCAACGCGACGCCGGGCGAATGGGCCCGCGGCCAGCGTCGAGTACATCGTCGTGGCCGCCTTCATGTCGGTCTTCTCGGACTCGTCGATCACGGGGTACACGACGTACGCCTGCCGCCCCTGCTCCACCTCGCGGTCGATGAACTGCAGCACGCGTTCGCGCGCCGATTCCGGGCGAAGCGCGGTCGTCACCGGCAGTCGGCCGGGAGGACGCTCGTCCAGCACGCTCACGTCGAGATCGCCGTAGAGCGTGAGCGCGAGCGACCGGGGGATAGGCGTCGCGCTCAGCAGCAGTACGTCGGGCCGGTCACCCTTCGCGCCGAGTGCCTTGCGCTGTTCCACGCCGAACCGGTGCTGTTCGTCCACTGCCACGAACCCCAGACGGCCAAAGGACGTACGCTCCTGAACGAGGGCGTGCGTTCCGATCGCGAGCAGCGGCTCGCCCGACCGCAGGCGCGCGTCCGCCTCACGACGGTCTTTCCCCGCCAGGCTCCCGGTGATGAGCACGGGTGCGATGCCTAACGGCTCGACGAGACGCCTAACGGTGCCCGTGTGCTGCTCGGCCAGAAGCTCCGTGGGTGCCATGAGCGCCGCCTGATACCCGTTCTCGATCGCCAGCAGCGCTGCGAACAGCGCCACGATCGTCTTGCCGCTGCCGACGTCGCCCTGAAGCAGCCGATGCATACGGTGTGGACTGACCATGTCCATCACGATCTCACGCACCGCTCGCGTCTGGGCGCCGGTGAGCGGGAACGGCAGCGACGCCTTGAGCTTCGACGTCAGGTCACGACGATTCTCGAACGCGATCCCTTCGCGCTTCTCTCGCGCCAGGATGTGCGCGCGCCTGCGCAGCAGGTGCACGAACAACAGCTCCTCGAACGCGAGTCGCTCGCGTCCCCGCGCCGCGTCGGCGAGCGACTGGGGGCGGTGGACCATCCGGAGCGAGTCCGCGAGCGGCAGGACGTCGGCGCGTCGCAACAGCTCCGGCGGCAGATACTCCTCGACGAGCGCGATGAGCCCGTCCAGGTGCGCGTCGATGAGACCGCGGATGACCTTGAAGGACAGGCCTTCCGTGGCTGGGTAGACCGCGAGAACACGCCCACTGTCGGTCCCCTCCTCCTCGTCGCCAAGGTTGACGAACTCGCGGGGCTGGAGCTGTCGGCCGTGAAAGAAACGCACGGTTCCCGTGATCAGCAGGACGTCGCCCTTCGAGATCGATCGATCGAGAAACGGCTGGCCAGGCCACGAGACCTCGATCATCCCCGTCGCGTCCTGCACCACCGCTTGAAAGATCCGAAGACCTTTGCGTGTCGGGATGACGCCCTTCGAGATCACACGCCCAACGACCGTCGCGTCCATCCCGGTTTCGATCGACGAGATCGGCGAGATGGTGCTGGCATCCTCGTAGCGATGCGGGATGTGGAACAGGAGATCCCCCGCAGTAAAGACGCCGAGGCGCTTGAGCGCCTCGGCGCGGACTGGCCCGACACCTTTGAGGAACTTGGCCGGCGTGGAGAGCGTAATCGGCCCAGGTCGCGCGCCCGTCACCGCGCCCGGGGTCATCCCTCGAGCAGCTCCGCTGAGAACTGTCGCGCGTCGAACGCTTCCAGATCGCTGACCTTCTCGCCCACGCCGATGAACTTGACGGGCACGTCGATCGCGTCGTGCACTGCGACGACAATCCCGCCGCGCGCAGTCCCATCCACCTTCGTGACGACCAGTCCCGTGATCGGAACCGCCGCGGAAAACGTCTTCGCTTGCTGCACGGCGTTCTGGCCGATCGTGCCGTCGAGCACGAGCAGCGTCTCGTGAGGCGCGTCGGGCCGTCGCTTCTTGATCACACGCGCGATCTTCTTGAGCTCTTCCATCAAGTTGTCACTCGTATGCAGCCGGCCGGCCGTGTCGATGATGACGACGTCGGCGTCGCGAGTGTGCGCGGCATCGATCGCGTCGAATGCGACCGCCGCGGCATCACCGCCGGGCTTTCCGCCCACGAACTCAGCGCCCGTGCGATCCGCCCACAGCTTGAGCTGATCGATGGCACCAGCCCTGAACGTGTCGCCAGCGGCGACAACCACCTTCTTTTTCTCAGCGCGGAACCGTGCAGAGAGCTTGCCGATGAACGTCGTCTTCCCCGCGCCGTTGACGCCGATGACGAGGATGATCATCGGCTTGTCGGCCGGCACGAACATCGTGGGATCGCTGTACCCGGCGCGGAGTGCGCTCTCCACACTCTGGCGCAGGGCCTCGTGGAACTCGTCCTCGGTCCGGATCTGCCCCCGCTGGGCGAGCGTTTCCACGTCGCCGATGAGGCGCATGGACGTGGTGACCCCGAAATCAGCCTCGAGCAGCAGTTCCTCGAGCTGCTCGAGCGAACCTTCTTTCACGCCACCGCGGGCGATGACGCCGACGTCGGTGAGCGCAATGTCCTTTATCCGCTGCCAGAGCGACTTTTTTTCGCCGGCGCGCTGAACTAGTCTGGCCATTCTGTAAACCTAAGTACTGGCGACTGGCGACTGGCGACTGGAGACCGCCGGTCAGGTCTAGGGATTCGGCCAGAGCTGTTAGCGCCGAGGAGACCTCCTCTGCGGCAGAAGGTTTCCTGCCCGTCGCCTGCCGCCCGTCGCCTGTCGCCTGTCGCCTGCAGTTATCGCATCCCCAGCCGTCTCCGCAGGAACCACTCCACGCACAGCGCGATGATCACGATCGCGTACACCCATCCGAGCGAACGCAGCCTCGGCGCGTCGGAAAGTGAGCTGCCACGGCCCACGGCGCCCGAACGGATAGCCCGACGCGGATAGAGCTCGCGCGACGGATTCACTGCCAGCACCGATTTGCCGCCCGCGGTGCGGACGTCGTACACGCCCGGCGCGAGAGGCCGGCTCTCGACGATGTTATCGCCTTCGGTGAAGCGGAGCATCATCGAATCCGCGCGCGCGTCACCGCCGCGCCGCGTTAGGACGACGGACACCACCGAGTCATCGCCCGCGCCTCGGCGCCAGCGAATGGGGTCGCCCGCGTGTACGACTGCATCCGCGTTCACCGCGGCGCGCACGTCTGTCCGACCGCCGGACAGCCAGTCGAAGAGCCCTCCCCAGAGCGCACCGAACGTGTCGGAGGCCGCGCCGCCGCGCACGCGCCAGCGCCAGAAGCCCGACGCTCCGACGATGACCGTGCGCCGTGCGCCCTCTCGGCCCACGATGGCGTTGCGGCGCTCGAAGCGGCGCCCCCGACGCGTCTCGAGCGCGACCCAATCTCCGGCGGGCAC
>DATCGG010000353.1:0-7060 GCA_036509075.1 Gemmatimonadaceae bacterium
CGCGACCAAGGGCCGCGCCGCCTAACGCGCCAAGTCCGATGTAGGCGAGATCGATCACGAAGGCGAGGCGGAAGGAGAACTGTGTGCGCTCTCCTCCTCCCAACTGGCGGCGAGCGCGAATGGCGAGCTCAATCAGGCGAACCGGCATGGTGACCTCGAGTAGCGGTGAATCGGGAACTCTCCCTTCTCTCTCGAATGACACCATCCTGTTACCGGAGCGCGCGGCGCCTAAACGATTCAATGCACCGATCGATCCCCGTGCGTGCACCAGCGCAGCAGCACCGTGCCCAGCACGAGCGACGGGTCGCGGGGGATCACGATCGACGGGTAGTCGGGATTGAGTGACGCGAGCTCCACGCGCGAGCCCGCGACGCCGCCGACCCGTTTCACGACGTACCCGCCGTCGGGGATGCGTGCCACGATCACCGCATCGGGCACGATCTCATCGCCCAGCTTCACGAGGATCGTGTCGCCGTCGTGGAGGAGCGGCACCATGCTGTCGCCGGTGACCCTGAGCGCGACGTACTTCCCGTCGGGCGCGCTCTCGGGCAGTGGGATCCACCGGTCGCAGGGCTCCTCCCAGAGCTCGCGCCCCACGCCGGCGGCCACCGACAGGTCCATGGCCGGCGCATGCCTAACGCGCGCCGCGGCGGCCACCACCTGGGCAAGCGTTCCCTCCTCCCAGGCTGGCGCCATCTCCGGCTCGGCCGCGACTTCCCGGACGCGCGACCGCTCCACGGCGCGCCGGGCGAGCACGTCGCGCACGAATCGGTCGGCGTTGGCCTCGAGCCGGTATCGCTCCGCGACGGACAGCGTTGCCCGAGCCTCGCGCGCATACCACTCGACGAACGCGGTCTCGCCGGGATCGAGTGGGTCGAGCCGCCGCATCGCGCGGTCGCCGGCAATCCTCACGAGCAGGTCCTTGGTGCGCTCCAGTCCCGCGCGCTCTCCGGCGCTCAGGGATTCGTCGTCGTAGGTCACTGGTCCTCCCCTTCTTTTCGAAGCTTGCGGCCGGCGCTGCGCCGGCTCCGTTCCGGCCCGCCGGCGGCCCGCGAGCCCTCGACGGCTCGACGTGCCCGCTCGGACAGACCGCTCCGTCGGAAGAACTCGTAGAGCTCCTGGCGTTCGCCCGGGCGCCACGGGCCCGCATCGCTGAGCGCGAGCTCGATGAGCCGCTCGCGCAGGCGCAGCACACGCACGCGCGCCGCGTTATGCGTGATCCCGAGCCACTCGGCGATGAGGCGCTGGGGGATCGACGCGCTCACCCAGCGGAGAATCTGGCGCTCGGCGTCGGTGATGCCGGCGTCGATGATCCGCGAGAGGCGCTCGAGCACGGGCGAAAGCGGCGGCGCTTCCGCGGCCGGTCCGGCGCTCGCGCGGATCGATGCTTCGGAGACGACCTCGCGTACGACGCGCTCGCCGTCACTGAGCCACGCCGCGGCGGTTCCGGTCGCGGTACGCCGGTGGGCGGCGCGACGATCGTTGGCGAGGCGATGTCGGAACATCGCGACGAGGTAACCCGTGAGGTTCGCGGGAACGGCAGCGGTGGGCTGCATGAGGTGAATGGCGGCATCGCTCAGGCAATCGGTGACGGCGTCGTCACGGAGTGCGGGCTGGAGGTGGGCCTGGCGAGCGAGCTTCCACAGCGCGGGGCTGAAGCGCCGGTAGAACTCGCGAATGGCGAGCGCCTCGTCGTGTCGCATCCGCTGCAGCAACTCCTGATCGCTCCACGACTCGGCGCTCGCCTCATCCGCTCGTCTTTCGATTCGCATCGCTCCCGCACCGGCCCGATGGTCCAACTAGCTCTGTCTGTGATCGAGATGGACTCGTCAGGGCCGGAGCACTCAGACGAAGTGGTGTTCGGATTCTTCGGATTCCACGGATGCATCGGATTGCACCGCTGTTAGGCACACCTCCGGACGCAACGAGCGAGATCTTTGTTGACACCCTCGGGAAGCTCCTCGCTGGCTTCCAGGTCGCGGCTTGAATGAAGCGTCCCGAGGGTGTCATTCTCCGTTCGCTCGTTGCGCGACATCCCTAGTGTTCGAGGAGCGATCCAATTGATCAGTTCAATCCGATGAATCCGAACACCCCTTCGTCTGAGTAGCCTGCGCAACCCTTCCATCTGGGTTGACACCGGAGTGTTACAGCCCGAGACGCAGGGCATGGCGAAAGGCGACCCACGATCGCAGCAGCCGCTCCACGCGGTGAACGGCTGCATCGCTTACCGTCGGCCGCATGAGGGTCTCGCGGAGGCGGCGGGCGCGGCACGGCGTGAGGCCGGCGCGCTGCGCGATGGCCAGCAGGTCGAGTGCGTCCATCACGCGGTCGGCGTTCTGCTGTAGCGCGACGCTGCCAGCTGGCGCACTATGGCTCGTTAGGCGCCGAGGTGAGGGTTCCGACACACGCAGCGCTCGCTCGCGGTTGGCCTTGAGCATCTCCTCGCGACTCGGTCGCTGCGCGGACGCCGTGAGGCCGAGGTTCGCGAGCGCGCGGCCGATGGCCGAGGTCTCGGTGTTCTCGAGGCAGGCGACGGTGTTGACGTCGCCGTCGCCGATACGTTCCGACGCGAGCCCCGTCGCCGATGGCCGCTCTTCCTCGACCGACCGGAAGACGTACGCCTGCACGGTGATCTCATGCTCGGTCCGCGCGATGAGCCGCGTGGTGATGCGGCCCATCGGGAAGCGCGCATAGAACAGCGTGATGCGGTCGGCGACCGGCGCGTACTCCCCGACATCGAACAGCAGCTCGTGCTTCGGCACTGGCCCTCCCGTCGCTGCGCCGGCGCGAACGGCGACGGCGGGAGGCATACAATAAGCCGAATAAACACCGAAGACAAGAGTCGACTGCGAGTCGCGAAATGTCCCGCTTAGTGTATGTGCCTCAATCTCTTACGCTATCGAACGCGAGATCGCACGCATGCACTTGAGGATCCGCCCGAAACCGCATGGGCAACGACCCCTGACCAATCCCTCGGCTCACGAGCAGGATCCGCTCGCCCGGAGCTCCAAGCTCGAACAACCCGCCGTCCAGGTAGCGCTGACTGAGCGGCCCTTTGACGCCGATGAGCGATCGGCCACCCGGCAACACGAACTGCCCACCGTGCACGTGGCCGGTGAACGCCATCGCGAACGACGCGCCGCCTAACGCCGTCAGTCCGTCAGGCGAGTGCATGAGGATCAACCGTAGCCCGTCCGCGCCAGCCAGCGCACGCCGGCCATCCGGCGTCCCCTGCTCGGTGTTGTCGAGCCCACATACCCAGAGGCGATCATACGGCGCGGCCAGCCGAACGTTCTCGTTCACGAGCGTCCGCACGCCGATCGTCTCCAGGCGCTGCACGAGCCACACGTCGTCGGCGATGAGGTCGTGGTTGCCGAGCACGGCGAACCGGCCTAACGGCGCGTTGATCTGGTCGATCGCCTCGAGCACGTGCTCGACGTGCCGCGCGTGGAACGACACAAAGTCCCCGCCGAGCAGAAGCAACTGCGGCTTCGCCTCGGCGAGCAATCGACACGCGCGGCGGATCGTGGCGGGATGTGTGCCAGGTCCGCCGTGGAGGTCCGACGCGAAGGCGATCCGAAGCGGCGGAATGGGCGCGCCGTCGTTCGCGATCGTAAGCCGATGCGTCGTTAGGTGAAGCCGCCCTTGCAACCCGAGCGGTCTCGCGAGCCACGACGGCCAGCCGCCGGCGTACACCAAGTCGTACAGCCGTTCCATCCGCCGCTTCTTCGCCGAGAGGCGCAGCGCGCGGCCGAACCGCCGGGGCCCGCGCACCTACCGAAGCGAAGGCTTCTTGGCCGGTGCGTCCGGCTTCGGCGCCGGGGCGTGCTGTTCGGGGATCACACGCTTCGCCGAATCCGCCTTCGCGGAATCGGCCTTCAGCTTCGCCACCGAGTCGGCACGCGCCTTCACTCTCGCCGAGTCCGCGGCGGTGCGCGGCGGCTCCTCGAACTCCTCCTTCGGAATCCGGAACGCCTTTGCGATCGCGGGGTCACCCTCGATGCCCATCACGCGCTTGGCGGTGTAGTCGCCCACCACCGGACCGAACTTGAACCCCTCGGCCGACCCGCCGCCGGCGATCCACACGTTCGACCATTCGGGGTGCGTGTCGATGTAGAAGTTCCGGGTGACGGACAGCTCGTAATGGCAGGAGCGTGTCTCGAGCAAGGGCGCGTCGATGAGCAGCGGGAACCGGTCGATGAGGAACTGGCGCGGCCGCGAGAAGTTGCTCGGGTCGATCCAGCGCTGGCTCGTGTCGGGGTCGGTCTGCGTCCCGCCACCCACGCGCACCCGAAAGCCGCGCGCATCGTTAGGTAGCGCCGGCCAGCCGGTGATACCGGGGAAGTTGAAGCTCGGCATGTTCGGCGCGACCCACCGGTTGTCGCCGATCGGCGTGCCGTAATAGTAGACGTTCCCCATCGGCGTCCGGAGCCGAGTGCGGAGGAACTCGGGGAAGAGCTTCCAGAGCCACGGCCCACAGGCGAAGACGAACTTGTCCGCCTTGAGCGTCTCGCCGGTCGAGAGCGCGATATCCTGCAATCGATCTCCATTTGCGAGCGACGGGAGCGCCCGCGCCACGACCATCTTCCCGCCGTGGTGCTGGAATGATTCGGCCACCCGCTCACACGACCGGCGCGCGCGAACGACACCGGCCGCCGGCTCGTACAGGATCACCGCGATACCCTGGAGGTCGATTTGCGGATAGTGCGATCGAACGTCGTTAGGCTCGAGCACCTCGTACTTGACGCCCACCGTGTCCCAGTTCTTCCGCGTGTCCTTCATGAAGGGCTCCCAGTCCTTGCGGAAGATCAGGTCGCCCGTGGTGTAGAAGACACGCTCCTGGGTCGTGCGCGAAAACTCCTCGTCCCATGCCTTCCACCGCTCCATCGCCTGCGTTGCCCACCGCGCCCACAGGACGCCGTGCGGCCGATCGCCGTAGGAGCTCCGGACGCCGCGCGTCTCCTCGCCCGAGGTCGATCGCGAGTTGCCCGGACCCCACGTGTCTACGAGCGTGACGCGCGCGCCCATCTTCTGGAGGTGATAGGCCGTCCAGCCGCCGAACGCACCCGCGCCGATCACGGCGATATCGGGAGATTTCTGCCCGATGACCGCTGGCGCGCGACGCGGCGATGGTTGCTGCTGCTGCGCGATCGCCTTGGCGCCTGACGCGGCGGCGACGAGCAATCCCGTCTGGGCGCCGGCGACCTTGAGAAAGCGTCGTCTGTCGAGGGTGTTCTTGCTGTCGTCGTCCTTCGTCACACGGAGCGGAAGAGCGGGCGACTATCGCGTCGCGGTTGCCGGGATGTGAGCGTGCGGGTGGTACATCGGCCGAAGTGCGGTCTGCTTGTTCGGCTTCGCGTCGATCTTGAGAAGCCGCATTGCCTCGGGATCGCTTGGAAGGGAATCGGTACCCGCCGGGAAGCCGTTGGTCTTCAGGATGTACGCAACAACGTCCTTGTACTGTTGAGCCGAGAGCCCGCCGGGGTTGTCGTCGGGCATCGTCGTCTTGATCTGGTCGAAGAGGTCGAAGACGGTGCGGCCGACCCAGTTCTTCGTGAAGTTCTCGCCCGAGTACTTCTCGGTACCGTGGCAGGAGTTGCAGTTGTTCTGGTGCTCGGTGTCGCCGCGCGTGGCCTGCTCCTCGGTGTAGACGCCCTGCCAGACGGATTTGCCGGCGGTGGAGTCGGTGCTCTGGGCCTGCGCGATGCCGGCGATGAGAAGGGGGGCGGCGAGGAATGAAAGGAAGCGAGACATGCGAGCGTGGGGGAGAAACGTCATACCCAGTCATCCCGAGCCGACAGGCGAGGGATCGCGACTACCCCGAAAGAGGGGTCCGCCGGACGATGAAGATTCCTCGTTGCGCCCTGGATGACAACTCCCTGTACCGGGACGACCGCGATCCCTCGCTTCGCTCGGGATGACAACCGCCGCTCGGGATGACCGCTAAGCAGATTCTTCCGGGGCGCCGCCGCTCCGAGCAACCTGATCCACCCGGATCTTGCTCGGGTCGAACCGACGGGCTGAGGCGATCATCTTGTCGATCGTCTCATCGAAGTCCGCAGTCGGCTTCCGCTGGAACCGGAGCGGGTTAATGCGCGCGACCACGAACGCCTTGAGGTACGGACTCTCGAAGCCGCGCTCTTTGAGGCTCGCGACGGCCGCGTTCACCGCCTCGTTGAGCTCCAGCAGCTTGTTCGCGCGCTCGCGCCGCGTTTCGATGGCCTTCGGGAGCTTGGAGCCGAGGAACTTGTCGCAGCGCTTGAGCACCGGGTGGAACGCGCCGCCGGCGAAGCGGCCGTTCTGCTGGTAGCAGAAGCCGAGCGTCACGAGGGCGGCCTCCTCGAACTCGATGGCAAACTCGCGCTCCGGGCGGTCGTCGAGCGCCGCGAGCGCTTCGGCCAGGCGCGCCACCTCGAGCGCTCGCTCGCGGAGATTGTGTGCCTTCTCGGTGTTGAGGAGCAGGATGCGATGGGCGACTTCGGCTTCGGGAACCACGAGCGCCACGATCGACTTGGCGCCGAGCTGCTTCATGGCGCCGAGGCGGTGGTACCCGTTAGGCGACCAGTACTTGCCGTCGCCGGCGGGGACGGCGATGACCGGGTCGAGGAAGCGATCGAGCTTGTCGATCGCGCCGGCAAGCCGTTCGACGTGCGTCTCGGAGAGGTCGCGCTGGAAGGGCGTGGGCTCGACGCGGTCGATGGGCAGGGAGGCAAGGATCTGCCAGTGTCCGCCGAGGGGATCGCGGTAGCTGGCGAGCGCGGTGCCGCCGTCGTCTTCGATAGTGCGTGCGAGCGTCATGACGCTGGTGGGTGCGGCGGCGCTGGCGAGGCGGCGGGCGTCGAGACCACGGGATGCGGGTTCGACGGCCGGTTTCTTCTTCTTTGCGCGCGGCATAGCTCGAGTCCGGGGAGTTCCTTTGAACCGAAAGCAGTACGGATAGGCCAGGCGATGCAAGAAGGGGACTGTTGAGGGCCGGGGACGGGCGACGGACGACGGCGGGAACGGGGAACTGGGAACCGTGGCCCTCTGACGGGACGATCGCGATCCCTCGCTTCGCTCG
>DATCGG010000354.1:0-8614 GCA_036509075.1 Gemmatimonadaceae bacterium
GTTCGCGAGCCGGATTCCGAGATTCGAGCAGGAGCGCGGTTCGATTCCGCCGATCGCTATCTGGACGAGGTCACCGCCGACTCGCTCAAGGCGAGACTCGCGAGCGGCCACCGGGTCGCGCGGTACGATCAGGTCCACTGCCGTGCACTCGCGATCTACGCTGTGCCGGACTCGCTCGCCGACGTAGTGCCGTACTACGCGGAGCTCGACGCAGCCGGTCGGGCGCAGGGAGACTCGCTGCTGCGTTTCGTCGTCGCCGTCGTCGCGGATTCGCGCGCGAAGTTCGCGCGATTTCCGCAGAACACGGTCGTTGACGTGCGCGGGGCCAACCACTTCGTGTTCCTGCAGCGGCCGACAGAGGTCGCGCGAGCAATGCGTTCCTTTCTGTCGACTCGCGGCATCGTTAGGCAGCGGGTCTCACCCCAACCCGTCGAGCCTCATGACACGACCAACCAGCGCACGTGCGCAGCAGGCCGACGATGACCCCGAGGCGCGGCTGCAGCAGTTCATCGAGAAGTTCGAGCCGGACCACCAGACGCTGATTCGCGCCATTCGCCGGAAGCTCCGCACACGGTTCCCGACCGGGACGGAGCTGGCGTACGACAACTACAACTTCTTCGTGATCGGCTACTCGCCGACCGAGCGCCCCTCGGACGCGGTCGTGAGCATCGCGGCCGGTGCGAATGGCGTCGGCCTCTGCTTCATCCAGGGCGCGCGTCTTCCCGATCCGCAGAAGGTGCTGGTCGGATCCGGCAAGCAGACGCGGTTCATCCGTCTGCCGTCGGCAGCGGTGCTCGACCGGCCTGAAGTGAAAGCGCTCCTCGCTGCCGCCGCGGCCGATTCCAGGACGCCATTCCCGCCGCGAGGGCGAGGTAAGTTGGTGATTCGTTCAGTATCCTCGAAACAGCGGCCGCGTCGGAAATTGGGGACGTAGCGAATGACGAGCCACCACGAACGCGACAGCGACGAGATCGCGGCGTTCTACGCCCAGGGACTGGAGCGTGACCGGCTCGGGGCGGGCCAGGGCGCCCTCGAGCTCGCGCGCACGCACCTCGTGCTCGAGCGCTATCTCCCATCGCCGCCCGCCGTGATCGCGGATGTCGGTGGCGGTCCCGGACGGTACGCCATCTGGCTGGCGGACCGCGGCTACGACGTCCATCTCGTTGATCCGATTCCGCTGCACATCGAGCAGGCGCGGGCCGACGTCGGCGCGCGAGTTGGGCGCGCCCTTGCCAGCGCGGAAGTCGGCGACGCCCGGTCACTCCGGCTGCCTGACGCGAGCGCCGACGCGGTGCTGCTTCTCGGGCCGCTCTACCATCTGCCGGAGCGCGCGGATCGATTGCTCGCCCTGTCGGAGGCCGGTCGCGTGTGCCGGCCAGGTGGCGTCATCATCGCGGCGGCGATCTCGCGATTCGCTTCGACGCTGGACGGCTTGCGCGGCGGCTACCTCGAGGATCCTGCGTTCGCCTCCGTCGTCGCCAGCGACCTGAGCGATGGGCGGCACCGCAACCCCACGCGCAATCCGGCGTACTTCACGACGGCCTACTTCCACCGACCGGAAGAGCTTGCGCAGGAGTGCTCGGCCGCCGGCCTAACGCACGAGGCGACACTTGCGGTCGAAGGGCCCGCGTGGTTGTTCTCGGACCTGGACGCGCGGCTCGCCGATGACCGTCGCCGGCGCGTGCTGCTCGCGGCGCTCGACGCGTTCGAGGCCGAGCCGACGATGCTCGGGGTGAGCGCGCACCTGCTCGCTGTCGCGAGGCGTTGAAGATCAATGAGAACCTAACGAGACACTATGCTCATCGTGCACGTCTTCGTTCATGTGAAGCCGGAAAGTGTCGACGCCTTCACTGCGGCAACGCTCGAGAACGCGCGTAACAGCATCCGCGAGCCCGGCATCGTCCGGTTCGATGTGGTGCAGCAGGAGGACGACCCGACGCGGTTTCTCCTCATCGAGATCTACCGGACACCCGCAGACCCGGCGCGCCACAAGGAGACGGCGCACTACGCCACGTGGCGTGACGCCGTCGAGCCAATGATGGCCGAACCGCGCCGCAGCGTGAAATACGGTGCGCTGTTTCCGGAAGCGAATGCCTGGGAGCGCCCAGGGTGAACTTCGAGTTCGCCGCGCCCACTCGCATCATCTTCGGCGAAGGGCGACTGGCCGACGTCCCGAAGATCGTGTCGACGATGGGCTCGCGGACGCTTGTGGTCGAAGGCCGGAGCGGGCGTGCCGAGTCGCTCGTGCGACAGCTCGGTGACGTCGGTCTCGCGACCACGACGCTGCAGGTTTCGTCCGAGCCGACCATTGCGCTCGTGGAAGCCGGCCTCGCTCAAGCGCGGCGCGAGCGATGCGACGTCGTCGTAGCGCTCGGCGGCGGAAGTGTCGTCGACGCCGGCAAGGCGATCTCGGCTCTCCTCACGAACGACGCCCCGGTCCGCGATTACCTCGAGGTCATCGGCAAGGCGCGTCCACTCGCCAATCGCGCCGCGCCATTCATTGCGATTCCGACGACCGCTGGCACGGGCGCCGAGGTGACGCGAAACGCCGTGTTGATGGCGGAGGACGAGCAGGTGAAGGTGAGTCTCCGGAGCCCGCTGATGCTGCCGGCCGTTGCCGTGATCGATCCCGAGCTCACGTACTCGCTTCCGCCTTCAGTCACGGCGAGCACGGGGCTCGACGCGCTGACGCAATGCATCGAGCCGTTCGTCTCGCCGCAGGCGAACCCGCTGTCCGATGCGGTCGCGCGCGAGGGAATGCATCGCGCGAGCGGCGCACTCCTGCGCGCGTTCCGCGATGGGAGCGATCGGGAAGCGAGGCGCGACATGGCCGTCGCGAGCCTCTGCGGCGGGCTCGCGCTCGCGAACGCGAAGCTCGGCGCGGTGCACGGCTTTGCCTCGCCGCTTTGCGGGATGTTTCCCGTCCCGCACGGCATGGCGTGCGCGCGCCTCTTGCCGCTGATCACCGAGATCAACGTCCGCGCCATTCGCGCCAGGATGCCTAACGCTGCTGCCGTCGGCCGCTACGACGAGGTGGCGCGCATCGTTACTGGAGACGCGAGCGCTCGCGCCGAAGACGCAGCAGTGTGGCTGCGCGAGCTCGTCGCCGAGCTGTCCGTGCCGGGGCTCGCCAGCTACGGGGTGAAGGGGGGCGACATTCCACGCGTCGTCGCCGCGGCTCGGCAGGCCAGCAGCATGCAGGGCAATCCGATCGTCCTCACCGACGCCGAGCTGTGCGAGGCGCTCGGCGCGGCGATTCCCGCGTAACCGTCACGCGAAGAGCCTCAAGCGCTACGGCGCTTCGAGAACATCCACCTAACGAGCGACGGCTCGGTGTAGGCCCACTGCCATACGTTGTGACCCACACCCGCGTACTCGGTGGAGAGCGGGTGGCCACCGGCCTTGCGAAGCGCCGCGATCCGATCGCGGGAGAGCTTCACGGGAACCGTGTCGTCCGCGTCGCCGTGGAAGTTCCAGAGCGGTGTACTGACCGCGGCCGCGGCGCTGTCCAGGGCTACGCCACCGCAGCAGATGACCGCCGCCGCGAAGAACTTTGGGCGTTGGGCGATCATGTGCCACGCTCCGGAGCCACCCATCGACTGACCCGTCAGGTAGATGCGCTGCTTGTCGATCGGGAATTCCTTCGCGAGCTCGTCGATGACCTCGAAGGCGACGCGAGCGCCATCGCCGAGGCCGGGTATCACTGGCGACTCGCTGTCGGCGGCGGCGGGCGGGCCGTAGCGGACCCACCCACGGTCGGTCTGCGGAACGACCACGTAACACGGAAACTCCTTCTGGTTTTCCGGGAGAGCCCAGACGCGCGTCCCGAAGATGTTCCCCAGTCCCATCTGCTTCGCGTTATCAGAGCCGAGGCCCCCGCTGCCGTGGAGGTACACCACGAGCGGAAGTCGTCCCGTCACGTTAGGCCGGAAGAGACGATAGGGCATCGTCCAGTCGCTCTTGTGCGTCCGGGCCTCGAACTTCTCAGGAATCTTCTCGGATGCAGTCCTGAACGCGCTAATGAGCGTCTGTCGTTCCGGTGAGTTGGGAGCTCCGGGGGCGAGCGATGGTGTTGAATCGCCCTGAATGCTTGGGACGATCAGTGTGCCGACGGTCATGGAGCCGAGGGCCGCGATTGCTTCTCGTCGGGTCATCATGGCTTCAATTCGCGGCGCGTGCGGGCCCATGTCTTGTACGAAATTGCAATCGAGCTCTTGATCCTCGATGCCGGCATCCAGATAAAGGTGGAACGCGGATGCAACTGAAACGGCTGATCAAACGGATAAAATCCGTGTTATCCGTGTGGTTTCCGTTGAATCCGTTTCCTACACTTTTGGATGTTTGAATCGGGGGCCGGAAGCTATCGGTTGTACTCCGATAGCCAGTGGAATTGACGCTCCGCCAGCTGGAAATGGCGTGGGATGCGGACGAGATCCACGCGCACGGTGTCCCCGCGGATCGGCGCGATGAATCGCAGCGTGGTCGAGTCGGGCACCTCGTACCGCATGGTGAACAGGAACGTGCTGTCGCCCGGAATGGTCGAGGTCTTCCACACCGCTGCCGTGTGCGAGGCCGTGTCCGCCTTGTACCGGAAGTACCCTCGGCGGTAGCGCTGCCAGAACACTGGATCGCGCGAGCCGACGCTGCCCGCGGCGTTGCTGTCGATGATCACGTCTCGCCACCGCAGCGAGTCGGTGCTCGTCAGCGGGATCGTGTCGCGGTTCAGGACGTAGCTGCGTACGTCGTAGACGCCGGTAGCGAACGGGCCGGGCGCCGGCGGCTGCTTTGCCGCCTGATTGCGTGTCCAGCTGGACTGCAGCGGCCCCCACAGGAACTGATAGAGGATGAAGACCTTCACCGCGACGCTCGCCCACCGTTGCCACGGAAGCGCATAGATCGGGTCGTACGCCGTCGTCGCCGGCGCGGGACGATTGAGGAACAGGAACCCGACGAGCCGCTTGCTGTCGAGCGCCAGCAGGAAGAGACACGAGAACAGGAGGTGCAACGCGTACAGCTTGACCGGCACATCGTACGCGAGGTTGATCATCACGACGTTGGCGAACGCGCCCGTTGCCGCGAAGAGACCAGCCGTGATCGTTCGCCGGTACAGCAGCAGGAGTCCGGCGACCGTCTCCATGGCGCCCGAGAAGACCTCATAAGGCGTGGAGTAGCCGATGAACAACCACGAGAAGCGCATCGGCAGGAAGTCGCCGAGTGGCGTGGCGAGCTGACTCGTGGTAGGGAAGAGCATCTGGAGCACGAACAGCTTGATGATGCCATAGCTGAGCGCGGCGGCGATGATGTAGTACCGCACGCCGAGTCGTAGCCAGTAGAGAGCCCGCTCGTAATTCGGGCGCTTCCGGTCGAGCAGCGTCCAGATGATGCACCCGAGTGCCGCGAGCGTGAGCTGCAGACTGAATCGCGCCCACGCGTACGACGTGTCGCCGCTGCCGTTGACGGGAACGAGCGTGTCCCGGATGTGGAACAGGTGCGCGTTACCGGCGCGGACCAGCCAATCCATCGTCGCATCGTACGGACGCAGCAGCAGGGACACGCCGGGGATGAGCCGGAACCAGTCCCATGGCTCGATCTGGACAACGAAGTACAGGAGGAAGAACCGGAACGCCACGCGCTGCCACAACGGCCAGGCTGCTCTTGCGACCGGCGGTGTTGTCGAATAATCGTTAGGCGACCCGCTGACTGGCGGGGTGAGGGCAATGTGGTCCTGGGGCGGTGCGGATGTCAGTGTTTTCACGAGAGTCTCGGGGCTCGGCGCGACACTAGGCTACGACGGCGCGCTGCGGGCGCGCAATGTCCGACTCGCGGGTCAGGTGCACATGAACTATCGCATGGCCACATTCGAGGACGTCCCGAGGCTCGCGGCGGCTCGGTGGGCGTTTCGTCGCGAGTCGGGCGAAGCCCCCGTCGAGACCGAGACCGCGTTCGCGGGTCGGTTCGAGAGGTTTGCTAGGGAAGCGCTGGCCTCAGGCCGCTGGACCTACTGGATCGCAGAGACTGACGACGGCACGTTGACGTCCCAGATGGCCGTGTGTGTCGTGGACTCGGTCCCGCGTCCGTCGCGGGCGAGTGATCAATGGGGCTACCTGACCGATTGCTACACCAGCCCGGCGTTTCGGAACGAGGGGGTTGGTCGCGAGCTCCTGGCTCGTGTCGCGGCGTGGGCGAAATCGCGGGATCTCGAGCTTCTGCTCGTCTGGCCGAGTGACGAGTCGCAGCGCTTCTATGCGCGCGCCGGGTTCGATCGGGATGAAGACATTCGCGTGCTTCGTCTGCGAGGGTACGACGCCTCTCCCGGATCCCTCTGACGGACCGCGAAGCATCGTGGCACTTTACGCGATTCGTCCCACCCACCCACCGGCTGGAGATCACCGTGAGCTCGAATCGTGCGAACGACGTGCCGCCGTCCGGTCCCGCCGTGACGAGGCGCGACTTCATGCAGACCGCCATGATGAGCGCGACCGCCGTCGCGTTAGGTGACCGCCTTGGTGGCGCCACCGCGCTCACGGCGTTCCGCGGGTCCGATGACCGCGATGCGGTGATCGCCCAGATCACCGCGCAGCACGACACGACCGTCAAGATGCTGCAGGACTGGATCGCGCTCCCGTCCATAGCGGCCGAGAACCGCAACTATCCGCAGGGGCCGGAGTACATGGCGAAGCTGGCGCGCGACGCTGGCTTCACGCAGGTCGATGTGGTACCGACCGCGGGCAAGTCGGGTGTGTTCGCCACGCTCGACGCGGGCGCGAAGACGTGGCTCGCGGTCTACATGATGTACGACGTCAAGCAGTTCGATCCGGCAGAGTGGAGCTCGCCGCCGCTGGAGGCGCGGATCGTGGATCGCCCGGGCGTCGGGAAGATCATGGTGGGCCGCGGGACGACGAACTCGAAGGGCCCGGAGATGGCGTGTCTCGCCGCGCTGCATGCGTTCAAGGCGGCAAACGTGAAGCTGCCGGTGAACCTCGTGCTCGTGGCGGAAGGGGAGGAGGAGATCGCGTCGCCGAACTTCCGCCAGATCGTCTTCAAGCCGGAGGTGGAAGCCGCGCTCCGCAAGTGTATCGGCATCATTATCCCGTTAGGCAACCAGGGCCTCGATGGCGCCGTGGAGGTCGATCTTGGTGCCAAGGGCGCGGTCGAGATCGAGCTGGTGTCATCGGGCGAGAAGTGGGGCAGGGGCCCGAAGCTCGACATTCACTCGAGCCTGGCGGCGCAGGTCGACAGCCCGGCGTGGCATCTCGTGCAGGCACTGAACACGCTCGTCAAGGCCGATGGCCACACGCCGGCGGTCGAGGGATTCTTCGACAAGGTGCGTCCGCTCACGCCGCAGCAGAAGAAGATTCTCGAGGACGCGATCCCGAGGAAGAACGAGGCACAGACGAAAAAGGCGTTAGGCGTCGAGCACTGGATCGGGGACGAGTCGTGGCACGACTCGCTCGTGCGTCTCGTCTCGCAGCCGACGATCAACATCGAGGGGCTCGTCGGTGGGTACACGGGCCCTGGTGGCAAGACGATCCTGCCGCACAAGGCGGTCGCGAAGATCGACATGCGGCTCGTGCCGGACATGACGGCGAAAGGGACGCTTGAGCTGGTCCAGACCCATCTCAAGAAGAAGGGTTTCGGCGACATCGAGGTGAACATGTCGGGCGGGTACGATCCGACCGAGACGCCGGCGGACTCGAAGCTCGTGCAGGCGATGGTGGCGACGTATCGGAAGTCGGGGATCGACCCGCTGGTGTGGCCGAGGCTCGCGGGGTCGTGGCCGGGCAGCACGTTCACGGGTGAGCCGCTCAAGCTGCCGGCGGGGATCTTCGGGCTGGGTCACGGGGCAGGGGCGCATGCGCCTGACGAGTACTGGCTGGTGGAGTCGTCGAATCCGAAGGTGGCAGGGATGGACGGGTCGGCGCGGTCGTTTGTGGATCTGTTTTTCGCGTTGGCGTGAGGGCGTGGGGTGAAGGACGTGGGGGTGCGTCGTGCCTGGTCTGGATGGGCGGTGCGGGCGGCGGGTGTGCGCCAGGCCGTGTGCAGGCACCGGGATCGCCCCGTTATAGTCGATGCTCGGCGGCTGACCACCCTAGGTAGAGTTTGTTGTTGCGAACGCTCGCAGGGTATGGCGTTATGGACGCCCAAGCGTTGCTTCGTGAGGTCGCTACCATAATCTCGGCTGTCGAGCGGATAAGCGGTGGCCATCACGACCGGCCTACCTAACATTCGTTGGAGCTGCCGGAGCTACCTGCATCCAGTTGTGCGCTTCTCCGCAGCTCAACTTTCGGCGTTAGGCCGCCACATCCATTCGCCGTCACGCATGACTATTCGATCAGAAGCGCTTCGTTGGCTCCGCGCGCAGGGCGTTCAAGGCGGCCACATCGTAGCGTCGAAGCGCTACGCGCCCGACGAATCGTGGACCAAGGAGAAGGCGTGGTGGGTCCAGGTGCCCCTTTCCGTCGTTGACGCAGGCGAAACGGTGCACATCGTGTGTGAGGCCCAGCCAGGGGCGCGTACTTTCCGTCACTTGAAGGTGCCCGGAAGCTTCTTCCAGCAACACCTCGACGATTTCGCCACTATTGGTGAGGACAGGATCAATCTCTTTCTGGCTGCC
>DATCGG010000355.1:0-5204 GCA_036509075.1 Gemmatimonadaceae bacterium
CCTCGCCGCGCTGCTCGCCCGGCGCCGGCAGCTCCTCGAGATGCGGCAGGCCGAGCGGAGCCGGCTCCTGCAGGTCGAGGGTCGCGCCCAGCGGGCGGTCCGGCAGAGCCTAACGCGGCACATCGCCTACCTCGAGCGCGAGCTCGCGGCGACGGACGCCGACCTCGGCGCGCTGATCCGCGCGAGCCCGGCGTGGCTGGAGCGGGAGGACCTCCTGCGGAGCGTGCCGGGCGTCGGCCCGGTCGTCGCGCGCACGCTCCTCGCCGAGCTGCCCGAGCTCGGCCGGCTCGACCGCCGGGCGGTCGCGAAGCTGGTCGGCGTCGCCCCCCTCAACCAGGACTCGGGCGCGTGGCGCGGGCGCCGCGCCGTGCGCGGCGGCCGGGCGCCCGTGCGCGCGGCGATGTACATGGCGGCCCTCGTCGCCGCGCGGCACAACCCGGTGGTCCGCGCGTTCTACGCCCGCCTGCTCGCCGCGGGCAAGCCGAAGAAGGTCGCCCTAGTGGCGTGCATGCGGAAGCTCCTCACGATTCTGAACCACTTGCTGCGCAGCGGGCAGCGCTGGGAGGCGCCCGGCGCCCTTCAACCGGCGGAGCCATGACCAAGCGAAAGACAGTTGCTTTTCATTCTGCTCGTTGCGTGAGGAGACGTACGTGGCATGGATGGATGCCCAGTATGCTGCTCATGCCGCTCATGCGGTCGACCCCTCCGTTCTGGATGTCAGCCCTACCGCGTGTCGGCCATACCACTATCCGACGCTCGGACCCACTCCACTAGCGCAGCGATAGGAGTGCGCGAATCATTCTCCGCGCCCGAACTCGACCCAATCTGCCATGACACGTCAGATCATCGCCATCGCCCTGCTGCTCGCCGCGTCGAGCGCATCGTCCTCCGTCGCGCAGACGGCGTGGCCGACGAAAGGTTGGCAAACCGCGACCCCACAATCCGTGGGGCTCAACGCGAAAGTCCTCGACAGCCTCGACGCCGAGATCGCCTCGGGACGCTACGGCAACGTGGACCGCATGCTTGTCATCCGCCACGGCCGCGTCGCGTTCGACAAGAAGTACGCGCACAACTACGACAGCGTCTACGCGGATTCCGTCCACGTGAAGGGCGCGCTCAACGCGCACGACGAGACGGGGCCCTACAACTATTACAATGCGTGGTGGCACCCGTACTACCGCCGCGGCGATCTGCATTCGCTGCAGTCGGTGACGAAGACCATCACGTCGGTCATCATCGGTGTGGCTGTCACGCGCGGCGAGTTCCCGAGCCTCGACACGCCCGTCCTGTCGTTCTTCGATGTCGCGAAGGTGGCGAACGTGGATGATCGGAAGCGAAAAATGACAATCCGCCATCTGCTCACGATGTCGGCTGGCATCGACTGGAACGAGAGTCTCCCCTACGCCGATCCGAGAAATACGGCGATCGGCCTCGAGGAGAGCGACGACTGGGTGAAGTACACGATCGACCGCCCGATGTCGGAAGATCCGGGCACGCGGTGGAACTACAACAGTGGCGCGTCGGCGCTCCTGGCGTATGTGTTCCGGAAGGCGACGAAGATGGATGTCGAGGAGTACGGTGCCCGGTACCTCTTCGCTCCGCTGGGCATCGACCGGTGGTATTGGAAGCGCTCGCCGAACGGGCTCGCGGATACCGAGGGCGGCCTGTATCTCGAGGCGCGCGATCTGGCGAAGGTCTGGTACCTTTTCCTGAAGAATGGAATGTGGGAGGGCCGTCAGGTCGTCTCGCCCGACTGGGTGAAGGCGTCCGTGACGCCAGCGATGGCAGTCGCCCCCACACCTAACGCGCCGAAGTATGGACTCAAGTGGTGGCTCTACCCCGATCCACGCGACGGGGCGAAATTCATTTGGGGCGGGTCGGGGTTTGGGGGACAGGTCCCGATGGCCTTCCCGCAGGACGACATGGTCGTCGTGTTCAACGGCTGGAACATTCTTCCGGGACGGCCCGCGCTGCCGCGTGCGCAGGTGACGGCGCGTCTCGTAGGAGCAATCGTCGGCCCGTGACGGACGAGCGTCACGGGAACACCTAACGTGCATAATGCCTTACCTGTTATCGTTCGACGGGCCCATCCTGGTGGTGCGATTCTTCGGTGTCGTCACTGAGAGCGACCTCGTGGGCTCGGCCGATGATGTCATGACGCTGGAGGACCGCGGGCGAAACTCGCGGCCGAGGCTCACCGATCTGCGGGGAGTCGCCGACTCCGCGATCGGGTACAGCGAAGTCGCGGGCATCGCGGACCGCGTGGGCGGCCGTCCGCTGTCCGTGGCCATCCGGTCGGCGTTCCTGGTGGCCCAGCCGGTGCAGCTCGGGTTCGCCCGCATGTTCCAGACGCTCAACAAGCACCCGCAGGTCACGATCGGCATCTTCGAGGATGAAGCCGCCGCGCGCCGCTGGCTGCTCGACTCTTCGGGAGATCAGGCGACTGGCTGACGCCACGGGAGGGGGAAACAGATGCGACGTGCGATGCAGATGACGTTGGTGATGTCGGGCATGCTGATTGGCGTTAGGCTTTCTGCCGCGCAGCAGCCACGGCCGTCGGGTGGGCTACAACGAATGCTCGACGCGGAGCTCGCGCGGTTTCCGGGCAAGGCGGGTGTGTGGGTGAAGCATCTGACGACCGGTGAGGAGGCCGCGGTCCGCGCCGACGAGGCGTTCAATAGCGCGAGCGTCATCAAGCTCACCGTGCTGGCCCTCGCGTTCGAGATGGCCGACAAGGGCCAGCTGTCGCTGTCCGACCGGATCACGATCAACGCGTCGGATTACCGGGGTGGGTCGGGCATCTTCCAATTCAACGATCCCGGCCTGCAGCCCACGCTGCGTGACGTGCTGCTGCAGATGGTCATCACGAGCGACAACACGGCGACGGACCTCGCGATCGCGAAGGTGGGCGGCGTGGAGCGCGTCAACGCGTGGATCCGCGAGCACGGCTACGGCGATGCGCTCCGTCTCAACTCGACAGTCAAGGACCTCTTCGCCAAGTATCGCGCGCTGCCAAAGGGCGCGAGCTACAACGAGAAGACGAACACCGACCGAGGCTATTGGTTAGGCGACATGACGCCGCGGGCCACGGGGCAACTGATCGAGTCGTTCGAGACCTGTAGCGAAGGCAAGGCCAAGCCACCGGCGGTCGCGGCGCAGAAGTCGTGTGCCGACATGATCCGCATGATGAAAGCACAGCAGTCTGGCGAGCGGCGCCTCCCGCACTACCTGAGTCTCGACATGGAGGTCGCGCACAAGACGGGCGACTTCCCGCCCGTGCTCGCGAATGACGTCGGCGTCGTGTACGCGAAGTCGGGCCCGATCGTGGTCGCGTTCTTCGGGAACGCGATCGAGGGTTCCTACGGCGAGGCCGAGGACAGAATCGGACGCATCGCCCAGCTCATCGTCGAGTACTTCGACGGAAAGCGGTGATCGTCAGCGCTTCGACGCCGCTGTCAGGGGCGTGGCAGCAGTCGTTGCCAGGGCGTGAGAACGGTAAGGGGCGGCGTGGCCGTTCGGTTCTCCGTGTACACGAGAAAGCGCTGTCCGTCCGGACTCACGTCGTACGGGGTCACGTTCGACGCATACGGTTGGCGCGTCACGCCGCGGAACAACAGGCGCGGCGTTCCTGCGTCGAACCCTGCTCCCGTCGTCACGCTCACCGCTGCGAGATCGCCAGCCGGCGTCAGGTAATACAGCTCCTGCCCGTCCGCTCGCCATACAGGAACACCACCACCAGCCGGTGATACGCGCACCGGTGGGCCGGGTTCGGGAAACGGCCGGACGTATATCTCCGGCTCGCCCGTCTCGTCCGACTGATACGCCACCCATCGCCCGTTAGGCGAGAAGCGTGCGGCGGCAATATTTCCGGGAACTGCAAGCCATGGCTTCTGGGGTGCCTTTTTCGCGTCTACGTCGAACAGCCAGAGCGCAAGCGCCGGATTGCCCGCGCTCACGGGGCCGCTTGCCAGGATGGACCGACTGTCGCTCGTCCAGTCGAGGGGCACGATCGCCTTTCCCTCGGCTATCACCGTCGGCTCGGCGGTGCCGTCCGCTCGCACAACCTCTATACGACCAGATGTCGTCAGACCCCTATCCATGAGTGCGAGACGGGAGTCATCCGGCGCCCACACGGGCCACATCGACACACTACCCCCCCGGTCGCTCATGGTCGGCAGCCGCAAAGAAACGTTCCGACGCAGATCGCGAACCGACAGAACGATTCCGCCTTGCGCGACGAATTCTCCGTCGTGCGAAAGGCGGTATGTCCACGCGCTGTCTCGGCCGATCGAATCGATCGGTGTCCCATGCCGGTCGAGCCAGAGGCGGATATGGTGTGTCGGCGTCTTCTGAAACGCGAGCACGCCGGTCGCAGAGACCGTGTAGCCGATGATCCCGCCGGGATCCCAGACGGAGTCTGCAAGAACCACGGGCTCCCCGTTGATTCTCGCGTGCAACGGTTCAAAGGGGACCGCGGCCAGTCTTGCGAACTCGGTCGGGGCTTGGAGCAGGAGATGGGCCGGTGCAGCGAATACTGCTGCCCCGCCTGACGTGACACGTCGTTGGGTTCCGTCGCGCACGTCGCCGACGAAGACGTCTCCGCTGGTGCTCGAGAAGAGAAAGTGGCGGCCATCGGGAAGAAAACTGGGCCGCATGTGCTGCGCCGCGACCTCGCGTTTCGTAACGGCGACGGGATTTTCGCCCGGGCGCACGCGATAGATCACGCCGGGATCCCCGGCGAAGAGAATCATTCGGTCGGGTCCCCAGGAGCCTCCCAGCGGCGACCCGACACGCGCAACGGCGCTCGGAGTCGCACGGCCGTCGATATCGACGATGCGCAGCTCGCCGCCCGCAAAGAATCCGAGCTGCTTGTTGTCCGGCGACCAGAACGGAAAACTCGCGTCGGCCGTGCCGGGAATCTCCCGCGAAACGTCCGAGCCCAGGGGCCGCACGAACAGACGTGGTCGCGGCGGCGCTCGCAGCACGGTGAAGGCGAGCATGGTGCCGTCGTTGCTCAGTGCCATTCCCTCACCGCCGGCGAAGTCTTCACCGGGTGGAGGCAGGATGGTCGCGCGGAGCAGCGGACGCTCGTCGCTTTCACGCGTGCGAAGAGTGATCGTGAGCGCCAACGCGGCAACGGCGACGCCCGCCGCGGCGACCCAGCTCCGCGGGTCGCGGAGATAGGACCGCCGCTTGGGTGGACT
>DATCGG010000356.1:0-3944 GCA_036509075.1 Gemmatimonadaceae bacterium
TTGAGCATGACGCAGCCGTACGCGGCGGGCTCGCTGTGCTCGAATGTCACGGACCTCGCCGCGTGGACGCTCGCGCTGTCGAGCGGCAAGGTGGTGAGCCCCGCGTCGTACAAGCAGATGTCGACCCCGGGCACGCTGAACGACGGCAAGCCGCTCAGGTACGGTTTCGGCCTTGGCGTTGGCTCAGTGGGTGGCCACCGGCAGGTGAGCCACAACGGCGGCATCAACGGGTTCATCTCAGAGCTGCATCACTATCCAGACGACTCACTCGTGACGGTCGTGTTGACGAACACCGGCGCGCTGGCGGCAGTGCAGATCGAACGGGCCATCGCGCGTCGCGCACTCGGGGTCAAGGACCTCCCTGCTGTGGCGATCGATGCATCGGCGCTCCAGCGACTCGTCGGGGAGTATCAGGTGGAGAACGCGCGAGTGCGCGTGTTCGTCGAGGGCGGCCACCTTCGCGTGCAGACGCCGAGGGGCCCGGCGTTCGGCCTCAAACACGTGGGCGGCGGGCGCTTCGTCCGCGACGACAATGACGACGAGCAGTACGAGTTCGCCGCGGGGACACCGGCACCGAGCTTCGTTATGCGCCAGGGTGAGGATGAGACGACGGCGACGCGCGTTCCGCAATGAAGTTCGTGCGTTTCATTCAGACCGTGGTTGCCGCCGGCGCCTTCTCGGCAGACATTGCGCATCCTGCTCCCGCGCAGGCGGTATCGCGTCCGCCGCTGACCCCGGCTCAGCGACAGGCAATGTTGCGCGCACCGTCCAACGCGTTCTGGTCGACTCGCGCGCCGGACACCGTCACCGCCGACATCCAGACGTCCCGCGGCACGATCACCGTCGAGCTGCTGCGCGAATGGGCCCCGCACGGCGTCGACCGCTTCTACAACCTCGCACGGGCCGGCTACTTCGACGACTCCCGCTTCTATCGCGTGGTATATGCGTTCGTCGCCCAGTTCGGAATTGCCGGCGACGCAGCGATCGCCCGACTCTGGAGCCAGCAGAAGCTCCGGCCCGACTCGGCCAGGACGCCTAACGCGCGCGGCACCATTGCGTACGCACAGACCAAGCCGACCGACCGCAACACGAACCTGTTCATCAACCTGGCCGACAACCGGAGCCTCGACTCGCTCGGCTTCACGCCCATCGGGCGCGTGGTGCAGGGAATGGAGGTGGCCGACAGCCTCTACTCGCGGTACGGAGAAATGACCATGGCCGACCCGCCGTTCGGCGACGGCAAACGCCTCTATCGCGAGTCGAACAAGTACATGGACGCCGAGTACCCGAAGCTCGACCGGATCCTGAAGGTCACGATCCGCTAGATCGGTGAGGGTAGTCCATCGACTATGCCGAAACGCCGAAATGTCATCGTCAACATTGGCACCAGCGCGGACGGCTTCATCGCGCGTCCGGATGGTGATCTGGAGTGGCTGACGTCTCGCCCGGCGCCGAAGGGGTTCTATGGGATGGGCGACTTCGTGAAGTCGATCGACACGAAGGTGCTCGGCCGGAACAGCTACGAGGCGAGTCTGCGACTGGGAGCGAAGTTCGAGCCGCCGACGCGGTACATCGTCTTTTCCCGTCAGCCGAGACCGGCCGATGCTCCGTTAGGCGTCGAGTTCGTGAGCGAGGCCATCGGCCCGTTCATGAGCCACCTTCGAGAGCAGCCCGGCAAGGACATCTGGCTGATGGGCGGCGGTGATCTCATCGCCTCCTTCCTCGACGAGGGCGCGATCGACGAGTTCGTGATCACTGTGGCTCCGGTGTTCATTGGGGACGGTATTCCACTGATCGCCCGCCGTCATCGACACGTGCCGCTGGAGCTGCTTTCGGTCGAGCAGTTCGAGAATGGGGTGGTTCAATTGCATTATCGAGTCCCGAGCAGTACCTAACGAATCGTCGGCGACCGAACTGCTGAGCGGGCCTCCATCGTGGAGGCCCGCTCGCGTTGCAAACATTGCCGCTACCGAATCGCAACCTCGGCGAGGTTGGCGGCGAGGGCCTTGGCGGCCGCTCGGCGACCGAGTGCCAATCCGGCCTCCATGTCAAAGCGGTAGTGGATGCCGGCATAGAGACGAGACAGACTCGCCTCCTGTGCCAGCGCGTCGAGCATGGGCCGCTCGCTCGGGTATTCGGCCGCCAGCACCGCTGTCGACGAGCCGGTGATGCACGAGTGCGCAGAAGGATAGGACGGATGCGGCGGGAGTCCGATCGGCAATGTGATCGCCGGGTCTGCCTGCGGCGGACGAATGAACCAGTAGTAGTACTTGGCGTCGAAGCAGCCGATGAGTGCGTCAAACGCGGCGGCGTTCATGAGGAACATGATGCGCGCTGCTTCGTGATCGCTCGTGCGGTGGCGGCGAATGAGACCGACCGCGAGGTTGTTCATGGCGGCGGCGGAGACGGGCGACTGGTTCACGTTCCAGTACTGCGCGATGGCGACCTGCTCGGCGGTCCGCGTATCCGAGATCCGACGCACCTCGCTGAGTGCGGCGTTGTACGCGGCCGAGCCGAATGTCGGAGGCGGCGGAGGGCGCAGCTCGTCGCCCGAGGTCAGAAAAAATGGACGTGCGCCAAGGAGCCCGCGTGAGATTGGGCCACCGTTCCACACCCAGAACCCCGGCCCCAATGGCGGCGTGCCGGGATTGGTCAGCCCGACCCGGTCCCCTAACGAGTACGCGATGACCCGCGCCGCGGCTGCACGACCGATGGCCTCTCCAGCGGCGAAGTCCTGTCCTTTGGCGCCGGGCCATGGCACTGTCGCCTGCTGGGCGTCGAGCGCCGCCTCGATTTCGGCGGTGTGTGACGGGAAGGACGCCTCCAGGTAGGCGGCCGAAGCGGCGCCAATCGCCGCCGACGTGGGCGGATGGGGAACGGTCGCTTCGGCATCCTCCGCCGCCCGCAACTGGGCAAGCGAGAGATACACGGACAGGCGACCGACGGGCACGGGCGTCTGAGCACTGAGTGAGGTGGCGAGGTCGGTCCAGTTGGCGGCGGCGTTGGCATCCCAAAATTTCATTGCCGAAAGCGAAGGCGCTGGAACCCCCGCCGCCGCGGTGTCTGGCGCCGCGACCGAATCGGCACAGGCCGAACCGTCCAACACGATGACCGCAGTCAATGCGAGGATTCTCGTGTGACGTGTCATGCAACCCTCCTGGAGGTGAACAAGGGATGCGCCGAGGGCGATCGGCTTCGTGTTGCACCACTGTGCGCGAAGCCGCATGTTGGGAACGCGGTGCCCGAACGACGCGGTCGGGCTCCCTGTCAGAGGCACGTAAGACACTCTTGGCGACCGACATTTCGGATCGCCCTGGTCCCCCGACGGAACAGGCGATGACCTCTCCGGCGCGCCGCACCGACGTCCTGCAGGCCTTGCGCGGCGGCCGTGAGTCGCTGGACCAGCTCATCGTGGTCCTCTACGATGAGCTGCGTGACATCGCTCATCGCCATCGAGCCGGGCGCGGCGATGTCGAGACACTTGCCACGACTGCGCTCGTACACGAGGCGTATCTCAAGCTCGTCGATCAGTCGAGCGCCCAATGGAATGATCGAGCCCATTTCCTCGCACTGGCGGCGGTCGCGATGCGACACATCCTCGTCGATCGAGCCAGGGCGCGAATGAGCCTCAAGCGCGGGAACGGGCATGGACCGATCACGATCGACGATGAGCACATCGCGTCGGACGACGCGCCCGAGGCCATGCTGCAGATCGACGACGCGCTCACTCACCTCGACCGAATCGACGCGCGCCTCGCCCGAGTCGTCGAATGTCGGTTCTTCGGTGGAATGACCAACGACGAGATTGCGGAAGCGTTAGGCGTCACCACGCGAACGGTGGAGCGCGACTGGGTCAAGGCGCGGGTGCTGCTCCGCGACGCGCTCGGTTCGTGAGAGAACGTTCGCCATCCGAGAGAATGACCCGTGAGCAATGGCTGCGGCTC
>DATCGG010000357.1:0-20521 GCA_036509075.1 Gemmatimonadaceae bacterium
GCCTAACGCGCCACGTACAGCCCTCGGCCGATCAGCCCTTTCGAGTCGTAGTCCACAACCAGGCCATTCACCTCGAACGCGCCACGCATTTCCTCGAGCGTGAACAGCCCGAGCTCGTGGATCTCGCTCACGTGCCGCGTCTGCCCATGCTGCGTGATGTCGTAGTCGAAGTGGAGACGCGAGAGCCGATCATCGATTTCCGTTCTCGCACGACGCACGACGCGCAACCCGCCGCTCTCGCCGACGTCGGTCGATGTGTAGCCGTATGTCATGACGCCCGGCGGAAACCACGGTTCGACGACGATGACGCCGCCCGGCGCGAGGTGATCTCGAAAGCGGCCGATCGCGCGCGTCAGCCGATCGACCGTGCGCACGTAGCCGATCGAGCTGAAGAGGCACATGACGGCGTCGTACCGGCGACCGAGATCGAAGTCGGTCATGTCGGCCAGCACGAAGCGGCCCGTAGGACGCTTGCGGCGTGCGATCTCAACGAACGTCGCGTCCAGGTCCACGCCATCGACCGACAAGCCGTGCCGCTCGGCGAGTAATCGCGCGTGCTCGCCCGTTCCGCACGCGACATCGAGCACCGTGCTCAGGCCCGGCCGTGCCCGCGAGAGCACGTCGAAGAGCCGGTCGGTCTCGTCCTCGTAGTTCTTGAAGCTGGCGTAGATGAGGTCGTAGAGCTCAGCGGATTCGCTGTACATATCCGGGCGGCAGGCGACAGGCGACAGGCGACAGGCGACAGGCGACAGGCGGCAGGCGGCAGGCGGCAGGCGGCAGGCGGCAGGCGACAGGCGACGAACGACAAAAGACCTCGGATGCCTCCATCGCGTTGGCGAGACGCCGATGGACTCACCCTAACGCGATGTATTCGCGACGTGGCCGGCGAGCACTCGCGTCGTGAAGCGCTGGACCTCATCCGCGCGCTCGATCCGATCCTCGACCCGGTCGACTACATCCTCGAGGATTCGCACGCGATCGGCAAGCGCGTCGAGCTGGTCAGGCGCGGTGGATCGTCGCTCGTACGCGCGGACGAATCGCCACGCGAGGTAGCCACCGGTTGCAAACACCGCATACGGAGCTGCCTCGCCGAGGAAAGAGGACAGCATGCCAATCCCGAGCTCCATAGCTTCTCCTCGACTGGGTCGCCGGCGAGAAGTCCCGGCTTTGCCGGGCCTTCGAGCGCCAAGGTAGAGCGAGGAAATGAAGCTGGTCTGTCAGCGGCGTTAAGTGTCGATTAAACGGCTGCGGACTCGCGCGATGCGGCGCCTATCGCTCCTCTTCCCAGAGCTTCGGGTACACCACCGGGAAGCCCGTGCTGTTCACGACCAGCATGCCTGCGTAATCGAAGCGCGGTGCTTCGTACCAGTACTCCGTCTCGGTTCGGCGCTCGTAGCGTTGTTCCAGCACGCTCAATTGCCGTGTGGCGACGTCGAGCCACGCGACCGGCACGCGCGCGGACTGTCCCACGTGCAGGGCAACCCGCCGGATCTGCAAGGCGTTCGTCGCGGGGGTGAACCCGAGGTCGACGTCCACGCAATCGGGGAGATCCGGACCCGCCTCGCCATTCAGGATCCACACCCCCCTCGCGGATCGGCGAATCCCGATGTCGACCTCCGTGGACCCTAACGACCCGTGAATGTGCGCGTCGAGGGTTCGCCAGTACTGGTCACAGGTGACCCGATAGGCGAGCTGTGCAACGGCGCCATTATGGAGAAACGCCGCGACGCCTTCCAATCGCCACCGCTCGCCCTCGCGAACCAAACGACATGCATCGTGGCCGGCCGTATCCAGCCGCCGCCAGAGTATCGAAGTCGCCACGCTCGAACCCGCAGCCACCGCCGCCTGCCCCACCGAGCCTCCATCCGTCGTTGACCACCACTCTACCCCTCGCGCAGCGCCGTCAGCGGATCCGTCTCCGCCGCGCGTTTGGCGGGCACGTAGCTCGCCACCAGGGCCACGACGACAAACAGACCGGACATCCCGACGAACGTGAGTCCATCCAGTGGACTGACGTTGAACAGGAATCCCGCTATGAGCCGAGTGGCGGCAGCTGCCAGCAGCACGCCGACGACCACACCTGTACTGGCAAGCCGCATGCCCTCGCGCAGCACCATGCCCAGCACGTCAGCGCGCTGCGCGCCTAACGCCACGCGGACTCCGATCTCACGTGTCCGGCGACCCACCGAGAACGCGATCAGACCATACAGCCCGACGGCCGCCAACAGCAATCCCACCCCGCCCAGGACGCCGGTCACCGTCGCCGCCACCCGCTGCGGGAAAAGCACAATGGTCGTCTCTCGCCGGAGCGTGGTCACGAGTGGCGGCGGCAGGGCAGGGTCGAGCGCGCGCACCGCGTCCCGGATCGTTGGCGCCAACGCCGCCGGGTCGAGCGCCGTCCGGACGATCAATCGCTGGTCGGGCCGTGAATACTGCGCGAGCGGCACGTACACGAATGGCTGCTTTCGCTCGGTGAGCGTCCCGTACTTCGAGTCGCGCGCGACACCGACCACCAATACCCGCTCGCCATGGAACCCGAGCGTCCGGCCGATCGCGCTCGCGCCGGGCCACAGGCGATTCGCCAGCGTCTCGTTCACGACGACGACCTTCTGCGAGGTCGCATCGTCCTGCTGGACGACGGCTCGTCCCAGCTGGATCGGAATCCTCACGACGTCGAAGTAGCCCGGATCGATCGCGGACACCCCGACCCGAACGCGCGAAACGCCGTCACCGTCCGTCCCGGGGCCTTCGGGTCGGACGAAATCGTCGCTGTTCGACATCGTGAGCGGCAGGATGTCGGTGTACGACGTGGCCGTCACACCCGGCATCGCGCCAACACGCTCGCGAAGCGCCCGGAAGAACCGATCCGCTTTCGTGGAATCGTAGCCCCACGACTCCGCGTTGAAGTACGCGGTCGCGACGCCATTCGGCTCGAAGCCCGGGTCGGTCCGAGCGCCGTCGTTCAGCGCTCGCGTGAACAGCCCGGCAGCCACGAGCAACACGAGGGATAGGGCGAGCTGCGCCACGATGATCGCGTTCCCGGCCAGCGAGCGTCGAGCGCTGCTCGCGGCCGCGTCGTTTCGCAGACGCGCCGTGATGTCACGACCGACGCCTTGAAGGGCCGGCGCCAGGCCGAACACGAGCCCGGTCGCCAGCGAGACGCTCAGCGAGAAGATGAAGACGCGAGGGTCCGGCGAGAGCTCGAGCGACAATGACGAATCGCCGGGGATCGGAATTCGCTCGAGCGCACTGGTCGCGAACCACGCCACCCCCATTCCACCGAGCGAGCCGATCAGGAACAGCAGCAGGCTTTCGGTGAGGAGCTGCCTGACGAGTCGCCCCCGCCCTGCGCCGAGTGCGGTGCGCAACGCCATCTCGCGCTGGCGCGCGATGGCCCGCGCGGACAGCATCGAGCCGACGTTCACGCTGGCGATCACGAGGACGAGCCCGGCAGCTCCGAACAGGAGGGAAGTGAAGCCAAGAAAGGCGCGACGGGCGTCGTCCGGCAGCCCGGTGAGGTCCGTGATCCGGATGCTGGCGTACCGCTTGTATCCCGCCGGCTCTTTCGTCTCGCTCAGCCATGCCTCGGTCAAGGCCGTGAGCTCACGGCGCGCGGCGTCGCGCGTGACGCCGGGTGCGAGACGACCGAACATCCAGAGCCAGGTGTCATTCATGAGATCCGCACCAGGTCGCAGCTGCGCCTGCATCATGAGCGGTACCCACGCATCCACCTTGAGCGGCGAGAAGACTCCGCGAAATCCGCTGGTCGTGACACCGATGATGGTGTACGGATGGCCGTTCACGTTCACCGTTCGCCCGATCGCGGCTGTGTCGGCTCCGAGCCGACGCTCCCAGAAGTCGTGCGAGACGACCAGCACGGGGTTCGCCAGCGGCGTCCGGTCCTCGTCAGGTACGAAGAATCGGCCGAGCGCGGGCCGTTCGCCGAGGACGGAGAAGTAGTTCCCGCTGACGATGTTCCCGTAGACCGCGTGGCCCTCCCCGTTGACCGCGATCGACAGGGCGGCCTTGCTCCAGGCCGCGATACCGGAGGCCGTCCGCGCGTTCTCCACGAGGTGGCGGTAGTAGAGGTACGAGCCGGACACGCCTTCGCTGAAGTCGCGACTGCGACGCTCGAAGAGGAACAGCCGATCGGGGTCGGCGGTGCCGGGAAGTGGCCGGAGGACGACGGCGTTGATGCCGCTGAAGATCGTCGTGACCGCGCCGCAGCCTAACGAGATGATCGCGATTGCGACCACGGTGGACACGGGGCTCCGCCGGAGCATTCGAATGGCGAAGCGGAGATCGTGGACGAAGGTCTCGAGCACGCTGTCGCTCCTTGTCGTGGCGAAGGGATCGTACGGCGGCAATGGTTGCGGGTTTCAGTGGGCGACCGGCGACCGGCGACCGCCTGCCGCCCACTGCTAGGCCAGCGCGTCCGGCGCTACCTCGTCTGGCGTCAAAGCGCCGGTCATGAGGGCGACTGTATCACTCATGCTGATCTTCTTCGGGTTCAGCACCGCAATCCGCTTCCCGAGCCGAGCCACGTGAATCCGGTCGGCGATCTCGAAGACGTGTGGCATGTCGTGCGAGATCAGGACCACCGACAATCCGCGGTCACGCACGCGGCGGATGAGGTCGAGCACCATCGAGCTCTGCTTGACGCCTAACGCCGCCGTCGGCTCATCCATGATCACGACGTGTCGTGCGAAGGCCGCGCTACGCGCCACCGCGACGCCTTGCCGCTGCCCGCCCGACAGCGTTTCCACGGCCTGCCCCATCGAGCCGATCTCGATACGCAGGTCGCGCATGTGTTCCGTGCTGTCCTCGCGCATGCGCTTCTTATCCAGCATGCGGAACACCGAGCCGAGCACGCCTGGCCGCCGCACCTCGCGGCCAAGATACAGATTTTCCGCGATCGAAAGCGCGGGGGCGACCGCGAGGTCCTGATAGACGGTCTCGATGCCGGCGCGGCGCGCATCCATCGGCGTGCGGAAGTGGACCACGCTCCCGTCGAGCCGAATCTCACCCGCATCGGGAACGAGCGCGCCAGACAGCGCCTTGATCAATGTCGATTTACCGGCGCCGTTGTCGCCGATCACCGCGAGAATCTCGGCCGCCCGGAGTTCGAAGTCGGCGTCGTCGAGCGCCGTGACGTGCCCGTAGCGCTTGACGAGCCCTCGCGCTTCCATGACAAGCGTGGTCGCGATGCCGGCCGTCATGTCAGCGCGCTCCACGACGCGAGAGCTGATCCGTCGCCACGGCGAGAATCACCAGGATGCCCGTGATGAGGATCTGGTAGACGGACGACACCCCCATGAGTGTGAGCCCGTTCCGGAAGACGCCGACGATCAGCGCGCCCACGAGCGACCCGAGCACCGTGCCTCGACCTCCGAAGAGGCTCGTGCCGCCGAGCACGACGGCAGTTATCGCGTCGAGGTTCTCAGTCTGACCGGCGTTAGGGTCGCCCACTCCGGTGCGGGCGACGGACAGGAGCGCCGCGATCCCATAGAGCACGCCGGCGAGGACGTACACGGCCAGGATCACGCGGGGCGTCGCGATGCCGGTGAGGCGAGCCGCCTCCGGGTTGTTGCCGACCGCGTACACGTGCCTCCCGGCGGCCGTCTCGCGCAGCACGAACGCCGTGAGCGCGTAGAGGGCGAGCATGACGACGACCCCGTAGACGACCGTCGTCCCGCCGACGTGGAACGTTCCGCCCAGCGCGTTCATCGCGTCGGGCAGGTCGGTGACTGTCTGGGCGTTCGAGTACAGCTGCGTGATGGCGAAGGCGATGTTGAGCGTGCCTAACGTCACGATGAACGGCGGCAGGTTGATCCGCGTGACCAACAGGCCATTGAGGAAGCCGAACAGCGTCGTCGCGCCGACTCCGACCACGATCGCCAGTGGAACGCTCACCCCGAGCTCGGCCGCGAGCTTTGTCATGACGATCGCGCCGAGCGCCATCACGGTGCCGCAGGAGAGGTCGACGCCGGCGGTGAGGATCACGAGCGTCTGGCCGATCGCAATGACCCCCACCACCATGACCTGCTGTAGCACGATCGAGAGGTTGTCGCCGGTGAGGAACCGGTCGCTCCGGGTGGCGAAGAACACGCACGCGGCGAGCAGAGCAATCAGCGGCCCAACTTTGCCGAGGGCGCCGAGGACCCGGTTGTGATCCCGAGCGAAGCGAGGGATCGCGCTCATCCCGATAGAGAGACTCGCCCCTCTACCCGGAGGATTGCGATCCCTCGCCTGACGGCTCGGGATGACACGTCATTTCCTACCGAAGCACAGCGACATGCCCGTTGCGACGTCCTTGCTGTCCACCCCCGCGACTGGCTTCGCCGCGATGAGCGCGACGCCGGTGTCGGTGTAGCCGCCAGGCTTCCTGCCGGTCTTGATGAACGCGGCGGCAGCGGCGACGCCAAGCTCCGCCATCTTCACGGGGTATTGCTGCGCCGTCGCGGCGATCGCACCGGAGCCGATGTCCCTGATCCCCTGACATCCGCCGTCCACCGACACGAGTACGACGCCCTTCTCCTTGCCGGCAGACTTGAGCGCCTTGAACGCGCCGGCCGCCGTGGGCTCGTTGATCGTGTAGACGACGTTGATGTCGGGATTCTTCTGAAGGCACGTCTCCATGCCCGTCTGCCCTTTCGTCTGGTCCCCGTAGCTGTCCGCCATGCACACCACCTCGCTCGGCCGGCCTAACGTGTTGCTCGCCTTGTCGGGCGCGGCGAGACCGAATCCCTTGAGGAATCCGTTGTGGCGCTGCGCGCCGACCGGATGGCCCGGAAGGAGGTCCAGCGTGGCGATCTTCGGCGTTTTGCTGCCTAACGCTGCCCTGGCGTACTGGCCGATGAGCGTGCCGGCCCGGTAGTTGTCCGTCGCGTACAGCGCGTCGGTAGCGTCCACCGGGTCCGTCGGGCTGTCCAGCGCGATCACGACCACACCTTTCTCCCGCGCCTTCTTGATGGCGGGGACGATCGCTTTGGAATCGTTCACGGTGATCATGATGACCTTCGCGCCAGCCGCCATCATGTTCTCGAGCGCGGTCACCTGGCCCGCGTTGTCGCCATCGTTCTTGCCGGCACCGGAGATCAGCTTGAGACCGTTCGCCTTCGCGGCATTCTGCGCGCCCTCCTTCATCTTCACGAAGAAGGGGTTGGTCTCGGTCTTCGTGATCAGCCCGACGATCGCCTGCTGCGCGTCGAGCGTGGCAGCGCTCACGATGAGCGCTGCCACGCAGGTGAGTCCAATTTTCAGGGATGCGCTCACAGGTTCCGGCGATTCAGCTCGGAGACCGCGAAGTCCGCCGCGCGGGCCGTCAGCGCCATGTAACTGAGCGATGGGTTCTGACATGCGGTGGACGCCATGCACGAACCGTCCGTGACGAACACGTTAGGCGCGTCCCACACCTGGTTGTGCTTGTTGAGCACGGAGTTCTTCGGGCTCGTGCCCATCCGGGCCGTGCCCATCTCGTGAATCCCCATGCCGGGGTAATACTCGTCGTCGTACGTCTCGACATCCTTGATGCCGCACGCCTCGAGCATCTCGGCCATGTCGTTCGCCATGTCCTTCCGCATGAGCCGCTCGTTCTCCCCGATCGCGCAGTCGATCTTGAGGACGGGCAGTCCCCACTTGTCCAACTTGGTGTGGTCGATCGAGACCTTGTTCTCGTGGTTAGGCAGCATCTCGCCAAACGCGCTGCCACCGATCGTCCAGGTGCCCGGCTCGGCGGCCTTGTCCTTGAACGCGCCCCCCACGCCCAGCTCGGCCACCGCGCGCGACCAGCCATCGCGGCCCGCGCCGCCTTCGTACCCGAAGCCGCGCAGATACGGGCGCTTCTCGCCCAGCAGATTGCGGTAGCGTGGCACGTACGACGGGTTCGGCCGGCGACCGACGTAGTATTTGTCGTCCAGGCCTTCGACCCGGCCCTGGGCGCCGACGCGGAAGTGATGATCCATCAGGTTGTGGCCCAGCTCTCCGGAACTGCTTCCGAGTCCGCCCGGCCAGATATCCGTCGCCGACCGGAGGAGGATCCATGTCGAGTTCAGTGTTGACGCGCAGAGGAACACGACCTTGGCCGTGTAGTCCGTGACCGCGTTGGTGATCCCGTCGAGCACGCGAACGCCGGTTGCGCGCTTCGCGTTCTTGTCGTACAGCACCTCGTTGACGATCGCCCACGGCTTGAGCGTGAGCTTACCGGTCTTCATCGCCGCCGGCAGCGTCGATGACTGTGTGCTGAAGTAGGCGCCGTACGGGCAGCCGAGCCAGCAGGCATCGCGGTATTGGCAGGCGCTGCGGCCGGGGAGCGGCTGCGAGAGGTTTGCCGTGCGCGCCGAGATCAGTCGTCGCTTGCCGTCGAATTTCGTCGTTAGGCGATCCGCCACGAGCTGCTCGGCGCAGTTGAGCGGCATCGCGGGCTGGAACTCGCCGTCGGGGAGCTGCGGCAGCCCCTCCTTGGAGCCGGCGATGCCCGCGAACTTCTCGACGTGACTGTACCAGGGCTCGAGGTCGGCGTAGCGGATCGGCCAATCGGTGCCGAGCCCCTGCTTCGCGTTCGCCTCGTAGTCGAGATCGCTCCACCGGAAGCTGCAGCGACCCCACATCAGCGAGCGGCCGCCGACGTGGTAGCCGCGATACCAGTCGAAGCGTTTGACCTCGGTGTACGGCGATTCCTCGTCGTTCGCCCACCAATCGAGATTCTTCTCGTTGAGTGGATAGTCGCGCTTGAGGACGGGATAGTGCTTCTCCATCTCACGGGTGCGACCGCCGCGATGGGGATATTCCCACGGCCCCTTCGTCGCGTTCACATAGTCCTTGATGTGCTCGATGTTCTTGCCACGCTCGAGCAGCAGAACACGCAGCCCCTTCTCGGTGAGCTCCTTCGCGGCCCAGCCTCCAGAGATGCCGGATCCGACAACGATCGCGTCGTATGCTGTGGATTGCACAATCCCTTCCGCGGCTGAGGACTTTGCTGATGGCCTGAGACGCTTCCGTTCGACGCGGCGGAACATGGCAGGAGCCGCGAACGCCCGCTAGCTAGTCCTGTTCGCCGGCGGAACTCCGTCCGACGCGGCGTGGTCGGTCGAGGAGTCCCTCTGCAACGCCATCGCGACCGCTGCCGTGCGCGAGTCGACCCCGAGCTTTTGGTAGATGTTCGCGAGGTGAGCCTTCACGGTTCGCTCTGCAATGTCGAGTTGTTCGGCGATCTCGATCGTGCGCGCGCCGCTGGTGAGCGACCGAAGGACTTCGCGCTCCCTGGCAGTGAGTCGGGCGAGGTCCCGGCGATCGAAGTCCACCTCGGCCGGGGCGGGCACCTGCCGTATGTTCGCAGCCTCCTCTGCGCCGGGGCGGGCCGGCGCGGACTGCGGGTCTGGCGCATCGCGACGCACGAGTGCGGCGACCGCATGAGCCAGCACTCCGACTACGGCCAAGAGAAGGCCGACCGTGGCCGCGCGGTAGACTCCCCAGGCGAATGCGGCGCTCGCGCCGAGCAATACGATGGCTCCGGTCGTGATGGCCATCGTTCCCCACTGCGATTCGGCGACGACGATGGCTTCGACAGTGAGCGCGACGTACAGCGTTAGGACGACGGGGACGATCGTCCCCGTCAGGCCGACGAGAAAGACGAGCGTCGCCTGGATAGCGAGATAGCCTGCAACGGTGAGGCGCTCACGCAGCCGGTCGCTGAACCAGTAGACCGTGCTGTGCGCCACCAGCGCGACGGCAACGGCCAGCGTCATGCCCAGGCTCGGCCGTCGATCCGCGATGGGCATCGAGAGACTCGAGACGGTGTTGAACACCGCCAGCGCCGCGATGCCAATCGCGAGCGTTCGGCCAAGCCGTTTGTCGCGCATGCGGCGAAAGTGGGTTGATGCCGGGAATCGAGCAACCCTTCGAGTGAAGGACTAGTCCGTTCGTACGATGCGTCGCGCGATTCGCCGGCCTACGGTTGCGCTCGTGCGCCACGACGGCGCTACCGAACTTCAACCGGAGCCCTCGCGTGAACGTCGCTCGCATCAAGTCTGGCGCCCGGCTCGCCGCCGTCTGGATTCCGACGCTCTTTCTCGTCTTCGTGTTCGCCCCGCAGGCGTGGAACAAGCTGTCGGACACGGGCGGCTGGGCGATCGCGTTCCGCCACTGGGGCTATCCGACGTGGTTCCGGATCCTCATCGGGTTCGTGGAGACCTCTGCTGCGCTGCTACTTCTCTGGCCTCGGAGCGCGATCGTCGGTGCGGCGCTCATCATCGCCGTGATGCTCGGCGGGACAGGGACGCACATCGTGAAGGACCACGGACGACATGTGACGAGCGAGATGTTGCCGATCACGCTTGCGACGATCGTTCTCGTGCTGAGAATCCGCCGGGCGCGATCAAGGGGTCAGAGCTCTTGAAAGCCCGGTTTCAAGGGCTCTGACCCGTTGATCGCCCAAAGGGCGTTTCGACGGTGTGACCCTCGATCGACTCAATCGCCGCGGATTCCTCGCTGAATCCGGTCGAGCCGCTACGGCAGGCTGGATCGCGCTCGAGATCCCCTGGCTTGCCGCGCTGGCGAGCTGCCGGCGCGAAGACGAGAGCGCGGCCCACGAGTTTGCTGCGCTCACGCCTGCGGAGGCCAGGGCGATGCGGGCCTTCGCCGCTCAGATCATTCCGTCCGACAAGAGCCTGCCCGGCGCGGACGAAGCCGGGGCCGTGCATTTCGTCGACCGGGCATTCGGCAAGCCGTTCTTTGCTGATATCGTCCCTGTCGTGCGCGCTGGTCTCGCCGACCTCGACGCGCGCGCGCGCACGCTCGGCGAGCGCGACTTCGCGTCGGTCTCGCCCGGGCGACAGGTGGCACTCATGCAACAAGTCGAGCGCACGCCGTTCTTCGCGGCGGCACGCATGCTCGTCATCGTCGGAACGTTTGCCGACTCCGCCTACGGCGGCAACAGGAACGGTACCGGGTGGACGATCGTGGGTCTCGAGCACGAGCCCACGTATGCGGCGCCATTCGGCTGGTACGACGCGCAGGACGAGACGAACGCGAAGCACGACGCATGACGCAGCGCACATATGCAGAGGGCGAGACCGTCGATTTCGTGATCGTCGGATCTGGGGCCGCGGGTGGAGTGCTCGCGAAGGAGCTTGCGACAGCGGGCTTCGATGTGGTGGTGCTCGAGGCGGGACCGTGGCAGCAGCCCAGCCAGTTCACGCACGATGAGTGGGCCGTGGAGCGCGAGAACGCGATGCTCAATCTCGCGTTCGAGCCTATCCAGACGATTCGGGGCAGCGAAGCGGAGCCGGCACGTCGGAACGCGGGCAGAGCGCTCGCGTACCGGCGTGGCGTGGGTGGCAGCAGCGTGCACTTCGCGGCGAACTACTGGCGGTTCCGTCCGATCGACTTCAAGGAGCGGTCGAAGTGGGGCTCGATCCCCGGCACGGGGTTCGCCGACTGGCCGATCACGTACGAGGAGCTCGAGCCGTATTACACGAAGGTCGACTGGGAGATCGGCGTGTCTGGCGCGCCGGGCCCATTCGACCCGCCGCGCTCGCGCCGGTATCCGCTGCCGCCGCTGCCTAACAAGTCATCCGGTGTGGTGCTGGAGCGCGCCGCGAGCGCGCTTGGGCTGCACGCACAGGTGTCGCCGCTCGCGATCCTCTCGAAGCAGTACGACGGTCGCTCGCCGTGCCTCGCGTGCGGGCACTGCTCGTACTACGGGTGCGAGTTCGGCGCGAAGTCATCGACGTTGGCGACCGTCATTCCGAAGGCCGTGGCGACGGGTCGCTGCGAGGTCCGCGCCGAGTCCACAGCGTTCCGTGTGGAGACGAACGCGAAGGGGCGCACGACCGGTGTGCTGTATTGGGATCGGGAGGGAAAAGAGCGGCGACAAGGGTCGCGTGCGGTCATCGTCGCTGCCAACGGAGCCGAGACGACTCGACTCCTGCTTCTCTCGGCGTCGCCGAGTTTTCCGCATGGGCTCGCGAACTCGAGCGGGAACGTGGGGCGCTACATCATGTTCAACGGGCATGCGTCCACGTTCGGTCGGTTCGATCATCCACTGAACGAGTACAAGGGACCGGTCGCGAGCCGGACGGTGCACGACTTCTACGACGCCGACGCGAAGCGCGGCTTCTATGGCGGTGGCGGCATCGACGCGCGGTTCAACTATCAGCCGATCGGATTTGCGCTAGGCGTGCTGCCGGACGACGTGCCGACGTGGGGACGCGAGTACAAGCGCGCGCTGAGCGACTACTTCACGCACTCGGTGCGGTTCTACGCCCACATCACGTCGCTCCCGGTGGCATCGAACACCGTGACGCTGGATCACGATCATCCGGATCGCTGGGGGCGTCCCGGTCTCTGCCTCACGTACACGGATCATCCGGACGACATGAAGGCGAAGCAGTGGTTCCGAGACCGCACGGAGGAGCTCATGCACGCGGCGGGCGCGGCGCGGGTGTGGACCCAGCCGATCCTCCCCATCGATGGAGGCGTGCATCTGCTGGGAACGGCGCGCATGGGCGACGACGCGCGCGAGTCCGTGGTCGATCGATATCACCGGGCGCACGACGTGCCGAACCTCTTCATCTGCGATGGGTCGAGCTTCGTGACGTCCGGTCGCGGCCAACCCACGATGACCATCCAGGCGCTGGCGTTTCGGGCAGCCGAGCACATCGCTCGGTTCGCGAGGTCGCACGAGGTCTAGGGACTCGGGACTCGGGACATCGGGACTCGGCGGGGAAGCCATTAGCGCCGCGAAGCCTTCCTCTGCGGTAATAGCCTCCCGGCCGAGTCCCCAGTCCCGATGTCCCGAGTCCCGATGTCCCTAGTCGTCAGTCCCCGTGCCGACGCACATTAGCCCGATGCAAAACGCGCATACGGCTCTCTACGTGGTGATGGGCGTCTCGGGGTGCGGGAAGACTCGCATCGGGGCCAACTTCGCGAAGGCCATCGGGGTCACCTTTGTCGAGGGTGACGACTACCATCCGCCGGAGAACGTCCGGAAAATGTCGTCAGGCATCCCACTCACCGATGAGGACCGTGCCGGATGGCTCCTGACGCTCGCCTCGCGAATCCGTGAGGCGAAGGACGCTGGCACCGGGCTGGTCCTCACCTGTTCGGCCCTGAAGCGATCGTACCGCGAGACGCTTCGCGACGGGGCCAGGCCGCAACCGCTGCAGTTCATCTATCTGCGAGGAACGCGCGAGCTGATCGGCGAACGCCTTCGCGCGCGGAAGGGCCACTTCATGGATCCCGCCCTGCTGGAGAGCCAGTTCGAGGCGCTGGAAGAACCGGCTCCAGACGAAGGCGCGTGGGTGTGCGACGTCGGAGGCTCGGCCGAGGAGATGGTGGCGGCGCTCGTCGCGCGCGCGTCCGCATGACGCCACAGGTGTGGCTGCTGCTCATCGCGTTAGGCGCGGTGACGCTGCTGATCGTCATGATCGCCCGCTTCAAGGTCCACCCGTTCGTCGCGCTCACCATCGCGTCGCTCGGGCTGGGTGCCGCCGCCGGCATGGACCTCACGGCGGCGGTCAAGGCGTTCCAGGATGGCGTCGGCAACGTGCTCGGGTTCATCGCCGTCGTGGTCGGCCTCGGGACCATGCTCGGGAAGCTGATGGCGGAGTCCGGTGGCGCGACGCGCATCGCGACGACGTTGATCGACCGCTTCGGCGAGCGACGCGTGCACTGGGCCATCATGTTCGTGGCGTTCATCGTCGGCATCCCGGTGTTCTTCCAGGTGGGGTTCGTCCTCCTCATCCCGCTCGTATTCACGATTGCGCGTCGTGCGGGGCTGTCGCTCGTGAAGATCGGCATCCCGCTCGTGGCCGGTCTCTCGGTGGTTCACGGGATGCTGCCGCCGCACCCGGCGGCGATGCTCGCGGTGGGCGCGTTCAAGGCGGACGTCGGACGCACGCTGCTCTATGGACTGGTCGTGGGTCTCCCGACGGCGGCCCTGGCCGGCCCCATCTACGCCGTGTGGATCGCGCCGCGCATCGTGCTCCCCGCGCACAACCCGCTCGCGGCGCAGCTCGTCGGCGGGGGAGACGCCTCGACCGCGTTAGGCGAGGCGGACCGAATGCCGAGCTTCGGCATGTCGGTGTTCACCGTGCTCATTCCGGTCCTGCTGATGCTCCTCGCATCGGCGGCGGATGCGACCCCGTCGTTGAATGCCAGCCTGCGCGCGGCCTTTCACTTCGTCGGGCAGCCGATCGTCGCACTCCTCCTCGCGTTGCTGTTCTCGTTCTGGTCGCTCGGGCGGCCGAGGCGGTTTACGCGAGAGGACATCATGAAGTTCTGCAACGACTGCCTGGCGCCGACGGCGACGATCGTCCTCGTGATCGGCGCCGGCGGCGGCTTCAACGCGGTCCTCGTGCAGAGCGGGGTAGGGCGCGCGATCGCCGACCTCGCGAGCGGCTCGCATACGTCGCCGCTCATCCTGGCCTGGACGGTGGCGGCGCTCATTCGCGTCGCGACCGGCTCCGCAACTGTCGCGATGACGACGGCGTCGGGGATTGTCGCGCCGATAGCGCTCGCGATGCCCGGTACGCCGCCGGAGCTGCTGGTGCTCGCCACCGGCGCTGGCGCGCTCGTCCTGTCGCACGTGAACGACTCCGGCTTCTGGCTCATCAAGGAGTTCTTCAACATGACCGTTCCGCAGACGCTCAAGACGTGGACGGTGTCGGAGACGATCATTGGCGTTGCGGGCCTCGCCTTCACGCTCCTCGTCAGCCTCGTCGTGTAGTGGAAAGAGAACCACGAACCCTGAGTGCGCTGACGGCGGAGCGCCGTCTGTCTGTTCAGCGTTCGTGGTTGTTCACGCGCTACTCCACACCGCCTGCTTCCTCGATGAGTCGCATCGCCGGCTCACTCACGAAGTTGCGGTGGGGGAATCGGCGACCCCAGGACAGTGCCGTGACATTACGGTACTCGTAACGTATCGGATCTTCGTATCCGGGATGCAGCCGCTTCCAGATCGACGCGCGCACGTTCGGGTCCGCACCGCGCTCGAGCAGGAGCTTCGTGAACGGCGCGACGAACGGGCCGCGCTGCCGGAGGTTCATCCAGAAATTCGGCTGCGACACGACGGTCGAGAACAGCGCCGTGTAGCCACCGAACCCGCTGGCCCCCACCGCCGACCGGGCGTTCACATCCATTCCCTTGTCGAGCAGCCAGGTCGCCATCTCCATCTCGTCGTAGTCCACGCACATGTGGAGCAGCGTCGCGCCGCCTAACGGCGTTCCCACGGTCGCATTCACTTCGGCCGTGCACCCCATCTCCGCCGGAAAGATCTCGCGATGTGAGAACGTGCGGGTGAGGAGTTTGGGGTCGCGTCGCAGGTGCTCCTCGAGGAGGTCGATGCGCCCGCGGTGCACGGCCATTGGCGCCGTGTCGGGGAAGATGACGCCGTGCTGCTCGTACAACGCGAGAATCGCGTGCTTCGCCGACGGTTTGCGGGAGTCCGTCTCGAGCACGATGTCGACGGGCGCGACCAGCGTGCCGTGTTCGTCGTACACCCGGGCACCACGCGACAGCGCGAACGCGGTGCCGTCAGCACTCAGCGTATACGCGGGCCCGCCGAGCGCTCCGTCGGGGAGTGGCGGATTCCCGAGAAAGCCGTGGAGCATCGTCGCCGTGCCGATCTGGCTCTGAAGCGTGGCGCGGTCGATGGCTTTGTCCACGTCACGGGCGCCAAGCTCGTATAGCATCCGGATGATGCGGTCACGGCCGATGTTCGCGGCATACGACATCGGCGGCCCCCAGTTGCATCCCTTGCGAATGCGCGCGTCCTCGTGAATCAGTTTCGGGTTGCGCGCCACGAGGTCGCGCACGACGTCGATGTCGTCTCGCCAGATGGCGTCGATGAGCTGGGCCGACTGGACGAGCCGCGTCCAGCTCGACGCGTCGTAGCTTCGCGCGAGCACCAGCTGCGCGTCGGCGAGCTTTGCGGTGGCCGGGTCGGGCGAATCGGGGTGGCGCTCGCGCAGCTCGGCGACGGCTTCGGCATCGCCGGCGTGGATCGCGCGGAGGAGGTCCTTCGCCTGGTGCTTGAGCTGGTCCAGGTCTGGACGGACGGGCAGGTGACGCACGGGCATGACGAGCCTCCTTGTGGTGCGCCCGGGTCCGCTGGCGTGGGCGAAGGAGGTTCGGATCACCTTTGTCATCCTGAGCCGTCAGGCGAAGGATCGCGATCGTCACGATAGAGGGGCGAGCCCTCGGTCGGGAGGATCGCGATCCCTCGCTGCGCTCGGGATGACTTCATTTTACACAGGTGGACTCGGTCCTTTCCGCGGACGGGTGGCGCCCTGCGCGCCGCCGCGAAACTGCGTTCGCGGTGTCTCATCGCGCAAGATCGACCCGAACCTCAACGCGGCTTCCGAGTCGTTGCCTTTGGCCAATACCCGAACTCCGGCGCATAGCAGGCACCCTCGAGGTCGGCCACGCGATCGCGGAGATACGCCTGCGCATCCGCGATCGCTGCGTTGTACACGGATGGCGCGATCTCCTTCAGGAAGAACTCGAGCAGGAGCCGCGCCTGGAGCTCGCCGAATTCCTGGTCGAGATGCTCGGCTGCATAGCGTTGGATCGAGCCAAGCGCCGTCTTGGTGGCGTCGTCGGAGAGTGCAACAACCATGGCAGGTCAAGTAAGACGTTAGGCGCCTCACGCGAGGTGCAGCTCGCGCAGGATCGCTCGAAACCTCGGGTGCGCGTGCAGCGACGCGAACAGGAACGAACCCTTGAGACCGAACACGGGCCCGGCGCGCTCCGCGACCGCACGCTTCAGCCAGTCGATCGCCCGATCGTCCTGGCCGAGCCCGGCGTAAACGTAGGCGAAATGGTAAGGCGATACGTACGTGCTCTCCGCCCTCGTCTCGAGATCGCGCAGGGTCGCGTGCGCTTTCGCGTGATCCCCGGCCCTCGCGTACGCCGCCCCGAGCTGGCCTAACCACTGCGTGTTGTTCGGCGCGAGCGCGACCGCTCGCTCGAGCTCCGCCAGCCCTTCTCGTGTGCGACCGGAGAGCAGGTATGCCCATCCGAGCGTCGCTCGCGCTCGATCCTCCGCGTCGTACACGCTCACCGCTTCCTCGGCTCGAGCAACGGCTTCGTCGTATCGCCCCGCGCGCAGAAGCGCCGTCGGAATGTCGAGGCCGTGCGCCAGCGGGTCGAGCTCCTGGGCGCGCTGTAGCAACGCCAACGCGTCCTCGTAGCGCTCGAGTCCCGTACACAATCGTCCGTACAGGTCGTACGCCTCCGCGCCACTCGGACTCAGCTCGATGGCCCGTTTGAATGCGCGCTCCGCGCCCTCCCAATCCAGCTCGCGAGCGGTTTTCAGATGGCCGAGTGTGCAGTGCGCGGCGCCGAGCTCGGGATCGATCTCCAGTGCCTTCGCGACCGCATGCGATGCGCGCTCGTAGGCGACCTCGGGCGTCATCGCCCCTGCCTCGGCCAGCTCCGTGTAGGCCATCGCCGCGTGCGCGTATGCCAACGCGAAAGTGGGATCGTGCTCGATCGCGCGGTCGAACAGATCGATCGAGCGACGCAACGGCTCCGGCGTGAACTTGATGAACCACCGACGCCCCTGCAGGAAGAGCCGGTAGGCCTGGACGTTCGTCGTCGGCTCTCGCCGCACGCGGGCCTGTTCGTCGCGCGACAGCTCGGCCTTCAGCGCCGCCGCGATGTGCAGCGCGACATCGGTCTGGATCGCGAAGATGTCCGTGAGCTGGCGATCGTACGTCTCGGCCCAGAGATGACGGTCGGTTCCCGGATCGATGAGCGTCGCCACAATCCGCACGCGGTCGCCGGCGTGCCTGACGCTTCCGTCCAGTAGCGTCGTCGCCCCGAGGCGCGCGGCGATCTCCTTCATCGGCTGCGAGCGGTGCTTGAAGGGAAGCACTGATGTCCGCGAGATCACGCGAAGCGCACGGATCTTGGAGAGATGGGCGATGACGTCTTCGGTAATGCCCTCGGCGAAGTACTCGTTCTCCGGAGTCGCGCCCAGGCTGAGAAACGGCAGCACCGCCACCGATGATGCTCCCGGCTCCTTGGCTGGCGTGGGCGGACGCCTAACGGGTGCGACGCGGAGTTGTTCCGCGAGCGCCATCACGCTGGGATCGGGCTCGAGCTCGAGGTCGGCGCGCACGCGCTGCGCGTACTCCGTCGCATGCTGGATGGCACCAGCCCGGTCGCCGGCGGTGTCGAGCGCCTGCATGAGCGCGCGCGCGTGGACGGCGGAATGTGGGTCCGCGGCTACCAGACGACGACACGTACCGACGCGGCCATGCACGTCGCCGGCTCTCTCCTGCGCGTTGGCGGTCGCGAGCAGCGCGCCCGTGTACGCGTGTGCCAGCTCGGTGCGACGCTCGTCGAGCCAGTACCCGAACTCGGTGGAGTCGTCGAGGTGGAATCCGTCGAGCAGCGTTCCGGTGTAAAGCTTCACCACGCGCTCCGATTCGCCAGCCGCGATCGCCGCGCGCAGATCATGCAGGTCGCACCTAACGAGTGCCGGAACGAGCAGCAGGCCGTCGCCGGTCGAGGCAATCGCGCCGTCGCCAAGCGCCGAGCGCAGCACGTGAACGGCGAGGTTGAGCAGGCGACGCGCGTTCGCGTCATCGCGCTCGGGCCAGAGCAGCGCGATCGCCCGATCTCGCGAGAGCGGCTGCGGCCACGCGGCCACGATCAGCGCGAGCAGCGCCATCCGGTGCCGCTGCGCAGGAGGTCCGCTGAGCGGGGTGTCCCCGGAGCGGAGCGACGCTCCACCGAGAAGCTGAACCGTGACGATCACGTCGTTCGACAGCTAATCCGTAGCTAATTCCGAGCAACGGGGCAGCTAATCACCCCGTCTCATGTTCCCCGTGGGCTCAAGGAAGATGACTCCCATCGCACGAGGGCACCATGAGAATCGCAGTGGGTTTGCTCGCCGCCACGGTGTTGCTTGCCGGTTGGCGGGACGAGCGAATCACGTGGGACGCGATGAACGATAAGGCCGACGCCGCGTCGTGGACGGCAAGTCGCGCGGACGACACGCCGAGCGCGGAGGTCGACAAGGAGATCGCCGCGCTCCGGCGCGTCACCGCGAGGTTCCGCAGTCTCGAGACCGCGAAGGCCGCCGGATGGTCGACCGAGATCACGGGATGCATGAGCGACCCGAAAGCCGGCGGGATGGGCTACCACTTCGGGAACCCGAAGCTCATCGATGGCTCCGTTCGCGTGGAGGAGCCGGAGCTCCTCCTGTACGCGCCCGAGAAGGACGGCGGCATGCGGCTCACGGCCGTCGAGTACATCGTGCCGCTCGGCGCGTGGACCGCGCCGAGGCCGCCGCGACTCTTCGATCACGACTTCGCGGTCAACTCGACGTTCGGCGTCTGGGCCCTGCACGCGTGGGCGTGGGACAGCAACCCGGGGGGAATGTTCGCGGACTGGAATCCACGCGTGTCGTGTGACAACGCGCCGAGGAGTCGGCTCTGACGCCAATTGGATAACCCACGCGGGACACGACGATGCCGAAATTCATCATCGAGCGAGAGATACCGAACGCGGCAGCGCTTTCGTGGGCGGAGCTGCAGGACATTGCACAGCGGTCGTGCGAGGCGCTGCTGCAGCTCGGGACGGGCATTCAGTGGGTCCAGAGCTTTGTGACGGAAGACAAGATGACGTGCGTGTACATCGCCGCGAATCAGGATCTGATTCGGGAGCACGCGCGGCGTGGAGGACTGCCGGCCGATCGAGTGCTCGAGGTGGCGGCCGTCATCGATCCGACGACGGCCGAGCTAAATGAGTCGGTAGTCGGTAGTCATTAGTCGTTAGCTTCCGACTACCGACCAACGACCACCGACTATGGCTACGGCCGCTGAATGTTGGTGAGGTATAGATCCAGTGAGCCGAACGACAGCTGCGACTTCATCTGCAGGATCACGCGCCGGTCGTCGTCCGAAATCCACAGCTCCGCGTGACCGGACTCCGAGAACACGCCTTTCGTCTTGATCACTGGTTGAATCACGATGGCGTCGAACGTACCCGCCGGCACCTTTACGCGCTCGCGCCGCTCCACCCGAATCGTCACGGGGTTGCGATCGGGCTTGAAGTAGCGCTGGAACTCGTACGTGCGTCCGACCTCGAGCGGCACGGTGCGGACGAAGTAGACGAAGGAGCCGTCATCGAGCGGATCGGCGACCGATGGCTGTTCTGGCTCCTGGTCGCTGAGGTCATCGTACGTGCGGCGCTCCGGGTAGATCTCGTAGCGATGCTGGCGCTCCTTCGTGCCTTCGTTCTGGTCCTGGTTGAAGCGCAGGGAGGCGAGATCATCGGTCGCGAACCAGCTCTCGAAGACGTCATCGACTTTGTAGAACGGGATTCCGCCGGTGAGGCTGAAGGCCGTGTGATACGCGGGGCGCCCGCGCACGGTGTCGATCCCGCGCACTTCCATCGATCCGGTCCCGACCTTGATGGCGCCGAAGTACACGTCGTAGGAGAGGCGCTCGCCGGGTACGAACGGTCGCGAAACGGGTGTCGTCGTCGCACCGGTTGCCGTCTGTGCCTG
>DATCGG010000358.1:0-2468 GCA_036509075.1 Gemmatimonadaceae bacterium
GCCTGACAGGCGAGAACGAGAGCGAGAGGAAGAGCGGGAGCGCGAAGGGAAGCGTTCGGTCATGTCCGCGCGGTCGGAACCGGACGAGCCAGAGGAAATGGAGGACCTCACGCGCGAGCTCTGGAAATTCGCGCGAGGGAAGGGCTACGACCGAGCCGTGCGCCGAGCGAACGCGTCGGCAGCGAGATTTGCGGCGCAGACGCCCCAGCTGCGACTCCCGACTGGCTGGGTCCTGGCGCCCGCCGGCGCTCAGGTCGAGCTCGGGCGGCTGCCGTATGAGGCCGTTTCGTTCGGCGGCCGAGTGGTCGTGCTCAACAATGGGTACTACCCGCAAGGGCTGGAAGACCCGGAGATATCAATCGTCGATATCGCGCGGCCGAGCGTCACGCGGACGCTTCGCGTCTCGTCACTGTATCCGAGCGCTGCCCCGTCGCCTAACGGCAACCTCTACGTCAGCGGTGGGTCGAGCGACAGCGTTTTCCAGATCGATCGGCAGTTCCAGGTCACTCGCTCGTTCGACGTCGGCGCGTATGTCGGGCCGGTGGCTGCCATCGACGCCGAGCGTATTGCCGTCGCGCTCCTGACCACTCCGGATAGCGTGGGGGCCTCGGGACCAGGGAAGCTCGCGATCCTCAACGTGACGTCGGGACGTATTGAGTCCACGGTGTATGCAGGCTTCTTCCCGTCGTCCATGCGACTGGTTGGCAGAACGCTCTACCTGGCGCTCGTTGGTGAACACAAGCTGCTCGCGTACGATCTCTCCGGCGGTCAGCCACGGCTGCGCCGCACGATCGCGACCGGACGTGCGCCACAAAATCTCTGCGCCGACGACGCGCACGTGTATGTCGTGAACTCCGGCTCGGACGACGTGTCGGCCGTGTCACTCACGTCCGACTCCGTCGTCGCCACCTACCGCGTCAAGTTCCCCGGACCGCAGGGCGCGACTGCGAGATACGGCGGTGCACCGACATCGTGCGCGGTGTCGAAGGGTAAGCTGTACGTCACCGCCGCGAACCTCAACGCGGTCGCCGTCTTCGATGTGGGGTCTGCGGCCGCCGGCACCGGTGCGGAGCCCATTGGCTTTTTCCCGACGGCCTGGTATCCGACCAAAGTCCTCGCCGACAGCGGCCGGCTTGTGGTGCTAAGCGCGAAGGGCATCCGGGCGCGGCGGCCCAATCCTCAAGGGCCGCAAGCGATCGCCGACACGCGTACGAGTGGGCCGGACTACGTTCTTACGCTGCTTCGCGGGTCCCTCGCCGTGCTGCCGGATACGGTCATACCCGGGCGGCTCGCCGCGTGGACGGGGCAGGTCGCGCAAGGCACGCCGCTCTACAGCGCGAGCGACGGGCTGCGCCTTCCCATTCGCCACGTGTTCTACATCGTGCGCGAGAATCGCTCGTGGGATCAGGTGATGGGCGACCTCGAGCGGGGGGAAGCGGATTCGAGCCTAACGCTGTTCGGTGAGCGTGTCACGCCGGTGGCGCATCAGATCGCGCGGGAGTTCGTCACGCTCGACCACTTCTACGCGGACGGCGAGATCAGCGTCCTCGGGCACAGCTTCACCACGAGTGGATACGCGAGCCCCTTTCTCGAGTGGCTCGGGAACACGACGTACGCTGCGCGCTACCGCGGATATCCATTCGGCACCGTGCCGGGCGCCTACTCGCCGATGTACATCTGGGACGCGCTCGAGGCGAAGAACGTGAGCTATCGCATCTACGGCGAGCCCTACTACCTCTTCACGCGCATGTACCGGCTGATCACTGAGCGTTTCGGTGCCGAGCACGCGCTCGCGAAGCGGTTCTACGCGCACTCGATGGCGCTCGCGGACTCCATCGACCGAGGCTCGCGGACGACGACGCTGTCGAAGCCGTTTATGGGGCGGGGAACCAACCGTGCCGATGCGCTCAAGCTCCTGGCCGACCCGAAGTTCTCGGCTGGCCTGTCGGCGTTGTTCACTGGTGACAACAGCCTCACTCGCGCGATCGGCTCGGACGCGACGTTCAAGACCGGCGTCGCCGACTTCATCACGCATTACACGCTCGGCTATCCGACGTGGAACCTCGCGTTCTCGGACCTCGACCGGGCAGCGATCTGGCGGCGCGACTTCGAGGCGATGATTCGGGAGAATCGTGTGCCCGCGTTCTCGTACCTCTGGCTGCCTAACGATCACACCGCGGGCGTGAGCCCGGGCTTTCTCAACCCGTATCAGCTCGTCGCGCAGAACGACGCGGCGCTGGGCCAGATCGTCCAGACGATCTCGAGCAGCCCGATCTGGAACGAGAGTCTCATCATCGTGATGGAGGACGACGCCCAGAACGGGCCCGATCACGTCGACGCGACGCGCGAGGTGGCGCTGCTGATTGGTCCGTCCGTGAAGCGTGGCGTCGTGGTGTCAGATCGGTTCGACCAGCTGAGCGCACTCCGCACGGTGGAGCTAATCCTCGGCCTTGACCCGATGAACCTCG
>DATCGG010000359.1:0-5995 GCA_036509075.1 Gemmatimonadaceae bacterium
ACCGGCCCGCCTCGCTCCGCGGCGTACCGATCGAGCCGGTCCTTCACCCAGCTCAAGTGCCCAACTTCATCCTCGATCATGCGATGGAGCGTCTCGGCCACCGCCGGATGCACGTTCGGCCATTTGAGGTGCGCGCGGAAATGGCGGATCACGCGCCGCTCGAACACCTGCGTGAGGGTGAGGATCTCGAGCAGGCTCGCCGGCATCCCGATCTCGGCGTAATAGCGCGTCTGGTACGTCTCGGCCACGCGTTTCGGGGTGCCGCCTACTTTCAGAATCGTCTCCGTCCACAGCCAAGCGTGGTGCGCTTCTTCGGCGCAGTGCTCGGTGAGGTGTACACGCAGATCGTCGTCGTCAGTCTCCCGAGCGAGCCGGCCCATGACCAGCCCGCCCGCGAGCTCCGACTCGCGGTAGTAACTCAGGATCCAGAGGTCGTTCTCGCTAATCTCCACCGGGAATCGACTCCTTCAGGTGTTCGATCGGCGCGAGACCGCATAACAAGCGGATCTTTCGGTTCATGGCCATGATTGCCTCGAAGTCGTTCTCCTCGGCGACAGGCACGGCGACGACGTCGCTTCCATAGTGGCGAAAACGCTGGGCGGCCGCGAGCACCTGGGCCGCCACCGCTGGGTCGCGGTCGATCCGCTTCTTCAGCACATCGCCTGCGCTCGCGCTGTGGCGGAACTCATCGCGCGACATGTAGCCTAACAGGTCTCGCAGGACCGGCTCGTTGGTGCGCCGCGAGATTCTCAGGAAAAAGTAGGCTGCGAAGAGCTCCGAGCACATGAAGTTCGTGAGGTGCGCGATCAGTTCGGCCTTGTCGTACGCGATCCCCAGTGCACGCTCGCGTGCCGCGACGAGCGCCGCCTCGGAAACCTCCTCACGCTGGTAACCTACGCGGTCGAGGTATCGGGCGAGCGCGGTGAAGTGTTTGAGCCCTTCGTAAAGCTCCATGCTGAGGACGGCGGTCGCATCGACATCGTCCCAGAGGAGCTGCATGAGCCGTGCAGCGTATACGGGCAGGTAGCCTTCGATGAGCGCCGCATCGTGCAGTGCCTGATGCAGATCGCGCTCGGTACGCGCGACATCGAAGTCGATCGCATCCCACGCGATGGACGTGTCGAGGGGCCACGCGTTCTCCTCGGTGGCGCGGAGATGGGATTCGTAGATCACGTCGCGCTTGCCTTGTCGCGTCGGGCACGCCGGCGCTCGACCCGTCTCGCGACGACGAGCGTCTGCAGTCCCACATCATCCTGCCGGGCCGACACCTCGTAGAAACCGACCGTGTGCAGCCAGCGAATGATCTCCTCGCCGCGACGGTAGTGTGTGTGAAGCTCCGCGAGCTGACGCATCAGGTAGTCCGCGACGCGGTCGGGTTGCATGGAGGATGTGACGAAGGTGCCGCCTGGCCGGAGCCGATCGTGACAGTTCTTGTAGAACTGGACGAGGAGATCATCGCTCAGGAATTCGCCGAGTCCCGTGGAGACAATGACGTCGAGCTCGGAGGGAAAGGATGTTGCATCGAGGGCATCGCCGCGGGTGAAGAAGTAGTGGTCGTCCCGTCCCGCGAGGTCGCGCGAGAGCTTCACCGGCGCGGGGTCGAGGTCCACGCCGAAGAATGTGCTGCGCGCGTACACGCCGGGGAGTTCCCGCTCGACCGCACGGGCCGCGAGGACGAGGTCGCGCGCGATTCCGCTCGGAATTGACAGGACGCGAAACGGGGCCGTCACCGCAACCGGGTCCACGGCGCTGCGCGATTCGAGCGCTCGGGCGGCCGTGAGGATCTCGCGTTGCGTATGGTGGAAGCGGTTGCGCATCGATCGGGCGCCGCGCATCCGCAGCAGCACCGCATCGAGGGCGCGACCGATTCCGAATCGGCCACTGGGCTGGTTCCGATAGACGTGGTCCGCGAATCGGTAGCTCCCGGAGTTCTCGATGCCTTCGCGCGCTAAATCGCTCGTGCGCATGAGCGCGTAAATGGGCAGGAGATGCAGCTTGCCCTGGCGAAGCAGCTTTCGCGGGATGGACTCCGACGTGCGCGTGCGATTGTGCAGCCGAGTCACGCACCGGCTCCGCGAGTCCGGCGTTGCGCCGCTTCATCGAGCCACGCACGCGCTGCGTTAGGCCACCCCTCACGTTCTACGCCGTGCTGGGCCAGGAGCGCGAGCGCCCACCGCTCCAGTCCAAACGCGACGCAGCCACTGTGCGCTGGTGTATCGCCCGCGAGGCGAATGCCGAAGCGGGTGCCGAAGAAGTCGTGGTGATGGTTGAAGGACGCGGCCGCGATCGTTCGGCCGGTCGCGTCGATGGCGAGGCGGAGCTCGTACTTGAGTGCGCCGGCCTGCTGCATGAGGCGGCGGCCCTCGTCAGCCGGCGCGAAGAACGGGTCGGTGGCAGTTTCGATCGACGCGTCCAGCTCGAGACGCCCGACAAGCGTCATGACCCGCCTGACGAGTGATTGCCGAACATCTTCGACTTGCTGGCGCGTTCCGATCACGATGATCTCGCGCATCGTGAACTCCCACAGGCGCTCGAGGGGGATGTGGTTCCCGTCCTCGAACCGGTAGCAGCGGCCGCGCGCGGTGAGAAGCGTCGGAGTGTCGCCGAGTGTCCGGCCGGACCATTCGGCGTAGGCGTGGTAGCAGACGGCGGGGGCCAACGATACTTCGTCATCCCGAGCCGGCAGGCGAGGGATCGCGATAGTTCCGGTAGAGGGTCCGGTCCCTCTGTCGGGATGAGCGCGATCCCTCGCTGCGCTCGGGATGACAACAGCGGCGCGCTGCAGCACCGCCGCGTCGATCAGGCTCGGGTAACGGTGCTCCGGAGCGCCAAGCGAACCCGCCCACCGAACGACGGTGTCGTCGACTGCCTCGAAGACGTCGAGCGCGAGGCCCGACAGCGCCACCCGGCCGGCGCCGACGATCACGACGTCGCCGCGCTCCCGAAGCAGCTCCAATGGGGAGGCAAAGCGCGATCGGTCAGCACGGCGCTCGAACGTCTGGTCGGGCGCGGACGTTGCCGCCACACCGGCGTCCGGGTGAAACACCCGCACGATCGTGGCGATCGTGCGGAAGTTCGCGAGACGGACCGAGCGATCGGGAATACGCGCACCTAACGACTTTTCCACCATCGCGATCAGGTCGAGGATGCGCAGCGAGTTCATGTAGCCATCCTCGAACAGTCGCGTGTCGCGATCGACCGCGTCCCCGCCGCCGAGCAGCGTGACATTGACGAAGCGTGTGAGCTGCCGCTCGAGCTCGTCGGGTGTCGGCAGTGACTTCGGCGGCGACGTCGTCATGGCTGTGTCCCCCAATTCGTCTCGACGCACCACCGCACGATCCGGTCGTAGTAATCGAGCACAGTCGGCGCCACGATGCCCGCCGGCCCGAGCACGCGGTCGGCGCGTCGGCCATCGAACACCTTGGGATACGCGAGTTGGTAGGCGAACGCCTGGACGGCTCGCGTCGCCTGGAGCAGTACCTGGTTCCCCGCTTCCTCCACGGAGCGCACGAAGAGCTCGTATGTCTCCAGCTCCACGATCGCGGGCCGAGCGATGCTGCGTTTCCGCCACGCCGGGCGGTAGCGTTCGAATGCCACCATCGTCGCGTCCAGCAGCGCACCTAACGTGGCGGATCCCGCCGCGCCCGCACACAGATGATACGTTGCACCCTCGGTAAAATCTCGCTCGAAGAGATGGTGGCTTGCGTCGGCCGCGAAGTCCACCGGGATCAGGTCGACGAGTCCCGTTTCCCGACCCGGCACCATCGGGGCAAGACCCTGGTACAGCAGTCGCAGCGCGTGATGGATCGCATTGAGGCCACCGACCTCGCCGGTGTGAGCGTCGCCAATGATCGTGCTCAGGCGGTAGATGGCGATCGGCAGCTCGCGCATCGCGTCACGCACCACCGCTTCCATCTCGGCTTTCGACTGCTCATAGCTGTTCACGAACCCATCGGCCCCACCGACGTCCTGCTCCGCGAAGCAGCCCGTCGTGCGACCGGCGACGTACACGGTGCTGAAGCACACCATTCGCTGGAGGTGCCGGCACTCCTTCGCGAAGCCAAGAACGGCTTGTGTACCCGCGACGTTTGTCTCGCGCGCGTCGGCCAGCGGTCGGTTGAACGTCGTGTCGGCCGCACAATGCACGATGTCCGTGACGCGTTCGCGCAGTGTCGCCACGTCTGCCGACCCGAGGCCAAACGTGGAGCCGAGCCGCACGTCGCCCGTGAGCGTTCGGACCCCTGGTGGCAGCACGACGGTGCGCGCCCGCGCGGTGCCGCGCGCGAGCACGACGACCGACGCGTTACTCGTGCGCGCAAGGCGCGATACCAGCTCCACGCCTAACGCCCCGGTCCCGCCCGTCACGAGGATCGTGCGTCGCTCCGACGCCGGTCGGCTCGTCATGTGCCGGTGTCAGTGCTCGAGCACCATGCAGCTCCAGTTCAGTCCGTAGCCGAACGTGAAGAGGAGCAGCAGATCACCCGGCTGGAGGAGCCCGGCATCGGTCGCATCGCGGAGATTGATGAAGTTGTCCGCGGCGATCGTGTGGCCTACGCGTCCGATGTTGGCGCTGAACAGCTTGTCCCGAGGACACCCGATGAGCCCGAGCAGGATCTCCCAGCTGCGCAGCGAGACGTTATGCGGGATTACCCACCGGATGTCGCTGAGCGTCACGCCCGCCTTCCGCAGGGTGTCCTCGATGACCGTGCGCGCAGTCGGGAAGTACGCCGCGATGATTTCGTTCTCGAGCGACCCCGAATCCCAGAACGCCCCTTTTGTCACCTGGTGCGTGGCGACGATGCGGTTGCGCGCGGCGTCCCGGCGCACCAGCATCGCGCACGCACCATCCGACACGAGGTTGTATACGACCTCGCGCGACGAACCGTGCGGCAGTCGATCCGCGCTCACGCACAGCACCGTGCGTACGTCGGGTTCCGCGAGCAATGTCGCGCGCGCCAGACGAACGCTCGAGAAGATCGCGGCACACCCCTGCTGGTCGATACCGGCGACCGATGCGTTCACGAGATCGAGCTCGCTCTGCAGCTGCGAGACCGGATACTTGAAGAAGTCCATGAGGTCGCGCAGCTGCAGCACCGATCCTGCAGGGGCAGGCGCGCACTCCATTGTCGAGCTGGAGGTCAGCGCGCCAGCGTACAGGACGAGATCGATCTCATCGGGCGACGTGTTCGTCTCCGCGAGCAGCGCGCGGACCGCGTGCATCGCCATGTCCACGTGGCTCTCCGACTCGGCCACCCGTGCCCGCTCGAAGCCGAACCCGGCGAGCGTCGACGCCGGCCCGCGCAGCGCTCCGCGCGCCTCGAGCTCCGCCAGCGTCGGGGCGTGCGCGGGCAGGTAATACGTCAGGGCATCGATGCCGACGCGAGTCATCGACAGATGGCCAGGGCGATGGTGTACGGACCCGAGGTCCGATGCCTGACGAGGATCGAGTGCGCGGGCAAGCCGGTGCCGGCGATGCGGGCGTGCATCGATCGCGACGGCTTCCACGAGAGCTCCACGTCGCGGAGCGCGTCGCACAGGTGGCGCGCCGCCTTCATCGCCGCCTCCTTGGCCGTCCAGAGCTCGAGCGGCGTTGGCGCGGCGTCCGAGAGCGAATCGAGGTGGGCGATTTCCTCGGGTCGCAGCACGCGCTTCAGGAGATCGATCGACAGTGGCTTCGTGACCTCCACGTCCACACCGACAGTGCCTGACGCGACTCGGTCCGCCACCGCGGCGACCGCGGTGCCGTTGCAGTGAGCGATCGAGATGTCGAGGCGTTCGTCGAGATCAGGGCGTCCGGCGATCGCAAAACGTGGCGCGCCGCGCGTGTCGTTCCGGATTTCGATCGTCGTGTACGCCGGTGCCGCCTCGCCGCGACGGCGACACGCCGCGCGCAATCCGCGCTTGGCCGCGAGACGCCCGGCGAGCCAATCGCTGCGACGTCGTTCCACGAGGAGCTCGCTTAGAACCACGCGCTCGCTCTCCGTCAGAATTCCTT
>DATCGG010000360.1:0-7417 GCA_036509075.1 Gemmatimonadaceae bacterium
AGACGCCACTCGCCAGCAGTGACCAGCGGGAGCGAAAAGAGCGTTAGGCGCTGCTGCCCGTCGTTCCACACGGTACCGAGCTCTCGCTCGAGGAACGCCGAAGCGCCGCGCGGATCTCCGTCCGCGCGCTGCAGTCGTGCCCGAAGCATTGCCGCCGTCGCACGCTGGCCGCGTCGGCCGGCGGGAAGTTGGGATGCCACGACGCGCGCGTCCTTGAGCCGCGACTGGTCGAGGCGGAGCTCGGTCAACGTCGAGGCGAGATATGCATCGAACTGCCCAGCGCCCTGGGTCGTGTCTCGCATGGCACGCGTCAACCACAGGTCTGCCGAGTCGGTCTCGCCGAGGCGTAGCTTCGCTCGTGCGTAGAGGAGCGCCAGCAGCGTCGGCACTCGTCCTTCACCGTGTGCTGCCTCACGCGGACGAATGTACCCGCGAAGCGTGGAGTCGAGTACGGCCCACTCACCAAGGTCCGTCAACGACGTCGACAGAAAGTTCACAACGTTCGGGAACGCATCGGTCTCGCCGTAGCCTAACGCCTCGAGCTGCGCGAGGATTCTACGAAAGTAAGGCACCGCCTCACGGATCCGGCCGCTCAAGCGCAGCACCTCGGCGAGGGAGTTCATGCGCCCGAGGGCTTCCGTGCTTCCGGGTTCATCCTCCTCGATCCGAACGGCCCGCTTGAGCAGCGCGATTCCCGAATCGGGCTTCCCTGTCGCCTGCAGCAACTTGCCCTCGGCCTCCAGGCAAGTCGCTTCGGCCTCGTGATCGCGGTACTTGTCCCGCGCGAGCGCGGCTTTCCCTTCCGCCACGTCCGCTCGCGCCGAGTCGAGGATGTCCTCGAGCCAGTAGCTGTTCGCTCTCCAGCACGTCGCCAGCGCGACCTCCGCTCCCAGGTTTGCCTCGAGCGCGATCGCGCGCGCCTTGCCGAGCATGGCGCGTTGTGCCTTGAGGTCTCCGGCCTCGACGTACCGTCCTGAGAGGTCCACCATCAGGCTCGCGGCGAGCGACGGGTCCGACCCGAAGCGGCGTGTAATGACCCCTTCGGCCATCGCGATCCGGCCGGCGGGAGGGAGCGGCCGCCCGTCGGGGTCGCGAGCGTCTCCGGCGAGCACACTCTGGAGGTCGCTGAGCGCGGTCGCCCGCTGCGCGGCCCGCAGGGCTTCGCGCTGCTGTCTCCGTGCCTCTCGCATCTGCGCGATGGAGAACACGGTCGCACCGACGAGCGCCACCGCGGTTGCAGTTGCGAACGCGACGGCGGTCCGGTTGCGACGTACGAACTTCTCGAGCCGATACCGAGCGGTGTCCGGTCTCGCGAGGATCGCGCGGCCCTGCAGGAATCGCTGCAGGTCATGGGCGAGCGTGGCCGGCGACTGATAGCGGCGCTGTTCGTCCTTCTGCAGCGCGGTCATCACGATCAGATCGAGGTCGCCGCGCAGCCGTCTCGCCAGCGGGCCCGCCGCCCGGCTCGATGGCTTCGGTGGCACGTCCACGCACACGATCCGCTCGACGTCGGCGGCCAGCCTCCCGCGAAGGTCGTACGGCCGCTCGCCGGTGAGCAGCAGGTAGAGCAGCACACCTAACGAGTACACGTCGGTCGCCGTGCTGATCGGCGCATTGCGAATCTGCTCCGGCGCCGCGAACTGCGGCGTCATTGGGCTCAGCCCCGTACCCGTCAGATCATCGCCCTGCGTGGCGCCGAGCAGCTTTGCGATGCCGAAGTCGAGCAGCTTCACCTGACCGTCGGCGGTGACCAGGATGTTCGATGGTTTGAGGTCGCGGTGGATGACGAGGTGCTGGTGTGCGTAGGCGACGGCGTCACACACGCGGGCGAAGAGCTCGAGCCGCGCGTCGAGTGGCAGATGGCGCGACTCGCAGTAGCGGTCGATCGGCTCGCCATCGACGAGCTCCATGGCGAAGTACGGCAGTCCGTCGGCGGTGAGCCCGCCGTCGACGAGCCGAGCGATGTTGGGGTGCTCGAGCAGCGCGAGGATGCGGCGTTCCTCGACGAATCGGCGGACGACGCCCGGGCTGCCGTGCTGAATGAGCTTGATGGCGACCCGCTGCTCGAACTGCCCGTCGGCGCGCTCGCCGAGGAGGACGCGTCCCATGCCGCCGCGGCCGATCTCGCGAACGATGCGGAACGGGCCAATGCGATCGGAGGCCGCGCGGGCAGGCTGGAAGAGCGGCGCCGCGAGTGCGGCGGCGGGAGCTTCGAGGGGGCTATCCGACCGGTAGGCTCGCAGGAGCGAGAGGACTTCCGCGCGGAGTGCTTCGTCACCAGCACACTCGCGCTCGACGACCGCCGCTTGTTGATCGGCGGGAAGGTCGACGGCAGCGTCGAATACGGTATCGACGCGGCGGAACCAATCGGTCGGTGACGCGCTCACGTGCAACTCTCGGTGTCAGGCTGGCTTCGGTCGCCTCAAACATGTGGCCAGCGACTGGAACGCGTCCAGTTGGGTAAGTAGCCCTCCGACTGGCTGCCAATGACCGAATTAGCTCTACGTAGATACTGGAGACGACCGGACACCGCAGTACATTGGACTGCGATGCCGAACGACCTCGTGCAAGCTCGAGCGTGCTACGACCGCGGGGCGTGGGACGAAGCCTTCGAGGGCCTCCGACTCGCCGACGAGGCCGCCCCACTGAGCTGCGACGACCTCCAGCGGCTCGGATTCGCCGCGTATCTCATCGGCGGCGAGATCGAATTCGAGCGGTGCTTCGACCGCCTCCATCGCGCGCAGGTGGACCAAGGGCAGCGCGAGCAGGCTGCGCGCACCGCGTTCTGGCTCGGCCTAACGCTCCTGTTTCGCGGCGAGCTCGCGCAATCGAATGCCTGGGTCGCACGCGCGCAGCGATTGATCGAGAATATCGATTGCGTCGAGCACGGCTACGTCCTCCTGCCAAGCATCGAGCGGATTCTGCGCGAAGGCGATGCCACCGAAGCGCGCACCCGTGCGGCGAAAGCCACGGCAATCGGCGAGCGATTCGACGATGCCGACCTCACCGCCATGGCGCGCCATGTCGAAGCCCGCGCGCTCATCAATCTGCGACAGATCAGCGCCGGTCTCGAGCTGCTCGACGAGACGATGCTCGCGGTGGTCGGCGGTGAGCTCTCGCCGATGGTGACGGGGCTCATGTACTGCAGCGTCCTCGAAGTCTGCAACAAGGTGTACGCGCTGGACCGCGCGCACGAATGGACGACTGCCTTCGCTCGGTGGTGCGAGCCGCAGTCCGAGTCACTGGCCTTCAGCAGCGTCTGCCTGGTCCATCGCGCGGAAGTTCGGCGGTCGCACGGTGAATGGTCCGCCGCCCTCGAGGACGCGTGCCGCGCATGCGATCGCGAGGCGCGTGGGCGTCGCAAGCCTCCGGGTGGAGCGCTATACCAGCAGGGCGAGATCCATCGCCTGCGTGGCGAGCACGCTGCAGCGGAGGAAGCCTATGGAGCGGCGAGTCAGGTGGGCTATGATCCGCAGCCCGGCCTCGCGCTCCTCCGGATGGCTCAAGGGCAAGTCGATGCCGCGTGCGCCACGCTGCGCAGCGCGCTGCACACCACGACGAACCAGTCGCGGCGTGCGCGACTGCTCCCGAGTTGCGTCGAGATCCTGTTGGCGGCAGGCGCGATCGATGACGCACGGGACGCGTGGCGTGAGCTGTCTGCACTGTCCGATGCACTCGACGCAGATGCCTTACGAGCCGCTGCGGCCGAGGCGGAGGGCGCCATCGCGCTCGCCGAGGGGAAGCCTGACGCGGCGCTCGGGCCGCTGCGAAGGGCGTTCGAGCGATGGATGCATCTCGATGTGCCGTACGACGCCGCGCGCACTCGCGTCCTCATCGGCCTCGCCTGTCACGCGCTCCGCGACGCGGAAACCACTCGGCTCGAGCTCGCCGCGGCCCGAGCCGTCTTCGAACGACTCCGCGCACCGGGCGACCTGGCGCGCATCGACCGTGTGAATCCGCCGTCGACTTCCACCGCAGGAAAGAAGCTGTCGCCTCGCGAACGGCAGGTGCTTCGGCTCATTGCCGACGGTTGTACCAACAAGGCGATCGCGACTCGCCTGTCGGTGAGCGAGCGAACGGTGGACCGCCACGTGAGCAACATTCTCGTGAAGCTCGACGTGCCGTCGCGTGCCGCGGCGATCGCGTTTGCGTACGAACACAAGATTATCGGGAATCGGGAATAGGGAATCGGGAATAGCGGGAACCGGGAACAGGGAACCGGGAATCGTGACTCCTCGCGGAGCCTCGGTTCCCAGTTCCCCGTTCCCGGGCGCGCGCGAAGCGCGCCGCCGATTCCCTATTCCCGACAATGGCGGCAATTACCCATCCCTTGTCGTTCAGCCATGGGTATTCTCGCCGAAGCGACGACCCACCTAACGGCTCACATTGGACTCCTTCATGGTACTGACCGTTATCCATAGGAGGAGCGCGTGTACATCATCCGCGAAGTACTGAACTGCAAACCGGGAAAGGTCCGCCCCCTGATCGACCGCTTCCGGACCCTCTCAGCCGCGCTGGAGAAAACGGGCCGACCGCCGATTCGCCTGCTCACCGACGTCACCGGCGAACAGTTCTGGACGCTCGTCGCCGAGGTGACGGTGCCGACGGTCGATGATTTCTTCTCCGTCGAGGAGTCGCTGATGGCGGACGAGTCGGTGCGAAACGCCATGGCGGGGTATCACGAGCTGGTCGAGCGCGGCAGGCGGGAGGTCTATCAGGTCGTGTCTTGAGAGCGGACCATCCTCGCGTGGGTGCATAACGAGCGCCTCACGCGAGCGCGCTCCTGTGTGACGCTCCGGTGGGTGGATCGTGTCCTTCGGAAATGCCTCGATCGGCCGAGTGGGCATCGTGCACGTCGGCCATACGGAAGCGGTGACGGAAGTCGTGGGCCGCCACCCGACCATCCCACCGGAGAAACGCCATGCGCCGTATCGCTGCCTGCCTGTTGCTGATTGCTGCCGCCGCGTGTGGGGGCGACTCGCCTACGCAACCGACGCCCGCCTCGGTCGCCGGCGTCTGGAATCTTCAAACGGTCAACGGCAGCGGCCTGCCTTTCATCCTCGCTCAGCTCGAGAACGACAAGGTGGAGTTGACGGACGACGTGCTGAACGTCTCCGAGAACGGGACCTTCACGCAGCTGACGCATTTTCGGATAACGCAGGCCGGCGAGGTGACCACGGACTCGCTTCCGGACGCCGGCACGTATGCGCTGAACGGCACTGCCGTGACGTTCACGTTCGAGAGCGATGGGTCGACCGGCACCGGTTCCCTGAGCGGGAATTCGCTCACCGTAGCCGCCGGCGGGCTGGCCCTCATCTATAAGAAGCAATAGGCTGTCGCACCGACATCCTTGTAACGGCGTACCCCTGGCGGGCCGCCGTACTCGGGTTAGAATGTGCCAATGGAGATTGTCGCGGACGCCCGCGGCCTCCAGCGCCAGGCACCCGAGGTGCGATAAATGCCCCGCTTCAACCGTCCCCAGACGGCGTTCCTGATCGCCGTCTGCGTGAACGCATGCGCCACGTCCGGCACGCGACCCGCTCCGGCGACGCCCGAGATCGTGCACGCTGCGCAGCTGGAGCAGCAGGAGGTGCTCATCACGCGCGACCTTCGCCAGCAGCGTCGCGTGGATGATGTGGGGCACAGGCTTCTCGCGGTCGCTATGCCATACTGCACCGGAGCGGTCGCGCCAGGCACCGGGGTGCGGTTCGCGAACCTCAACTCCTTTCCGTCGGCCTACGAGGAGGCTGCACGGTCCCTCGGCTTTTCCGATACGGTCTTCATCGTCAGCGTCGCGAGCGGCTCCGCTGCGGCCCGCGCGGGGATCGCGGTCGGCGATCGCGTCGTCGGCGTGAACGACGGGACGGCGCCCCGCGGGCCTAACGCGGCGTCGCAGCTCGCGCGCGCAGTCGCCGTGCGTGGAAATGCCGCGCCGCGTCTGACACTCCGCCGTGGAGATACCACGTTTCTCATGGACGCGTCCGCGCGGAGCGAAGCCAGAGCCCGCGGCGGCGCTCCTGCAAGCGAGACTCGCGTCACCGTCCCAGCCGACACCGCATGCGGCTACAATCTCATCGCGTCGCGGAAGGACGAGGTCAACGCCTGGGCCGACGGATCCAATGTGACCGTGACGTCAGCCATGCTGCGCTTCCTCGTCGACAACGACGAGCTCGCGGCGGTGCTCGCGCACGAGATCGCGCATAACGCCCTGGGGCACGTCCAGGCGCAACAGCAGAACAGGATCGATGCGTCCTTCGGCGCGATCGTGGACACGTCGGCCGCGGTTCGCGCAATGAACGCGAGAGGTGAATCGGGAAAGCAGCCGCTGGACGTCGGATCGCTGGTCTTTTCCCAGGTCCAGGAGCGGGACGCGGACGACGTCGCGATGTACCTCCTCACGCGCGCCGGTCGGCCGATCGGTGAAGTGACGAACCTCTGGCGCCACATGGCCCAGAACAATCCGACGAACGTCAAGTACGTGGGCATGCACCCGACGACGAAAGCACGCCTCGCGAGGCTCGAGCGGATGGAGCGCGAAATGCCGCCGAGGCTCGCTCGCGGGGAGATGCCGACGCCGGTGGCCAACGCGAACGTGGTCGACGCCACGGAGTCGCTGGCGATGTACGAGCTGTCCGCCGGCGATTCGGTGTCCTACACGTTCGGACCCCCGGTACCGAGAGAGGGGCTGACGCTGATAGAGGTGCGTCGCCGTGCGCTTCAGGCCTACCAGGACGGCAACGAGGCCCTCGAGCTCCGGCTCTACGCGCTGGCCGAAGCGCGGTATCGCGAGGCCGTCTTATATGACGGCAGCGAAGCACGGTACCATGCGGCGTTAGGTGCGACGCTGCTCAAACGCGGTAAGCGCGCCGAGGCGGAGGCCGTGCTCAGCGCTGCCGTGCTCCTGGATGTCGACAACGCGGAGTACCGCCGACTGCTCGTGGCAGCTCGCCAGCGCGATCGCTAGGCCGGTGCCGGCCTGACCCGCCTGCTCTCGACACGTCCACTCGGTTCATCAACACGGTTCGTCGCCAGCAGCTTGATCCATGCGCCCGCTCGGCAGGAGCATTCACCCAAACTCCAACCACGAGCGTCGATCGATGGTTCCGGGATTTGGGAGAGACGCCGCACGCGGGCTCGCGTGCGGCATCGTGGCCGTTCTGGCCTCGAGCCCGTTTTCCACCGCGCTCGCAAACGACCTGCGCATCGAAACCGGCGCCGTCGAGCGCACCGCCGGCAGCGCTGGGCTGCGCGTATCCGCGAAGGTCGCATGGAAGACCGCCTGGCGCAACGCGCGCAACTACGACGCCGTCTGGCTGTTCGTGAAGGTGCGGCCGTCGCCTAACGCGCCATGGCGGCATGTGCGACTGGCGGCCACGCGCGAGGGTGGTCCACTCGCGTGCGCGCCATCGGGCGACCA
>DATCGG010000361.1:0-28365 GCA_036509075.1 Gemmatimonadaceae bacterium
CTCGTCGACCGTCGCGACGCCGGCGGCCGCCGCATTGATCTGGGCGGTCGATGTGGCGGCCCCCAACGCAATGACACCAGCGTTGGATGATGTGGTCAGCTCGCGCAGGTCCGCCAACTGCTCCGCCGCAACCACGACGACGTGCGGCGCAAGCTCCCGAAGCGCCGTGGGCGTGAGATCGCTCGCTCGGGCGGAGGAGAGCTGGTACCCGCGCAGCGCCGCCTCCGATCGCAGACGCCGGGCATAGGACGGCGCGACGTCCACGAGCATCATCCGACGCCGCGACACTGGTGCGTGACCCAGCGCGGCTTCGGCAGACATCGCGAGCCGCAGCGCGCTCACGAAATTGCCAATGATCGTCGCTCGCTGCGACCGCTCGAGCTCCCGGTCCTGCTCCCATGCATCGACGCGCTGCTCAAGCTTCGCCGCGAGACGGCTCGCCTCGACGAAACCATAACTGCCCGCGGTGCCGTGCACGCGATGCAGCTCGCGGCGTAAAGCCGAGACGGTTTCCGGCGCGGATGGGTCGGCGGCCAGCTGTCGAGCCAGATCCTCGAGCAACGCGATTGTGCCGGCGCTGGTCTCGCGAAAACGCTCGCGTAACGTCCGCAGCGCATCGCTCGCCCTCGCGACGGATTGGGCGCTCGCCATCAATCGGTCATGGAAACGGGAGGTCCCGCGCGCGCCTATGGCGGATGCTCGGCAAGAGGCCGGGCCGAAGGCGCGGTGACGTCGTACGCGATAGAGACGTCCGAGAACTGATGCCCGTCACGCGATCTCGCGACCCTAACCCGCTACCGGCCGGGCGGATGAAGCTCCTCTGCGCCGACGATGAGCCGGATCTCCGAACGATCCTCGAGCTCGCGCTCTCGATCGATCAGGGACTCGACGTCGAGATCGTGTCGTCAGGCGCAGAGCTGCTGGTACGTGCGTCACAGAATCGCTACGACGCCTTCGTCCTCGACGGGATGATGCCGGGCCTGGATGGGTACGAGACGTGTCGGCGGCTCAAGGAGGACCCGGCAACGGCTGCGATTCCGGTCGTGTTCCTGACGGCGAAGACGCAGCAGGATGAAATGCGCCGTGCGATAGCCCTCGGGGCCACGGCCTGTCTCACCAAGCCGTTCGACCCGCTCACGCTCGCTACCGAGCTTCGCGCCGCCTTAGAAGCGGGAACCGGGGACTAGTGCCCAGTCCCCAGTTTCACTGCGTGCGGTTCGCCGAAGCCCGGCTCAGTGGGAGCGAAGCGCACCGGCAGCCACACGGTGAACGTCGTGCCTTCGCCATACCGGCTCTCCACCTGCACGCTTCCACCCAACCGCTCCAGTAGCTTGCGGGTGATGCTCAGGCCGAGGCCCGTGCCGCCGAACTCGCGCGTCCGGGATTGATCGATCTGCCGGAAGTCCTCCCAGATCGCGTCCAGATGCTCGGTCTTGATGCCGATCCCGCTGTCGCTCACCGCGATTCGCACGAACTCCTCGCTGCGCGTCGCGTCGAGGCGCACCCAACCCACGTGCGTGAACTTCACGGCGTTCGAGAGCAGGTTGAGGAGGATCTGCTTGAGCTTCGTGCGGTCGGTGTACACGCGCATGCCATCTTCCCCAACGCGGTACGTCACGTCGAGTCCTTTCTTTCGGACCATCGGCTCCAGCTGCTGGGCGACCTCGATGACGACTTCGCGGAGCGCAATGTCCTCGAGGTGAAGCGGCATCTTGCCCGCTTCGATCTTGGCGAGGTCGAGGATGTCGTCGATGAGGGCCTGCAGGTGCTGCCCGGCCGCGCGGACGCGCTCGAGGCTGTCGGTCTGCTGCACCGTTATCTCGCCGAAAAGACGGTCGAGGAGCAGCGAGGTGTGACCGAGCACCGCATTCAGCGGCGTACGCAGCTCGTGCGACATGCTGGCGAGAAACTCGGACTTGAGCCGGTTCGCGCGCGCGAGCTCCTGCGACTGCCACTGGAGCTTGAGGTTCTGTGCCTCGAGATCGCTCGTTGCGGCACGGATTCGCTCTTCCAGCTGTGCCGAGAACTTCTTGAGCTCCTCGTACAGACGCTCGTTCTCGACCTGCTTCGTGAGGTCGTGCACGACGGACACGATGACGCTCGGCTCGCCGTGCTCGTTGATGATCTTGCCTGACACGACCTCCACGGGAAGCTCGCGCCCGCTCTGCGGGTCGGTGAGCGCCATCCGCGAACGGCGCGCGATGGCGGTGCCTAACGTGAACTCGGAGATGAACGAGGTGAACTTCGTGTCGTTGCCGCGGATCGCCTGAATGGCGCCGTAGTTCCGCCGGCCACCCTCGCGAACCTGAAACAGCCGTTCGGCCTCGTCGTTCATCATGATGATGTTCGACTGGTCGTCGGTCACGAGGATCGGGTCGGCGACGTTTTCCAGGATGAGGTTCAGGCGGTCGCGCTCGCGCGTCGCATCGAACTCCGCCAGGCGGACGCGCTGCATCTGGCGCTCCAGCTCGTAGCCGGCGCGCCGCAGGTCCGTGACGTCGCGGAGCACCGACAGCACCGCGCCCGCGCCTTCCGCCTCACCGCTCAGGGGATGCGCGAGCACTTCGAAGAGGAGGTCCGTGCCCTCACCGGGGTCCACGAGGTTGAGCTCGCGAGGCCCGCTCTGGAGCCCGCCGGTCATCACGGCACGCGCGAGGTAGGAGGTGAACAGCAGGTTGTTCACCTCGACGGCACGACGCCGACCTTCCGAATCCGAGTCGCGCGTATTGAGCAGACGCTCCGCCCGGGCGTTCTGCACAATGATGTCGTTCGCCGCGTTCGTGATCACGATCGGATCGGGCAGCGAGTCGATGATGCTCGTTAGGCGATCACGCTCCTTCGCCGCCCGGTCCGCCGCCTGGCGCACGGCCGAGGCCATGCCCATGCGCGATAGGATCGGGCCGGCGAACATCGCCACGCGCGCGAGTGCCGCGACCGCCGCCTCGCCGGGATCGCCCTCCAGGACGACCACGCCGGCGGGCGCGTGCCCGAACCACTCCTGCTGCCTAACGGGCCGCGCGCCCGGTCGGAGCCCGGCCGGTGCCAGGAGGTCGGCGGCCCGCGCCACCGGAATGGTCGGCGGGCCCGCCCGGTCGTCACCGCGCGGAAGCGGGAGCGCGATCCAGTCGCGGAACGGGACGCGCGGGTCTCCGACCGCGCCCCGTTCGCAGCGCACCGGATGCAGCGAGAGTGTCGCGACGACAATGGGGTGCGACAGGTCGTTGACCGACAGCCCCGCCGGGACATCGTCCCCCTCCAACCCGACCATCGCGACGATGCCCAGTACTTCGAGCGTCGGGTCGAGCAGACGTACCAACCCGCGGCTCGACCCGGTCAGCTCGCCGAGGCGTGACAGCAGAAACGCCGCCGAGGAGGCGAGATCCGGTGCCTCGGCGAGCGTGGCAAGCAACTCGTCGAGGTCAGGGGCTGCGCCGGCCGGCAGACGTCCCCCGTCGGTCAGGTCATGCTCCGCCCTGCTCAAGCCGACGACGTAGCTCCACGTTCTCGCGCATGACGCGCTCGAGTTCCGACTCCGTATCAGCGACCAGCTCACGCGGCCGTGAGACTGGCGCGGTGATTCCCACCGCTTCGGAGTACTTGAGGTATGTGTCGATCGACGCCACGACAATGCGCGCTTCGACCGTCACGAGGTCGATCCCAACGAGCGAGACCCGCACCCACGCGTCGATCACGATGCCCTTATCGAGCACGCGATCGAGCACATCGATGAGAGAACTCCCACTGGGGGAGCGTTCTACGGCCATTTCAGCCTACTCCGCAGGTAAGAGGTCTTACTTTTTGCGACGGGTAGTTCGCTCCGACTCCGACGCGATTCGCTCGAGCCCGCGCTCGATGCGCTCCAGGCGTCGTTCGATGTCGCTCGCAAGAAGCGGGCTCGACGGAACCGCGGTGAGCCGCGGGTCATGTCGCCACCAGTTCAATCCGATCTGTTCTGCCTTGTCGATCGAGCAGACGAGCAGCCGCACCTGAATCGTGAGTAGCTCGACGTTGGCGAGATTGATCTTGATATCGCCAGCGATCACCAGCCCCTTGTCCAACACGCGGTCGAGAATTTCGACCAGGCCGTGACCACGCGATGGGGTAACGAGATCCGCCAAGCAGGAACACTCCAACGGCGAGGTGCGCGGCCGTGGTTAGCGTAAGCGATTGACGCGAGGGCGAGCGAGCGGAGTCGTTTCCGCTACCGCAAGCCCCCTAACGGGCCCAAGTCGATCTGTAGATCCTCGTCGGTGAGCCCGAAGGCTCCCTTCATCTCCTGCATACGCTCATCGAGCTTCAGGAGCGCGAGGCCCAATCGCTCGACTTCTTCCGCACTGAGTCCGCCGCCGTCCATGCGCCGGACCGCTTGATGCTCCAAGACCTTACGCACCACCTCGATCAGGGTCAAGACAAGCCGAGCCAGTCCCTGCTCCACGCGTTCAGGATCGGCATTGATCCGATCCGGTAACGCGCGAGCAATCGCCGACAGCTGCGTCGCGAGCTCCTCTCGCGTCGCATCGTCGACATCGATCCGCGGCGCGCGATCCTCAGGCATCACCAGCGAACGAATATGGCGCAAAAGGACCAAGCACGGATAGCGGGATTGCTTTGATTCTCAAGATTTCCGCAACCGCCATGCGAAAGGCGTCGACGTCGGCGCGTCGGACCAGCACGGGAAAGAACGAAATCCCGCGCGCAGACTCGCACGGATGCTGACCGACGATCAATGACGTCGCCGCGGAACGAATGGCGTGGCGAGCTTCCTCGCACCTGACTTCACGGGCGAGATCCGCGCGACCCCGGCCCGCGAGTCGTTTGAGAAATGCGGTCCCGGGACCATCCGCACGACGCGGTGTATCTAGCCCCTCCCCCGCCGTGTCCATCGTGTCCGCCGCCGGGGCTTCGCCCCGTGGATCGTCGTCTCGACGCATGACGAGCCGCAGCTCCACGCAGCCAGCGATTCGTGCGAGTCGCGACCGAAGCACCGATTCACGCTCCGCCAGTCCCGACGCCACCGCGGTGTCGTCAGGAAAAGTCTGGCCGAAACGAATTGGCAGTGGCGTCTCCCCCGCGGCCATCGCGGCAGCACACACTGCGTCGTGTGCTTTCACGCGATCCACCGTGGGCGTGACCTTCTCCCGAACGTCGCTCACCCAGGCCATGAACCCCGACGCGTGGATTGCGTGCACGACGGCGCCGTCCACACCGGTCAACCCATCCGGTGGCCGCGCGCGATCAGTCCCGAGGCAGTACAGGTACGTCGGCATTCACGTATCCCTGCAATTCACGACGACGGCGTTCGGCGCTCCGTACCGTCTCGATCGCCGTGAGCACGACGGTGAGATCGAGTTGAATGAGATCGATGTCGCCGACCGAGATCGTCACGCTCCCGGCGATCACAGCGCCCTTGTCGAGCACGCGATTGATGAGATCCGACAGCTCGAGCGGCGCGTTGTCGACGACCTCACCGGACATCCGTCCTCTCCCGAGTGAAGTGGTAAGGCGGCCACGGGCCGGTGAACTCGACGCGGAAACCACGCCGCTCGTGAGCGCGAACGAGTTCGGTCACCGCCGCGCGAAATTCATCGATGCGATCGTGCGCGACGAGGAACGACGCGTTGAGCACCGCCGCGCCTGTTTGGTCGGCCGACGACTTCGGAAGGGCGTCCTGCGTCGACGCAATCGATCGCGCGGCGAGCTCATTGTACGCGAGCGTCGCGATCTCCGCCGCAACGCCACGCAACTCGTCCTTCCGCGCCTGATCGAGCTTTCGCCCGAGCAGATATCCCTGCCCCGGAGATTTCGCGCCGGCCGCCTCCGCTTCCAGCGCGGCGACTCGCGTGCTGAAGGAGCCGAGCGATCGCCGGAGCTCATCGTCCAAGCGAAAGATGCGAACCCCGTATTCGCGACCGCGAGACACGTACGACAGCAGCGAGATCAACGCATCGTGCCGCGTCGCCAGCATCGCTCGAACCGCGTGTTCCGACCGGAACAACGAGAGTATCGGGAGAGGCACAACCGCGCCAACATCAGCCGCCCAGGTGAGCACAGTGTCGTGCGCCGTTGCGCGCGGTGCGATCCACGCCACGTCGGCGACGCGGTCGTCGAGTCCTTCGCCATACCTGGCGGCGTCGACACGAGAGGCGAGCGCCGCGACGTCGCCGCTCGCCACCAGCGTCACCGGCTGCCCATCGATGCCGGCCGGCGCACCCTCGGCGGCAATCAGTGACGGCACGACGGCGTACACGTAGTAGAGATCGTCAGCCATCGCTCTCCAGAGCTCTCCAGCCGTCGTGCCATTCCAGGAGCCGCGCGACTCCGATCGGCGAAGGCACGGCGGAGGCAACAAACTGACTGACGGTCGGCTCGACAGGAAGAGGTACCGGCGCCTGCCGGACTCTGTTCCAGACGACCGCGGGGACGTGATTTCCGAGCGAACGGACCCGTCCAATGATCCGCGAGGCTTCCAGTCGTACGACGGGCTCGTCGAGCGCGACGACGATAACGCCTGCCAGGGCCGCGTCCTGGAGGAGCGCGGTCACGGCTCGGGTGCGACGCGCGAAGGCCACGAGTTCTGCCGCGAGCTCTCCACCTCCAGCGAGCTCGCGGTATTTGAGCATCAGTCGCAGAAGCCGGTGCGCCCAGTCGAGCGCCAACGTCGGCATCTCGAGCAGGCGAATGAGGTGGCCGGTCGGCGCCGGATCGATCACGATCCGGTCGTACACACCCTCGGCCAGCGCGTCGCCAAGCCAGATGAGCGCGTAGAGCTCATCGATGCCGGGCGGCGCGAGCGCGAACAGCTGGCGCGCGATCGCGCGGTCGTGAGCCGCATCGACGCCCGGACCCAGCAGCGCATCGAACGCGGAATCGACGCGCGACTCATACTCGGTGCGCCATCGCGAGAACGCGGCGGTCGCGTCGATCTGGCGCGAAATGAGCCCATGCCCGTCCCGCACTTCGACGTCGGCGTCGGCAATCGGCTGCGCGAGGGCGTCGGCCACGGACGGCGCCGGATCGGTCGAGACGAGAAACGTGCGATGGCCTCGACGTGCGGCCGCGAGGGCGAGGGCACACGACACAGTCGTCTTCCCCACCCCACCTTTCCCACCGACGAGGAGCACGGGCGGCAATGATCCCAACGCTGGCCCCGCCGCGGGAAGCGCGGCGAGGGAGCCACCACGTTCGGAGAGGGCCGCGGCCCGCGGTCCCCCCGATCTCGGGCGCTTGACACGCGTGATGCGCCTAACGTCGCGGCTCCAGCGATCGAGCGCGTCCAACCCAGGTTCGAGCGTGCCGCAGTCACCGACGGAAAACAAGGTCGCGTCGGGCATGGCGCGCCTAACGGTTTCCTCGGCAGCCTTCGTCTCCGCGTCGTCCGCTGCACCAATCACGTTCAGTAACACGGCCCGCACGGTCATGTTCATTTTCGCGAGCGCCTCGGCATAACGCACGGTCTCGCCGAGGACAACCGGCTCCGGGCGGGACACGAGCAGGACGGCGGCGCGCGTCGGGTCCGTCGTGAGATCCCGAAGTCGCGTGACCTTGCCTCGCAGCTCGTCGATGAATGCGTCGGCGGCGTCGGGGCGATAGCGGTGCAGGAGCGCCGAAACCATGAACCGATGCTTGCCCTGCATCGCGTCGAGCAGCGCGATGAGCGCGAGGAAGGTCTGCGGAAGGCCAAGCAGCCGGAGCGTGTGACCCGTCGGGGCGGTATCGAGTATGACGCGTTTCCAGTCGCCGCGCTCCGGAAGATCCGCGAGCGCCAGCAACGCCATCGTCTCATCGATGCCCGGCAGGGTCGAGTCGACGAGCCCCTGGATATCGTCGCGGTCGAGGTACGTGCCTCGATCGATGATGGTGGCCACGACATCCCCGAAGCGCGACACGAAGTGGGTGCGGGCAGCAGCGGCGTCCAACTGCGATGCCGAAAGCGACGGGACGCTCGCGATGGTTCGCGGATCGCCGCTGAGTGTGGCGCCCAACGCGTCGGCGAGCGTGCCGGCTGGGTCGGTCGAGAGTACGAGTGTCGGGATGTCTTTCCGCGCGCTCCGCAGGCCAAGCGCCGCCGCGCAGGTCGTTTTGCCGACGCCTCCCTTGCCGCCAACGAGCGTCCAGCTCGGGAGCGACGCGAGCAGCGCGTCGATCCCACTCATGCGTCGTCGCCAGCCTCCCGCGCCACGCGCACCGGCCCGCCGGCGGTCGCCATGCCGAGTCGTTCCCGCCACTCGCGCACGTCGCGCAGGCGCTGCATCAGCTCCGCCTCGCGCCGCGCGTACTCGTCGTCGTCGATGTCTCCGAGCTCGAGCAGCATCTGCAGCTCCATCAGCTCCTGCTTGACGGGGGCGTCATCGACGAGCTCTTCCTCGACCACGCGCTGAACCTTGCCTAACGACCAGCGAATCCCGGCAACGGGCCCCGTGATCGGGAAGAAGAGGAGTTTTGTAAGAAGACCCATGGCGGCGGGGGACGATGGGAACCGGGAACGGGGAACCGGGAACCGTAGCTCCCCACGGAGCCTCTGTTCCCGGTTCCCTGTTCCCGGTTCCCGTCAATTTGCCTTTTCCAATTTCAACTTGATGTTGACGAAGTTGTATGGCGGCCACGGCCCCGTGTACTTGAACGTCAACAGGTCCTCATAGCGACGACTCACCTCTTTCACCTTGTCGTCGAAGGCGCGCTCCTGCGTGCGCTCCACGAGGAAGGCGGCGTTCAGGATCATCCGGTCGCCAATGACCTTGTTGCTGCGACTCGCGACGGCAACCGGCTTGAGCGCCTCGTGGATGTCAGCGACGTATCGGCTCTGCACGCCCTCCAACGCGGCTTCGACCAACCGACCGAGCTGCATTCGCGCGAAATAGGTGGACGATGCAATGTTGCGGCTGATCTCGTCCTTGAGCCGACGAATCTCGTCGTTCTCGCGCTCGAGGTTCGCGATCACCTTTTCACGCTCCCATAACACCTTGAGGCCGAACTCGATCTTGTCCTGCATCTTGTCGAGGACGTCGCTGAACGCTTGGTAGGTCGAGCGCAGCAGCTCGGTCACGTCGTCCTCGGACCGGAACACCGTGCCGAACGACATGGGAATCACGGTGAACTCCCGCATGACCGTCTCGTTCACGAACTCGTGAGCGAGCACGTGCTCGCGCGTGGGATCGTAGATGACGAGCGGCGTGTCGCTCACGATCGCGGCAAGGTCGCGGTAGTGGACCGTGTATACGCGCTGGCCCCCACCGATGCCGACACTGCCGAAGTCCTTCGGCTTGTCGAGCCGGATGATGCAGTAGACGTACTTTCCGTCGACCGCCGGCTGCGCGATCGGTGGGGGCTCCGTGCGAGCGGTCTGAGGCTCGGTCATCAGGAATGCCAGTTGGCGATTGGTGCCGCGGCCGAATGGAAAGGCGCTAGTCGGCAGAAGGTAGCCCACGGGCATCAGGTCGGGAATGCCCATCTCGCCGAGCGGACAAGTCATTCGCCGTCGCCCACCTTGTGCGCGGACCGGGATCACACGCAGTCTCCGCTGTCTGCACGGCGAGGTTGGTCCGTCGGACGACGCATGGGAATCAAAGCGAAGTCGCACGCCCCTTCCATAGGTGAGTGTCATGACGGTGACGTTCCGCTTCGCAAGTCGCCCAACGTGGCGGATTCAGTTGGCAATAACGGCGGCGCTCGTGTTGGGGCATATCGTGTCGATGGTCGTCCCCTACTTGGGGCACGACTATACCCTCCTGCGACTGCTCGACCTCAACGAGGAGCGAAGCGCGGGGACGTTCTACTCCGTGGTGGGTCTGTTGGCATGCGCGGCGGCCCTTCTCGTCGTCGCGTTTGCCGCGCGCCGCCGCGATTCCCGCTGGCGGGGCGATCCGCTGTGGTGGGTGGGCCTGAGCTCCCTGTTCGTATTCATGAGCGCCGATGAGGGACTGGCACTTCACGAAGTCCTCATGGTGCACATCCGGAAAGCACTCCACGCATCGGGCGTACTGTATTATGCCTGGGTCATCCCCTACTCGGGGCTCGTGCTCGTGGTTGTCCTTCTTTACGCTCGGTTTCTGCTCAGACTTCCGCGGGCGATTGCCATCCAATTCGTCATCGCGGGCGCTGTCTATGTTGGCGGCGCCGTTGGACTGGAGATGGTCGCGGGTTACATGGTCGAGACGCGGGGGTACGGCGAGCGATCACTCCCGATGGAGATCGAATACCTCGTGGAGGAGACCATGGAGATGGTCGGTGCCGCGTATTTTCTGACCGCGATGCTGCGATACATCGAGCTTGGTGGCCAGCCTCTCCAGCTGACGGTCACAATGCCCGATTCGACAGAGCCACGACATGGAGACCCGTGACGGGACCGCGAACACCGCGACCCGTCGATCAACTACTTCGATACTTCACTCAGCCGCTTGCCCTCACCCGTTCCGGGTCGCATCATCCGCCGCCGTTCTGATCCCACTCACTCGGACGCGAGGCTCGTCGATGCGATCTGCCCTGCGCTCACTCGCCGGCTCATCCCTCATTGTGCTCGGCGCATGTAGCTCCATCACCGATCCAGGTGATCCGCTCGCCAAGAGAGCCCCTCCGCGACAGCCGAAGCCAATCATCCTGTTCGTGCACGGCTGGAACGCGAACGCGTCGACGTGGACGACGATGATCGGGCGTTTCAAGCAGGATGGCTGGATCGCGAGCGAGCTCTCGGCCTTCTCGTACAACTTCTCGGTCTCGAACGCGACGACCGCCGGCATCATCGCGCAGAAGGTCGACTCGATACAGCGCAAGAATGGCGGCGCAAAGGTCACGCTCATTACGCACTCGATGGGCGCTCTCTCCGCGCGCTACTACGTCAAGAACCTCGGCGGCGATACCAGGGTCGCGACGCTCATCACGTTGGGCGGCACGAACCACGGCACGTCGACGGCACAGCTTTGCTTCCAGACGTCGTGCCGCGAGATGTGGCCGAACTCGTCGTTCCTCGTTGCGCTGAACTCGGGCGACGAGACGCCGGGCTCGGCGTTCTATGCGACGTGGTGGTCGCCGTGCGATGAGGTGATCAACCCCGACAACAGCGCGCTACTCGATGGTGCATTGAACAATCAGACAGCATGCCTGCAGCATAGCCAGCTGCATGAAGACACAACGGTGTACGCGCAGGTGCGCGACTTCGTGAACCAGCCGACAGCGGCGGCGATTGTCGCTGTCAGGTAGAGAATCGCTGGCGCTCCCCGCGTGCCGCAGGGAACGGGGAACCGGGAACAGTGACTCCTTTGGGAGCAACGGTTCCCTGTTCCCCGTTCCCAGTTCCCGCTTCCCGTTACTCCCGATTCCCGACGATCAGCCGCACTCGCTGAACCCGCACACGTGGCATTTCACGCAGCCCTCGGCGTACTCGAGCTGCGAGCCACAGTCGGGGCACGTGCCGATGAACGACTCCGCGCCGGTATCGAATGAGAGCTGCGCCTGCTCGCCCGTCGGCGTGATCTGCGAGACCGTGACCTCCTCTCTCGTCGGCGTCACCGGGCCGCGTGACTCGCGCAACAGTTCCTGCTGCACGCCCAGCTGCTTCTCCTGGTACCAGTCGTAGAGCGCGATGCCAATCGCATCGGGTACCGAGAGCACCTTGTTCGGGCCGAGGCCCACGGCGCGATCCGACGAAATGCCACGGAGCTGTTTGTGAATCTCCATGAGCGGAATGCCGGACCGCAGTGCCAGCGAGATCAGGCGACCCATGGCTTCGGCATCGGCCATCGCCGAGCCACCTGCCTTCCCGAGGTTGATGAAGACCTCGAAGGGTTGTCCGCGGTCGTCCTCGGTGACGTGGACGAACATGGTGCCTAACGGGGTCTCCTTGCGAATCGAGGTGCCACGCAGCTTGTCGGGGCGCGACCGCTTCTGCCGACGCTGGAGCGTCTCTGCCTCGGCGTCATAGAGCGCCTTCTTGAGTCGCTCGATCTCAGCGTCGAGCTCCGCCATCGTGCCCTTGAGGTCGGCGAGCTCGCGCTTGTCGGCCGGCGCACCATCGCGCTCGGATTTCGCTTTGTCCGTCGCGCCCGTCGACAGCACCTGGTTGTCGCGCGAACCGTCGCGGTAGACGGTCACGCCCTTGCACTTGAGGTCGTACGCGAGCTCGTAGATCGCGCGGACATCCACGACCGTGGCCGTGTGCGCGAAATTCGTCGTCTTGGAGATTGCCGAGTCGCAATGCTCCTGAAAGGCTGCCTGCATGCGCATGTGCCATTCGGGCGCGATGGCGTTCGCGGTGACGAACACGCGCTGCCAGCGGGCAGGCACTTCAGGGAAGTCGACTCGGCCCTCGCGCGCGATGCGCTCCATGAGCGCGTCAGAGTACCAGCCCTCCTTCTTCGCGATCGCGACGAAGTCCTCGTTCACGTCGGGCATCATCACGCCCGCCTGGTTGCGCATGAAGGCAACCGCGAACAGCGGCTCGAGGCCCGACGAGCAGCCGGCGATGATCGAGATCGTGCCGGTGGGCGCGACGGTCGTGACGTTGCAGTTCCGGAGGAGCTGCATCGGGCGGATGCGCTTTCCTTCACTGTCGCGCGCGCACGTCTCGTCCGGACCCCAGATGGAGCGGGCCCACTCCGGGAACGCGCCGCGGTCGTTCGCGAGCCGCTCGCTTTCCTTCTTCGACTCGACGTCAACGAACTGCATGACCTTGCGGCCGAACTCCACACCCTCGGGCGAGTCGTACGCGATCCCGAGCCTAACGAGCGCGTCGGCGAAGCCCATGACGCCGAGCCCGATGCGGCGGATGCGCTTGGACAGCGCGTCGATCTCGGGCAGCGGGTACTTGTTGACGTCAATGATGTTGTCGAGGAAGTGCGTCGAGAGCGCGACGTCGCTCGCGAACGCATCCCAATCCATCTGGCCGTTCGCGACGTAGTACCCGACGTTGATCGAGCCGAGGTTGCAGACGTCGTACGCGAGGAGGGGCTGCTCGCCGCACGGGTTCGTCGCGTCGTAGCCCCCGAGGTGCGGAACGGGGTTGTAGCGATTCGCCTCGTCGATGAAGAAGCAGCCCGGCTCACCCGTGCGCCACGCGCCGTCGATCATCTTGTTCCACACCATCTGCGCGTCGAGCTGCGCGACGACCTGCTTCGTCGTGGGATCGACGAGATCGTAGCTCGTCCCCGCCTTCACCGCCTCCATGAACTTGGCGGTGACGGCCACGGAGATGTTGAAGTTCGTGACCTGCGTGAGGTCTTCCTTGCAGGTGATGAACTCGAGAATGTCGGGATGGTCGACGCGGAGGATTCCCATGTTGGCGCCGCGTCGTGTGCCGCCCTGCTTCACCGCGTCGGTCGACGCGTCATAGAGCTTCATGAAGGACACAGGTCCGCTGGCCACGCCGGTCGTCGAGCGCACCATCGAGCCTTTCGGGCGCAACCGCGAGAACGAGAATCCGGTTCCACCGCCGCTCTGATGGATGAGCGCCATCGACCGGAGCGTGTCGTAGATGCCGTTGCGCCCGTTGGACAGCGCGTCTTCGACCGGCAGCACGAAACACGCGGAGAGCTGGCCTAACGGGCGCCCGGCGTTCATGAGCGTCGGCGAGTTGGGCTCGAACCGCCGCTCCGTCATGAGGCGATAGAACTGTTCCGCCGCTTCCGTGACTGCGCCCTCGCTCGCTCCGTACCGGCGATCAGCTTCCGCAACGACCGTCGCCACCCGCCAGAACATGTCTTCGGGGGTCTCGGTCGCCTTGCCGCTGGCGTCTTTCACCAGATAGCGCTTTTCCAACACAGTGCGCGCGTTCTGGCTCAGACCAGCGGGGCCGGCGGGGGGCTTCGAGGGTAGGGGCATGTCGACTTCTCCCTGGTGAAACGTAGCGTTGGAACCGGAACCGACCGGGCCTGACCGTAGCGGACACAACTTCGGCGGGAAGCGAAGAGGGGCGCAGTTTATCGGCGTTCGTGAAACCGCGCCAGTGTGTAGCTAAGCGGTCCAGCGCCAACGACTTGCTCTACCCATATCACGAATCTCAAACCGAGCTGCACTTTCCACGTCTCGAAAATTACACGACTCTCACCTGCAACCCAAGGGCGCTCTCGCCACGAGCGATCTGCCCTGCCTAACGCGGCTTTCGCCGCAACTCCCTCGGAGAAAGGCGGTTGGCTTCATCCAGCGGACTCGCGACGGCGCCGGGCTATACGGCCGGGGACGAAGGCCCCGCGCGCCGCGGATGCCACCACCCTACAGGGCCTTGCCTGCAAACACGTGGTGCACCCCACGTGCCACCCAGCCCTCAACTAGGCCGATTGCCGACGACGATCTAGCCCAGACCCGTCGATCGGTTCGCGGACGTGTGCCGAGCGAATTCGCCCTGCCGATGACGCATGGCGAGGTCCAGGTACGCCGCCACGGCGTGCGCGGTCCGCTCGCGAAGCACCTCGTCCGTCGAACGTACCACCCGCGCGGGCACGCCGATCACGAGAGAGTTCGGCGGAATGACCATCCCCTCACGGCACACGGCCCCCGCGCCAATGACCGACCCCCGTCCGACCACCACATGATTGAGCACGATCGAGCCCATGGCGATGAGACAGTCATCCTCGACCTTGGCACCATGTACAATCGCGCGGTGCCCGACCGCGACGCGGGCGCCAATGGTGCATGCCAACCCCGGATCGACGTGGATCACGACACCATCCTGGACGTTGCTCGACTCGCCGATGATGATCGGCGCGGAATCCGCGCGAAGCACCGCCTTGGGCCACACCGATGCGCCCGCCCCGAGCGTCACATCGCCGCACACGAACGCCTCCGGATGGATGAAGGCATCGGGATGGATCCGTGCACCGCTCACCGCCCACTCCCGAGCGCGCGGAAATACGCTTCCAGGCCATCCGCGACGCCTAACGCGTAGCGTTCCTGGAACTCGGCGGTCTGCACCGCGGCTTCCTGCTCCGGCATCATGATGAACGCGCCCTCGGTGAGGACCGACGGCATCCAGGGATGCCGAAGGTCGGACAGGTTGTCGTAGAAGACCCCGAGGTCCCGCAGCCGCATGCGGCGCACCATGCCACGTTGGACCTCGCGGGCAAGGGGCTCGGACGACGGATGAAAATAGTACGAGCCAGTGCCGTTCGCCGTGAACGGGTTGATCCCATCGGGAAGCGCGTTGAGGTGGATCGACACGAACGCGTGCGCGCCGGCCCGCCGAGCCATCACCGGGCGAATCGCGAGCGCGAGCGGCGCCTCCGTCGTCCGCGTCATGACGACCTTCGCGCCGCGCGACTCCAGGATCGTCTTCAGGCGCTGGCTAATGGCAAGCGTCGGGACGGGCTCGTAGAGACCCGTGGGCCCGGTCGAGCCGGCGGGCGGGTGACCGGCATTCACGACAATCGTGAGGCCCTTGAGCGGTGACGACGCGTCGATCGTAGGCGGCCGTCGCACGCGCAACGTGAAGACTCCGCGGTCCCACGACGGCAGATAGCCGTATGGTGCGCGTGCGAGGTCGATCTCGTACCGCGCGCGATCGCTCGACTCCTGGTACCAGCGCACGCGGCGGACGAGCGAGTCGTCCGCGGTGTAGCCAATGATGTCGGAGTTCGCCTGGACGCCGTACAGGATCAGTACGAGCCTGTTCCCCTCCTCACGAACCTCGAACGCTGGCCGCTCGCCCGTCGGGATGACAACGTCCACCCAGTCGCGGCCGCCGACGACGCGCGCATTCGCCGCGGTCCGTCGCGGGGCTGGTGTACCGGGCGGCAGCTCGGTGACGTCGCTCGCAGCCACCCATGCCTCGAGGGCCGCGTCGAGTCGCACCCGAACCATGTCACCGATGCGACCCGTCGCCTGCAGCGTCGTGCCGGGAAGCAACAGCCACTTGTACGTCCCGTTAGGCACCGGCCGAAGGATGATCACGCGATCGGTGTCGGGCACGTCGGCCCCACCGGTCAGGCGCACCCACCGTGAGCGCGTCGTATCGTCGACCGTGATGTCACGAATCGGGAACCGAACGCTATCGCGACCGCGGCTGAGCACGAGCTCGGCGCCGCGAGCCAGCAAGGAGGCCGGCGCATCCGTCGCCCAGAGATAGGGGTCGCCTTCGGGCGTCACCCGGAGCGAATCCAGCGTGGCTGCCGGGCTGACGAGTCGCAGCTCCGAGTTGTCAGCCAAATGAACTTCGACACTCGCATTGCGGGGCGCCCGCACGCTCACCCGAATTCGCTCGTCCGCCCGCGCGAGGCGAGCGCCTCGCGGGGCAACACTGGCCGAGTCGACGACGAGCCGACCGGTATCGGCGAGCACGGGGCGTGGTGGGGGCAGCTTGATCGTGTGAACCGTCCGCACCGTGTCCGGTCCCCGCGATGCGACGATCGAGTACTGCGGAGCGCTCGCGGGCGGGAGGGCCAGGAAGGCAATGAAACTCCCGTTTGGGACAACCGGAACCGGCGTGCCGTTGATGGTGAGCGCCGCCTTGCCACTCCCCACCGTGCCGAAGACGAAGTTCGAGTCGCGCGCCTGAATGGTCGCTCCCGCCGGCGGGTAGACGACGCGGATCGCGAGCGGCCCATCGAGGAGCGGGACCGGTGGAAGCACCGTCGCCGCCGATGTCGCGGGGGCGGTCGAGGGCTTCGGGGGGCGCCCGCACGCCGAAGCGGCAACCGCGGCAATGACGACGCCGGAAACGAAAGTCGCGCTGCGCGCACCGAAGCGCGACACGACCACACGCTGCTCTGCCATGGGCTCAAGCTATAATCGCGTTCGTCCCGAGGTCAGGATACGCTCGCCGCGGGAGCGACGAGTGGCCGCTATATCGCACGCTGTCACGTAATTCTCTCGAGGAGCGAAACCTCCCCGGGCGGTCAGCGCGTACGGCCTGCGTTGATTGCCCTTGGTTTTGCCGAACCCTATATATTCGTGACCTTTCCTGTACCTCTGGCCGCTACGCCCGTCCGCCGCGACGCCACCGGAGCACGTTTGACGGTCAACCACCATCCGACGCCGACGGATCCGATCACGCCTCCGGGCGCGATCGTCTTTCACGTCTTCGCGCATTCGGACGTCGGGCGCACCAGGGAGCACAACGAGGATGCCTTCGTGGTCGCCGACCTCTCGCGCGGCGATCCGCTTTCGTTCGACCATTTGCGGACGGAACGGGCAGGTAATCGGGGGACGCTGTTCATGGTCGCCGACGGGATGGGCGGAGCAGCAGCCGGCGAGATTGCGAGCGAGATGGCAGTCGAGGTCGTGCTGCAGCAGCTCCGCCGGCGGTGGCGCGACGCCAAGACGGTGGAGCCCGTTGCGTTCGTAGGAACCCTGAAGGCGGCCACCGAGGTGGCCAACGCAACCATCCACCATTACGCCGGCGACCATCCCGAGCTTCGCGGAATGGGCACGACCGCGACCATCGCGGGTCTCCTCGGCGACACCCTGTACCTCGCGCAGGTCGGAGACAGCCGAGCGTATCTGGTGCGAGACGGCGTGGCAATCCAGATCACGAAGGATCAGTCGCTGATGCAGAAGCTCATCGAGGCCGGCGAGATCACGGTCGAAGAGGCGGAGATGAGCGACCGACGCAACATCATCCTCCAGGCGCTGGGCCCCGAACCGCACGTGAAGATCGACTTGACGCACCAACGCGTGCGGCGCGACGACGTGCTGGTTCTCTGCAGCGACGGGTTGTCCGGGCTCGTGAAGCCCGAACAGATCGCACAGGCGGTCACTGAAGAAGCGAATCCCGAGCTCGCCGCCGAGCGCCTCGTTGATCTCGCGAATGCGTCCGGCGGGCCGGACAACATCACGGTCGTGATCGCGCGATTCGACGGAACGGGGCTCGAATCCGCGGCGCCGGTGGACGAGATCGGCCATCGCGTGTTCGACTCGCCAGAGCTCGTGACGCCGACCTCCACGCCTCCGGTCCTTCGTGTCGAAGCGATTGGGGAACCGCTCGCGCCCCTTCCACCGGACCTGTTCGAACGGACGCCGCCACCGATCGATCGGCAGCGACGCGGGAGGCTCTACGTGCGCGTTGTCGCTGCGGTGGGAATCGTGCTGACGGTGTTTTTTCTCTGGCAGGTTCTGACGAAGCTGTAGACGTCGTCAAACGCGCCGCAGGAGCCAGCGGCCGGTCGCTCGAAGCATCGGCGTGCTCGGACTCCAACATGCGATGGTAAGGCTCGCCCCCGGCGCGGCGGGGCTCGTGGCCGGGTGCCCGCACCATACTACGACCGAGTCGCGCCCCAACCGCCGGGCCTCGTCGCACAACGTGGCCACCTGCTGTTCGCTGGTGGAGATGCCCGTCGGCGGATGGACGATCACGATGAGCGGCGCCCGCACATCCGCCGTCGGCGAGGTGACGCGCCTAACGCCGGATGGGTCCTCGCCGGCGTCTGCGATCCCGCTGGTCAAGCTGGCCGCCGCCGCGGCCGCCTGGTCCGCGCGGCTCGAGACCACGGCAACCTCCATTGGTTGCGCAACGCGCACGCTTCGGCCGCGGACGACAGCAATCGTTCGCTCCGCCATCTCATCCAGCCACGCGTCGTCGCCCAGTTCAGCGTCGACCATCGGCCCCGGCGCGCCGGCCATCTCGGCCCGCACGCGGCGTCGCTGCGCGGCCTCGTGTACGCGCTCGCCGTCCACTGTACCTGACTCGAGGGCGTCGATAAGCGTGCGAAGCTCGACGTCGAGGTTTACCGGGCGAACCACAATGTCGACGCCCGCGGCCACGAGATCAGCGGCGTGAACGCGATGCCCCCAGCGTCTCGCGAGCAACGATGCGTCCGCGACGGCAAGACCCTCGTACCCCAGCTGTGCTCGGAGTAGCCGACCGAGAATCGGACGAGACAGCGAAGCTGGTGTTCCGGACGCGTCGAGGGCCGCGTAGCTCGCCTCGCCGACCACGATGCCGGCAGCGCCTGCGTCGATCGCCGCCCGAAACGGTACGAGGTCGGTGGTGTACAGCGCATTTTCGCTCTCACGAACGGTCGGGATCCCCGTCAACACGTCGGTGACCGCGCCTCCTCCGGGGAACGCGCTCGCGAAACAGAGCACGCCTTCCGCCTGCGCCGCGTCAATCCATTCCGCGCTCGCAGCGGCGACGTCCGCCGCAGTATGCCCGAATGCATCGGTGCGCGGCGTCCTCGGCACATCGCACGACGGCGCGAGGATCGCGTTGCAGCCCGCAAGCCGCGCCTCGCGTGCGACCGCCCGGGCGACGCGACGCACGACGAGCGCGTCGCGGAAGGAAGCGATCGCCGCGGCAGGGGGCACGGACAGCGGCCGCGCGCGCCAGGCGGACGAGATCAGGTCCGCCGGCGCGATGGCGATGATCGGCGCGTCACCGGCGTTGCGGCGGATCGTGCCGGTGAGCTCGGCCACGGCATCGCGAGCTCCGCCTTCGATGACGAAGCCACCGACACCGGCGGCGATTCCCCGCATCACGGCAGGCAGCGCCGAGGCGAAACCGGCGGCCGGATCCCAGCGGACGGCCGGCAGCAGCAGCTGCGCGAGCTCGCGCATCGGCGTGGTCGCCTAACGTCGATCAGGCCGGCGTGAGCTGCCCGAGGATGCGTGGCCCGCGCGCGCCCGTGACGCTGGGGAGGTTGCCGGGCTGCCTGACGAGGTGCAGGTACCCGAGCAGCGCGAACGCCACTGCTTCCTTTGCCTCGCCATCGAAGAACACGTCGCTGAACCGGCGAACGGTGAACGACGGAAGTGCGAGCGCAATGGCGTCGACGAGTGCCGGATTTTCCGCGCCACCGCCCGACGCGATGAGCTCGCGCACCGGCTCCGGCACGAACCGACGCATCGCATCGGCAATGCTGGCGGCCGTGAGCGCCACGGCCGTGGCCACGAGGTCACCACCGGTCGCGTTAGGGTTCGCCTCGCGACATCGCTCGACGAATCGGGCGATGAACGCGGGGTCGAACAGCTCGCGGCCAGTCGACTTGGGTGGTGGGCTCGCGAAATACGGGTCCCCGAGCATCGCCCGTACGACCGCATCGATTGCCGCACCGCTCCGTGCCAGCCGTCCGTCGACATCGTACGTCAGCCCGGGCGCAACCATGCGCGTGACGCCGTCGATCACGACGACGCCGGGCCCCGTGTCGAACGCGCGGGTCGACGAGGGCACACCGCCGGGCGGCACGATTGTCACGTTGCCTATTCCGCCGAGGTTCTGCAGCGCGCGCCACTCCGTGCCGTGAGCAAACAGGAGGGCATCGGCGACCGGAACGAGTGGCGCACCCTGCCCCGCCGCGGCGACATCGCGTACGCGGAAATCGCTCACGACATCGATCCCGGTGCGCTCTGCGATCACGGCCGGCTGTCCGAACTGCCACGTCGAGTGGCCGGGCTCGTGCCAGACGGTTTGCCCGTGGCTTGCGATTGCCGCTACCGACGAGCGCCCGACGCCTGCCTCCGCCATGGCGGCGATCGCTGCTTCTGCGAGCCAGCCGCCGAGATCGAACGACAACCGGCAATACTCGCGGGGCGTCGCCCCAATGAGCGCTTGCGACAGCCGATCCCGCTGCGACGCGTCGTAGGCCCGGACGCTCATGCCTAACAATTCGTAGGCGATGCGGCGGTCGGGTCCGCGACCGAACCGCACGACGGCCGCCGAGATGCCGTCCAGCGACGTGCCGGACATGAGGCCGACGACGATCCGCTCGTCGGAGGTCACCGCTGTCACGACTGCACCGGTGGAGGCGCGTCGGTCACGACGCGACGAATCACGCCGCCTGCCGCCTCGAGCGCGTGTTCCGCAGCGTCGCGGTCAACGCCGAGCTTCTGCATCACGATCGCGGTTTTGACGCGCTTGCCCGCCGCCTCGAGGAGCGACCGCGCCTCGTCGCGGGACACGTTGCATACCTCGACGACGATGCGCTCGCTGCGGTCGCGGAGCTTCGCGTTCGTCGCCTTGAGGTCGACCATCAGGTTGCCGTACGTCTTGCCGATGCGGATCATCGCGCCGGTAGTGATCATGTTGAGCACCATCTTCGTCGCGGTCCCCGCCTTGAGCCGTGTGGATCCCGTGACGACCTCCGGCCCGACGATCGCGATCACGGCGACGTCAACGTGCGCGAGTAGCTTGTCCGACACCGGCGTGCAGGCGATGATCGCGGTGCGCGCGTTTCGCTGTCGTGCCCGCTCGATCGCGCCGTGGACGAACGGTGTGGTTCCGGACGCGGCGATGCCGACGACGACGTCGCGCTCGCCGACATCATGCTCGTCCATAATCGCGGCGCCGCCGGCAGGAGAGTCCTCCGCGCCTTCCTGTGCGCGCAGGATGGCCGGGAACCCGCCGGCTATGATGCCCTGGACCATCTCCGGATCACTACCAAATGTCGGTGGGCACTCGCTGGCGTCGAGGATGCCGAGGCGTCCCGAGGTACCGGCTCCGACGTAGAAGAGCCGCCCCCCTTTCCGAAACGCATCCTCGGTGAACGACACGAGGTGCGCGATCTCGCCGCGCTGGCTGGCGACGGCGTCAGCTACTGTCCGGTCTTCCGCGTTCATGAGATCGACGATCTCGAGCGATGTGGCGAGATCGATGTTCGCGGTGCGCGGGTTGCGGCGTTCGGTGATACGCGGGTCGGGGGGAGGCGCCTGACGAGTCACGAGATGGCTGAATGCTCTGAGCTGAAGGTGACACCTCGGGAGGCGCGTGCCACCAGGTCACCTGCCTGGGCGAGGAAACGCGGGGCTAACTTACCGGGAACGAGCGAACGCCGGCAACCGATCGCCGGGTGTCTTGGAACGACTGGAGTAAGTGTAATGCAGACAATGATGGTGAGACGATTCGGGACGGCCGCGGTCGTGCTCGCGATTAGCCCAGCGGTCGCGTGTCATCACGCGAACACGTCGTCCACGCTGGCGGATCAATGCTTCATGGCGATGATGCCTGTCGCCGGAGAGGGTGTTGCCGTCAACACGATCGGCGGTGGGTGCGCCGCGCAGGCCGTCCCGGCGCACTTCCCACCCGATTGGCGCTTCAAGGCTGGCGAATCCGGCACGTTCGCGCCGACGGCTGTCGTCGCGAGCAACAGTGTGCTCGCGAGTGCGGCCGGCGATGAGATCATGCGTGCTGGTGGCAACGCAGTGGACGCGGCCGTCGCAACGGGGTTCGCGCTCGCCGTGACGTTCCCCTTCGCAGGCAATCTTGGCGGCGGCGGGTACATGGTGATCCGCATGGCAGATGGTCGAACCGCGGCAGTGGACTACCGCGAGATCGCGCCGCTCGCGGCGAGTCGCGACATGTACCTCGGGCCCGACGGCAAGCTGACGGATGAGAGCGTCGTCGGCTATCGGGCGTCTGGCGTACCGGGCGCTGTCGCAGGCATGAGCGCCGCGCTGGCGAAGTACGGGACGAAGTCGTTGCGCGAGGTGCTGCAGCCGGCCATTCGTTTGGCGGCTGAAGGCTTCATCGTCGACAGCGCGCTGTTCACATCGCTGGACCACAACCGGGATTACATCGAGCGGTTCGATGGAAAGAAGCTCTTCTATCCGAACGGCGAGCCGCTCCAGCCCGGGACGCGGTTTCACCAGCCCGCTCTCGCACGCACACTCAGGCTGATCGCGGATCGCGGTGCGGACGCGTTCTACAGTGGCGAAGTGGCGGACTCGCTGGTCACCGGAATGAAGCGCGGCGGCGGGATCATCACGAAAGAAGACCTGGCTCGCTACAAGCCGGAATGGCGGCAGCCCATCGCATCGACCTACCACGGCTACAAGCTCTTGACCATGCCACCGTCCTCGTCAGGCGGTGTCACCATCACCGAGGCGCTCAACGTTCTCGAGACGTTCGATTCGCTCCCGCCATTTGGCAGCGTGGCCTACACGCATGCGCTCGCGTCCGCGTATCAACGCGCATTCATCGATCGCAACTCCAAGCTGGGCGACCCGGCGTTCGTACACGTGCCGCTCGACAAGCTCACGAGCAAGACGTACGCGCGGGAGCTCCGGAAGACGATCGCCCCCGATCGCGCGAGCCCCACGCCGGTGCTCGAGCGGACGATCGCCGATGGCAACCACACGACCCACTACTCGGTCGTGGACGGCGCGGGCAACGCCGTCGCGACCACGACCACGATCAACAACGGTTATGGGTCGGGGGTATACCTAACGGGTCCCGGCTTCTTCATGAACGACGAGATGGATGACTTCGCGGCGCAGCCGGGGAAGCCGAACATGTTCGGGCTCGTGCAGGGCGAACAGAACGCGATCGCGCCGGGCAAGCGGATGTTGAGCGCCATGTCGCCGACCATCGTGCTCGACCACCAGGGCAAGCTGCTGCTCGTCGTTGGCGCGGCAGGCGGTCCGCGCATCATCACCGCGACCTCGCAGGTGATTCTCAACGTCATTCAGAATCACATGTCGCTGGCGGATGCGATGCGCGCGCCCCGGCTCCATCACCAGGCGTTGCCGGACACGCTCCGCTTCGAGGAGCACGGCCTAACGCCGGAGGTCGTCGACTCGCTCAAAGCGATGGGCTGGAACGTGGACCCGCTGCGCGGATCGGCGAACGTCAACGCGATCATGCGTGCCAACGGGGGCTGGGTCGCCGTCACGGAACCTCGTGACCGCGGGCCGAGTCGAGCCGTAGGCCACTGAAACAGAGGAATAGGGAATCGGGAATTAGGGAATAGAAACCCTCGGGAGGCTCATCTCGCGTCGAGAGGCCTCCCGAGGGTCCTACGATTCCCGATTCCCTATTCCCGATTGCCGCTACGCGGCCTTGATCGTCAGCGGCGACGTGAGCGTGATAACAATGCGCCCGCCGTCGTTAACGCAGCCCTCGTAGTTCGCGGTCGTTGCCGCGGCAGCCGTACCGGCCGCAGCACCCGCCGCCGCGCCGATCACCGTGCCTTTCGTGTCCTTGCCGATCACCTGACCTATCACGGCGCCGAGCACCGCACCGCCGGCCACCTTCTTCGCGTCGTTGCCCTTGGTCGAGTTGCGAACCCGGTCAACCGCCGCGGACGTCACATCGCCGTCCACGTTGTAGGTCGCGCCACCGAACGAGATCGTGCGGACCGCAAAACCCATCTCGATGTTGTCGTTCGCGTTCTCACTTCTCTTGAGCTTCGTCACCTCGATCACGGCCGTGGCGCCGGCAGGGATCACCGCGCCGTTGGAGCCGGTCACCGCCTCATTCAACGTGGCCGAGAAGCGATCACCGACCTTGTTCGTGTTCGTGCAGACCTTGGAGCCCGACGCGAGCGTGAGTGTCGTGCCTGACGCGATCGAGCCAACGTTGCCGCCCGAGCTCTTCTCACCAGCTGTGACCGTATTGCCCGACGGAGTGCGCGGCGGGGCAGCCGGCTCTGGCTTGGGCGTGGCCGGCTTCGGAGCAGGGCGCGACGCGCGCGGCTTCGACGTCGTCGGTGCTGGAGTTGGCGCCGGCGTCGCCGGAACGTCCTTCAGCTGCGGCTGTGCGGCGCTGTCGCCCGTCGCGAGCTGGAGATCGCGACTGAGCGCCGTGTCCTGAGCGAGCGAAGTGTCTGCCTTGTTATCGCCCTTGCTGCACGCCGCGACCCCTAGCGCGAACGTCAGCGCCAACGGCGTGATGCGGCTCATATATTTCGACATCGTTTGACCTCCTCTTCTGATGCTGTAGTTCGTACCAAACGCGCTGAAAAAGGTGCCTTCAGCCAGGGATAGACGGGCAAGCGATATGCCAACCATGAGGGCGCTTCGACGACTCCTACCGTACTACGCTCCGTACCGCTGGCAAGTCATTCTCGGGCTTGCCTTTGTGGTGATCTCGTCAGCCTTGGCCAGCGTCACGCCGTGGCTGCTCCGCGCCGCGCTCGACGGGATCCGCGCGGGTGTGGAATCGCGACGCATTTGGACGCTCTCCGGGGCAATGGTCGGTCTCGCTCTCGTGGCCGGGGTTTTCCGCTATGGAATGCGTGAGCTCATCAACGGTCTCAGTCGACGAATAGAATACGACCTCCGCAACGACCTCTTCGCGCATCTCCTGCGACTCGACGCAGGCTACTTCGGGCGAACGCGAACCGGTGACATCATGGCTCGCCTCACGAACGACCTGAGCGCTGTGCGCCAGGCCGTCGGTCCAGCCATCATGTATCTCACTAACACTATCGCAGGCGGGGTTTTCGCGCTGTACTTCATGCTGCGCATCGACGGCCGCCTGACGCTGCTCGCGCTCACACCCATGGTGCTGTTGCCGATCCTCACGGTCTGGCTCGGCCGCGCGATCCACCAACGCTTCGAGGCGGTGCAGGAGCACTTCAGCACGATGACCACGCGGGCGCAGGAAAACCTCGCCGGCGCCCGCGTGGTTCGCGCGTATCGTCAGGAGCAGCCGGAGCTCGAGCGCTTCGCAGGCTTGAACGACGAATACCTCACGAAGAACATGCAGCTCGTTCGGCTGTATGGGCTCATGAACCCCGCGTTCGGCCTGCTCGCCGGTCTCGGCGCCGTCACGGTGCTCAGCGTCGGCGGAACGCTCGCGGTGCGCGGCGAGATCTCCGTCGGCGCGTTCGTGGCGTTCGGCCTGTATCTCGGTATGCTGACGTGGCCGCTCATCGCGTTAGGCTGGGTGGTGAATCTGTTTCAGCGTGGCGCGGCGTCAGGCGCGCGACTCCTCGAGATCCTCGACGCGTCGCCCGCGGTCAGCAACCCGCCGGCCGCCGCATCGCTTCCACCCGCGACTACTGGACGGTCGGTCGAGTTCCGTGGCGTCGGATTTCACTACCCACCGCCCGCCGACGCCTATCCGCGCTGGGTGCTGCGCGACATCTCGTTCCGCGTGAGTGCGGGTGCGACGCTGGCCGTCGTCGGTGCGACTGGCAGTGGCAAGAGTGCGCTGCTCGAGTTGCTCGCCCGCGTCTACGATCCGCAGGAAGGCCAGGTTCTCATCGACGGCGTGCCGGTCACGGCGCTCACGCTCGAGGAGCTTCGCCGGGAGATCGGCTTCGTTCCGCAGGAGAGCCTCCTGTTCAGTGAGACCATCCGCGAGAACCTGACGTATGGCACCGAGGATGCGTCGCGCGCGCAGTGGGCGGCTGGTGTCGCGCAACTCGATTCGACGATCGCAGAATTCCCGGGCGGCTACGATACGATGCTCGGCGAACGCGGCATCAATCTCTCGGGCGGCCAGAAACAGCGTGCCGCGCTCGCGCGCGCCCTCGCACGACGGCCGTCGATCGTCGTGCTCGACGACGCGCTGTCGGCGGTGGATACGCACACGGAAGCGGACATCCTTCGCGGCCTGCGTGAGGCATTGAAGGGACGCACGGCGATCATTGCGTCCCACCGCGTGAGCGCCGTCCGTGATGCGAGCTGGATCATCGTGCTCGACGAGGGCCGGATCGTGGAACAGGGACGCCACGCCGAGCTGCTTGCCGCAGGCGGTCGCTACTGGACGCTGCTCCGCCGTCAGCAGCTCGAGGACGCTATCGAAGACGAGGTCCCCGAAGCTCAGGCCACAGGGGTGGCAGCGAGCTGATTCGTTGAGCTACAATTCGCCAATGCATCCAGTGGATTCGACGACGACGGCCGAGCACCGGGTCCTGCAGCTCGAAGAAGCGCTCAACGAGGCAGCGCAGATCAACGCCGAGCTACAGTCACGCGACGCCCTGAAGACGCAGTTCCTGGCGAACATCTCGCACGACCTGCGAACGCCGCTCACCGCCATCATCACGCACGCCGAGATCCTCCGGGATGGCATCCTCGGCCCACTCTCCGAGAAGCAGCGCGACAGCGTCGCGAGCATCATCGGGGGCGGCCGCCAGCTCCTGGAGGCCGTGGGCGAAATCCTCACCTACGCGCGCGGCGCGGCGAACCAGCTCACGGTCTCGCCAAGCGAGTTTCACATCGCAGCGGTCGTGGCGCAGGTAGCGGCGCTCAACGAGCCGCTGATGGTGAAGAAGGGCTTGTCGGTGAGCGTCGACGTCACGCCAGGCGTGCCTTCACTCGTCGCCGATCGCGAACAAGTGACACACGTGGTCAGCAACCTGCTGGGCAACGCGATCGCGTTCACGCCATCGGGCGGCCGCGTCTGGGTCGCGGTCACCGCCACGAACGAGCGCGGAACGACGCACGTTCAGGTGGAGGTCGGGGATACGGGCATCGGCATCGCGCCTGAGCACCACGACCTCGTGTTCCGCGAGTTTGCGCAGGTGGATCCGTCGCCGTCGCGGCGGCACCATGGCACGGGCCTGGGCCTAACGATCGCGCGGCGCCTCGTCGAGCTCAACGGCGGCCGCATATGGCTCGACAGCCAGCTCGGCGAGGGCAGCCGGTTCTTCTTCGCGCTTCCGGTCGGCGACCCGCGCTGATCGGTGCGCGCGAAACCGCATATCCTGATCGTCGATGATAGCGCCGACGTTACCGGCGCACTGCGCGTCCTGTTCGAGGAGACGGGCAACGACGTGTCCGTCGCCAACACGATACGCGATGCGGTAGCAGCAGCGGAGGCGCGCGCGGTCGACGTGATGCTGCTCGACCTGACGCTGCCGGACGGCGATGGGCTGACCGTGCTGGCCACGATGCGCGCGCGCGCGGCGGAGCCTCGCGTAACCGCGGCGTTGACGGGCCGCGCGGAGCCGGAGATCGCGGCGCGGTGTACCGCCGCCGGCTGTCGGGCGGTTCTGGTAAAGCCCGTTCCGATTGCCGAGCTTCTCAGGTGCGTCCGCGAATGGACGGTCTAGATGGGGTCAGAGTCGGCTACGAATCGCTTCGGGCGTCATGCCGTTCAGCGCGGACGCCAGGACCGTGAAGTAGTTCGTCACCATCAGGATACCCACGACGATCATGAGTACGCCCGACGTCCTCGTGATCCAGTTCATCTGCCGCTTCATGCGCCCGAAGAAGTCGAGGAACCGTTCCACCGCCACGGCCGACAGCAGGAACGGCACGGCCAGGCCTAACGAATACGCCAACAGCAGCCAGAGCCCACGCGCCAGGTCGGCGGAGCTGGCAGCGTACGTCAGGATCGACCCGAGGATGGGACCGATGCAGGGAGTCCAGCCCGCGCCGAACGCAATCCCGACGAGCAGGGTCCCGAGGTAGCCTACGGGCTTGTTGGCGATATGAACGCGCCGCTCCTGCGAGAACAGCGAAACGTTGAAGGCGCCGAGCATGTACAATCCGAAGACGATGACCAGGACGCCGCCAATACGGCTGATCCAGACGCGTTGATACAGCAGGAGCTGGCCGAGCGCGGTCGCCGTGGCGCCCAACGCGAGGAAGATCAGCGTGAAGCCAAGAACGAAGAGCAGCGAGTGAATGAGCGCGGCGCGCCGCGCCTTCTGAACGTCCTCGAGGCTCAGTCCTGTGATGAACGTCACATAGCTCGGAATGAGCGGGAGAACGCAGGGTGACAGAAAGCTCAGCAACCCGGCGGTGAACGCGATCGCGATGCCCAACGACGTGCCTTCCATG
>DATCGG010000362.1:0-19919 GCA_036509075.1 Gemmatimonadaceae bacterium
CCCATAGAGTTGATGTAGTTCGTCTCGACGCGGTTGAAGTCATCCTCGGCCTGCGCGTACACGAGCCCGAACACGGCGTCGGCGTCGGTCTTCCCGTGGACGTGAGCGATGCCCCAGTCGTCTCGCGTTATGGTGACGTTCGTGGCCTGTTGGTCCCAGCGCGCGATGTCCGGGTTGGCGGTACCCTGGGCGGCGTTGCACGCCGCGATGCTGGCGATGCCGAGAAGGAAAGTGAGTCTCTTCATGATTTGAGATGAGCGCGGATTGATCCCGAAATCTGGGCAACGTGCTTGTTGCGGACCAGAACCCCGGGCATCACTTCAGGGCCAAGCTTTCTTTGAGAACTGCGATTAGGGGGATGAGGCTGAAACTGCCTGATAAAAACCCTAACGGTCAGGGATCATCGCGCAACGAGCCGGATTCTTTGGGTGAACTGCGTCGGGAGACTCATGCGTCCCGAGGTAGGTTCCCAAAAAATCCCGGCTCGTGGTGTGATGATGCGTCATTGCCGAGCAGTATCCGGCCTCTTCCGCTTCATCCGCCCAAATTGCAGTTCAAGAAAGAAGCTCGCCGCCGAAATGATGCCTAAGAAATCCGCCTCAATGCGTGATCACCATGAACCACGCCGCCACGACGGGACCGACGGGCGGGCGGCCATTCGGGCCCGGCGGCGCGCCGGCGGGGGCGGGGCCGTACTCGGGCTGGAAGAGATACGCGTTATGCGTGACCGGGTCGACCGTGATCGTCTTCGCTCGCGGCATCGTCTGCACCGTGGCGACGACGCTGTACTTGTCGGGCGAATCCTGGTGCGCCACAGTCACGTTTCCATCCCGGCCCGCCGGGATGTAGATGAGCTTTTCCTTGGGATCCCAGCCGAGTGCGTCGACGCCGTCGCCGTTCGCGATGGTAGCGACGACCTTGCCCGTCTTCGGGTCGAGCACGACGGACGTCTTCCCGCATCCGGAGAAGATCCGGTCGTTCGCGCGGTCATACGCGATGCCGGTCGGCCCTTCACACGGCGCGAGCGGCCAGGACGACTGCACCTTCATGGACTTCGCGTCGACCACCTGGATCGTGCTCTTGCCTTCGTTGTTGACGTACAGCGTTCCCTTTCCGTTGCTGGCGGCGCCCTCGGGTGAGTTGTCCTCGAGCTCCGCCTGCCCGACGATGTCTCCCGTGTTCGCGTCGAGCGCTACCACGGTGCCTATGGGCCGGCTGTGATTCGTGAGGATGATCCGATCCGTGTGGTCGTCGTACATGATGCCGTCGAGGCCACCGGTTTTGACCGGGATCTTCTTGATCACCGCGAGCGTCTTGAGATCGAACATCGTGACGGTGGAGTCGCCGCCGTTCGTGGTGAAACCACGGTTGTGCTTCGCGACGAGTCCAATGCCGTGCACGCGCGGCGTGTCGGGAATGTCGCCTAACACTTTGCCGCTCGCCCCGTCCACCACCATGACGTGGGTGCCGCGCGAGACGAACACACGGCCGGTACCCGGTTCGGCGTTCACGTAGTCGGTGCCGCCGTCGCCGCCGATCTCGAATCTCGTAACCTTGAAGGTCTGGGCCGGCGCGACCGACACATCGAGAGCCGAGGCCACGATGCACGCCGCTAGTAGTGACAGCAGTCGATTCATAGTCCAGTCTCGCGACAGGTGAGGTCAAGCTTTCACTCGGAACTGTGGAGCCTAGACCCGCCAACCTGAACGGTGACTTAACGCCAGTGCACTGACTCCCCTGTGAGCGCCATCACCGGCCGAACAACCGGGCGAAGAACCCCGGTTTGGCTGGCGGCCGGGTGAGCGCCCACAATCGATGCGTTCCAAAGCGTTGGATATTCGTTCTCGGGCCGTACATGCCCCAGGCGAAGCCGCTTCCCGGACGCGGATCGCGCAGGTCGGCGATGACAGCGTCGGGTGGCAGGTACTCGGCAAACTCACGGAGCGTCACGTCCGGAGAGGCAGCGGCAATGCGCTGGTCGACGAGCGCGGAGTGGTTGCTCCACAACGCATGCACCACGGTCTCGTGGACGTGGTTGACGGGACTGCGCGCGTCGTCGGGCGGTACGGCCACGATATCCTTCACGAACTGCTCGATCGACGACGCCTGGTACGCGATGACCGCCGGATCGTGGCAGGCGTAGAACACCGGACCCCAGTCGGTTGCGCCGGGCAGGACGTCGAGAATCCAGTAATTCCCGAAGCCATCGTGCGCGATGGAGTACGGATGCGGGAACGCTTCGTCCAGACCGAAGCCTTCGAGGTCGAGGAGAGCGAAGGACTCGAGGGGGCCGTTCGCGAACCCGGTCGTGACCGCCAGCGCGGCGCGGATCTCGTCAGGCAGTGGCCCTGGCAGCTTCGCCTCGAGATCGTGGATCTGCTGATCGGTGGCCGGCGGGAGAAGCTCGAGGTGGGTGACCTCGCCGTCGGTATCAACGAGGCGTTGTCCTGCGATCGACTTCAGCGTGTCAGCGAGCATGGTCTGTTTCCGATCGTGATCGTGCATCGGATGGCAAACGCGAGCAGGGATCACCCTGCTCGCGTCCGCCTAACGTACCATCCCACCCGATTACTTCGCCAGATCCCCCACCGCGAACGCCAGCTTGTGCGCCTTCGGCTGATCGCCAGCCGACCGCGCCTCGGTGTGCAACTGCTGCGAGAGCTTCGTGAGCGCGTCCTTTCTCGCCTGTCCCGACAGCTTCTCCGCCGCGGCCAGCTCATTTCTCGTCGATGCGATCTTGTCGGCTGCGAGACCGTTGTTCCGCTCGAGCTGGTCGAGATACGCGCGCGCGAGCGCGAACGAGGGCGGCCACACGAACTTCGGCTGACCCTGCGTGTTGAAGTAGTCGAAGTGCACCGTCTTCGCCGCGTCGATCTCGTTCTTCGACACGAGCCCACTCGGCACGAGCTCGAAGACGTCCAGCCCGCGCGAGATCTCGGAGCTGAAGATGTAGCCGTTGTACCAGTATGCCGACCACGAGCCCGCGTCCACGAGCTTGGTCGCGTCCATCGGGCCGCGATCGAAGAACGCGATCTCCTTCGGGTTCGACGCGTCGGTCCAGTCGAAGACCGAGATCCCGCCCTGGTACCAGCCCTGCACCAGCACGTCGCGACCCGGGATCGGAATCAGCGACCCGTTGTGCGCGACGCAGTTCTCCTCCGACGTCTGGGCGGCCGGGAGCTTGTAGTAGCTCTTGAACGTCATCTGCTTGTTCTGGTCGAGCGTGAAGATCGCGTCGGCGCCCCACTCCGGCTTGTCCGTCGACCGGCAACGTGGCTGGGTGCCGCCACCCCACTCGTCGGAGAACAGCACCTTCGTGCCGTCGTTGTTGAACGTGGCGGAGTGCCAGAAGGAGAAGTTGGAGTCGGCCACGGCACCGATGCGCACCGGGTTGCCCGGGTTGCTGATGTCGAGCAGGAGGCCGTAGCCGCCGCAGGCTCCGCCCGCGAGACCGATCGCCGGATAGACCGTGATGTCGTGGCACTGCGTGGGCGCGCCGCGGTTGGCGGCGGGCCGCGGCACATCCGGCTGGCCGGCCGCGCGCCGCGCCTTCGCGATGCTGTCACGGCGCGCAGCTGCCGCGCTGTCGAACGGCTCGGCGTGACGCGGTGGGGCCGTGAGGTCCTGGAAGATGCGCGGCGAGCTCACGATGTGCGCCTTCGTGGGATCCGCGAGGGGAACCTGAATGACCTCGATGCGGAAGAGCGCCGTGTTCGGGTCGTCGGCCAGGGGACCGCCGGTGCAGCCCTCCAGCTCGCGCGGCGAGCGCACGGGCGCGGATCCCGAGACGTACACGTAGACGTTCTCCTTATCGTTAGGCGACACGACGACGGTGTGCGTGTGCGAACCGCGGCAGGTCTGCACGTTCGCGATGTACTTCGGCTTCGCGAGGTCGGTGATGTCGAAGATGCGGATACCGCGCAGGCGATCCTGGCTGACGGAGTCGGGCACACCCTGGAGTCCGCAGTCGAGTCGGCCCGTCGTCGCCTCGCCGGAGACGAACGCGAGATTCACCTTCGCGTCGCGATACACGGACACGTCGCTCTGCGATCCCGGGCAGACGTACGCTTCCTTGAGCGTGGGCTTCGCGGGGTTGGAGACGTCCCACAGCTGATACCCGCTGTAGTTACCCTGCATGACGTCGGTGCCGATGAACGCGAGGTCGGAGTTGATCAGGCGGCGATCGCCGGGCGTCGACAGGTTGAGGAAGTCCTTCGACGGCTTCGTCGTGGACACGAGCCGGAGATTCCACGCGGCAGTGCCGGCGTCGAACCAGCCGGCCTTGAGACCGACGCGCGGGTCGGGGTTCGGCTTCGTGGTGCTGACGGTCATGTTCGGCGACGGCGCCGAGGAAGACGACGACTTGGCGGGGGCGCAGGCTGCCGCGGTTGCGGCGACGGCTAGTGAGAGAACAGAGAGATGTCTCACGGGGGGAATCGGGGAATCGGGAATCGGGAAAAAGGCGAGTCGGTAGCTAACGACTTCCGGCTCGCGACTAACGACTAACGCTCAGCGACCGCCCATCGATTGAAGCATCTGTGTCATGCGATTCACTTCCGTGATCTGATCGACGTGCACGTCCGACGCGAACTTGAAGATGTCCTCGTCCTGGACGGCGCCCTGCGACGCGAACAGCGTTTCGACCATCTCGATTGCGCCGTTGTGGTGCTGGATCATGTCCGTGAGGAACAGGCGGTCCCAGTCAGCTCCCCGCGCCTTGTCGAGCTCCGTGAGCTGCTCCGGCGTGAGCATGCCGGGCATGAGCTTCATGTCCATGCCGGGCATCATCATGTGCGACGTGTCGCCGTCGGGCACGGGAAGCTTCCGCTCTCGCAGCCAGCGCTGCATGAACCTGATTTCGTCTCGCTGGGCCACGACGATGCGTTCGCACAACGCCTGAACCGACGCACTCGCGCCGTGGGACTGTGCCCACCCGGCCATGAGCACCGCCTGCGCGTGGTGTCCGATCATGCCCGAAACGAAGTCCACGTCGGCTTTCGTGAACGGCGCTATGCCGTTGTCGGCGGCCACGACCTCGGCCGGTGAGCGCGGGGCTCGAGTGACCGCGGACCCGAGGCCTGTGCTGGTCGCGGCGCGCGATGCTCCGCCGCACGCAGCGGCGACGACGGTCGCGGCGAGCAGCGAGAGCGCCGATCGCGCGCGAGGTACACTTGTCTTCATTCCAACTCCGTCGGTTGCGATCACCGTAGTGATACGCCGAGCGCCCTGAATCTGCTGGTGCTGCTTGGGGCGCGTCACCGGATTCGCACGTCGTCCCTACTCGAGGTCGGCAGTGAGCTCGCCGAGCAGGTCGCGTAATGCCGCTGAGGTCATTCCTTGTGATTCATGGCCGAAGTCGGCGCTCCCCGAACGGCGGCTCGTTGTCGGACTCGAGGAACGCGACGATCTCGCGCGCCGGCCGTTCGGGCGGCACGGCGACACCTCGGGCAGCGAAGTCGTGGAACATCTGTGCCCACGGGAACTCGTCGGCTGGACGGGTCCGAGCGTATCGCTGCATATCGGTGTCGACGACGCCGGGCTCGTAACTCAGGATGGCAGCGTTTTGCCGCGGCCGCGCGGTCGGCGAAGGCGTATCCCACTCCCGGGCGAGCGACATCCCGGCCAGTCGCATCGCAGCCTTGGAGCTCCCGTACGCGGCGAGGCCGGCGAATCCAGTGGTGGCCGCACCCGACGAGACGTTCACGATCCTGAGCGGCGTGTCATCCAACGTCTTTCGGAGCGCATAGCCCATGAGCCAGACCGGTGCGATCAGATTGACCGCATAGATGCGGGCGAGCTGACGCGGGTCGAGCCGAGCGACCGGCATGAGCCCTTCGGGCAACGCCGCGTTGTTCACGAGGCCAATGCGACTCAAGGTCCGCACGTCGTGCAACGCCAACTGCGATTCCAACGACGTCGGGGCTTCGACGATCCCGGCCAGATCGTGCGCGACATGTCGATAGCGCTCGTGGGTGAACGGCGCTGGGCGTCGGGCGATGCCGATCACGGACCAGCCACGCTCGAGCAGCTGGCGTGCGACGGCCTCGCCAAGTCCGGTGCTCGTGCCGGTGACGATCGCGGTGCGTTCGGCGCTCATTGGGTTCGTTGGGGGTCAGAGTTCAGAGTCCTAATTCATCATTCCAACGCCGACGGCGTTGGAATGATGAATTAGAACTCTGACCCCCAAAACATCAAATCAATGCGCCAGGACGTAGTCGCGCCCGCGAATCGCCACCAGGAGCGTCGGCACGACGTACAGCGTGATCGGCGTCGAGAGCGCGAGCCCGCCGATGACCGCCAGCGCGAGTGGCCGCTGCAGCTCGCTTCCGGCCCCGAGGCCTAACGCGAGCGGCAAGAGCCCGAACAGCGTGCACAGGGTGGTCATGAGAATCGGCCGGAGGCGAATTCGTGCCGCCTCACGGATGGCCTGTTCGAGCGCGAGACCGTCAGCCCGCATGCGGTGACGCGTGAAGTCGAGCAAGATAATCCCGTTCTTCACGATCAGCCCCACGAGCAGAATCAGCCCCATGAACGACGACACGTTGAGCGCCGTTCCGGTGATGAGGAGCAGCAACAGCGCGCCAACGAACGACAGCGGCGCCGCGAGCAAAATGACGAGCGGCTCCACGAACGACTGGAACTGCAGCACCATGACGCCGATCACGCTCGCCGCGGCCAGACCGAGCACGAGCAGCAACGCGCGGAAGGCCTGACGCTGGCTCGCATACTGCCCACCGAGCTCCACGCGAACGCCGGCGGGCGGCGGGTTGTCCGCGAGCACCTTCCGCACATCGCCCATCACGGCGCCTAACGACCGATCGCTCAGGTCGGCGGTCATCACGATGAGCTGCTGCTGATTCTCGCGACGGAGCTCGCCACGCGCCTCGCCGGGCGTGAACGTCGCGAGTGACGCGAGTGGAACCGTGGATTGCGTGGTGGGCGAAAAGATGGGCAGCGAACCAAGCAGCCTCGGACTGAATCGGACCGAGTCGGGCGCACGAACGCGCACGCTTACCGAGCGATCATCGAGCCTCACCTCCCCCGCGGTTACGCCGAGGAGCGCACCGCTCACTTCGGCACTGACCTGGTCGGGCGTGAGTCCAACACGATTCGCCTCCGCGCCCGCGATCTCCATCGACAGCTCGGCACTGGGCTCGCTCACGCCGTTGAACAGGTCCTCGAGTCCTTCCACCGGCTCGAGCTTTTCGCCAAGCTTTGTCCCGTAGCCCTCGAGCTGCGCGAGGTCCTGCCCGAACAGCCGGATCTCGACGGGGCTCGCGTTGCCCGCGAGATCGTTGATGATGTCGGACAGGATCTGGACGAACTCGATGCGCATCCGCGGCACCGACCGTTCGATCTTCGTGCGGACCTCATCGATCACGTCGAAGATCGATCGATCCCGCTGTCCTTGCGGCTTCAGCCGCGCGACGATGTCACCGGTGTTCTGCTCCGTGGCGAAGAGACCGAGCTCCGCACCAGTGCGCCGCGACGTGCCGGTGATCTCGGGTGTCGACGCGAGAATCTTCTCGACGATGTGCAACTGCCGGTCGGTTTCGGCCAGGGCGGTGCCGCCGGGCGTCGTATAGTCCAGGACGAATGCCCCCTCATCCATTTCGGGGAGGAAGCCCGTTTCGACGAATTTGTAGGCGAGCACGCCAGCGCCGACGAGCACGAGGGCAACCATGGTCATCGGACGGGCGTGGTGGAGGATCGCGCCTAACGAGCGCTCGTAACGGTCGGACGTCCGGTCGATCCAGCGGCCGAGGCGGGTCAGGATCCCCCTACCACGTTCTGGCTGCGCATCCGCCGCCGTGAGGAACTGCTCGCTCAACAGCGGGATGATCGAGAGCGCCAACACCAGCGACACCAGCACCGAGATCGTCAGCGTGATCGACAGGGCGCGGAAGAACTGGCCTTCCACGCCCGTCAACAGACCGAGCGGCAAAAACACCACCACGGTCGTGATCGTCGACGTCGTCACCGGCCAGATGATCTCCTGCACGGCCTCGCGGATCGCCACGTCGCGGTCGGGGGTCAGATGCAGGTGGCGTACGATGTTCTCCGTGATGACCACCGCGTCGTCGATGACGAGGCCGATCGAGATGGCCATCGCGCCTAACGTCATCAGGTTGAACGTCTGCCCCACGAGCGACATCACGAATACCGTGATCGCCATCGTCAACGGGATGGACGAGGCGCTGATCGCGGTGATGCGGGCATGCCGGAGAAACAGGAGCAGCACGATGACCGCCAGTACCGCGCCGATCATCATCGCGTCGCGGACCGACTTCACCGCATCGCGAACGAGCGCGGCCTGGTCGTACACGGCCTTGATTCGGACGCCCGGCGGGAGTGCCGCGCGGAGGTTGCGAGCGATCGCCGCAATGCTGTCGGCGATGGCGACGGTATTGCCGCCGGGCTGTCGCGTGATGTTGAGCAGCGCCGCAGGCTTCCCGTCACCGGCAATGATGCGGACGTGATCCTCCGTCCCGGACGTCACCGTTGCGATGTCGCGAACACGGACGCCGTGCCCAACGACGACGTTCGCGACGTCATCCAGCGAATGAGCCTCGCCAGCCGAGACGATCAGATATTGCTTGTAGTTCTCGGGCATGCGCCCGACCGCCGTCACCGTCGTCGCCTGGCGGATGGCATCCGCGACGTCCTCGAACGTCAGCCGCTGCCCCGCGAGGCGCGCCGGATCCGCCACCACCTCGATCTCGCGCACGTCGCTGCCCTGCACATCCACGCGACCCACGCCAGGTACCCGCGAGATGATCGGCTTGATCTGATAACGCGCGATATCGTACAGCGTGGCGGGGTCGCCACCCTCGAGGTTGTACGAGATGATCGGAAACAGCGACGGGGTCTGTCGTTCGACCTCGACGTCGAGCCCCTGCGGGAGATCGTTCGCGATCTGGTTCACGCGCGCCCGCACCTGCTGCAGCGCATCCACCATGTCGGTGCGTGGCGCGAACGTGATGTTCGTTTCGCTGCCGCCGCGAATCGCGCGAGACTGCACACGCGTGACACCCGGAACGATGCTGATCGCTTCCTCGACCGGCCTCGTTATGCTGAACAGCACCTGCCGCGCACCGAGCGACGTGCCGTTCACGACGACGGTGACGCGCGAGAACTCGAGCTCGGGATAGATGGCCGATGGCAACTGAAGCGCCGACCAGATCCCGGCCACGGTGAGCAGTACGACGGCCAGGTAGACGAAGCGGCGCTGCTGCCCGAGGATCGTGAACAGGGCCCGCCTGGAGCGTGGGCGGGCCGGTGTAGGTACGTCCCGAGCGTCGTCGAACGTGCCGCCGATCATGGATGCGACGCCGTCTCCGCCGGCGCTTTCCCCTTCGATGCGGGCGCCGTCGTCACCTTCACGCTGTCCTCGACGCCGTAGGCGCCGTAGGTCACGACGCGCTCGCCGCCCTTGAGCCCCTCCGTGATCTCGGCGGTCGAGTCAGTGCGCGCACCGATCGTCACGGGCTGCTCATGCACGATGTTTTCCGCATCGACAACGAAGACCTTGAATCCCTCGCCGTCGGGCACCAGCGCGGCGGCCGGGACCGCGATCGCATTCGGATGGATGCCGACGACGATCTGGCCGAAGATCGTCTCGCCGATGCGAAGTGGCCGGCGCGCGGCCGGCGCCCGCACGCGAACCGGCACTCCGCGCGTCGCGGAATCGACTGCTGCCGAAATCTGGGTGACCGTCCCGGTGCCTAACGCTTCGCCGCCCGCCTTCTGGCCCGCCGACAACGTGACCCCCGCGTTCGCCTTCACGCGCGCCGCTTCCGCCGGTGTCACCGTGAAGACGATGTCGAGCGCGCCGGGGTCTACCACCTCGACGAGCGGCTGGTTCACATCGACCGAGGCGCCGAGCACCGCCGTGAGGCGCGTGACCACGCCGGCAATCGGCGAGTGGAGGACGGCGAGCTGCAACGACCGCCGTGCGGCAATCGCCTCCGATCGCGCCTTCGCCACGTCCGAGGCAGCCTGCTCCACGTCCTTGCGCGGTGAAACGCCCTCACGATTCAGTCGCTCGGCGCGCTCGTACGCCTGCTGCGCAGCGGTCAACGCCGACTCCGCCGCCTGCGCCGATGCGTCGATAGCAGTGCGATCGAGCTCGACGAGCGGTTGACCGGCGCTGACTCTGGTCCCCTCACTCACGTAGACGCGGGACACGCGCGTCGCCGTCGGCGCGCCGAGCGATGCGACGTGACCGGGGCGTCCGACGACCGTGCCGATCGTGCCGAGCGTTTCGGTGAACGGCTGCGCCTGAACGATCGCAGTCTGCACCGCGACGACCGGGGTCGGCTGTGACTCTTGGTTGCCTCCCTCCCCACCGCTGCACGCCGCGCCCAGTGCGGCCAGTGCACAGATCAGAATGCGACGCGAGGAAAGAGCGGTCATGGAGACGATTCGACGGTAAGCGTGCGGACGCGCAGCGCCGCGGTGGCGATCCATGCCGCGGCGAGGTGGTCGATGTATTGAGCGAGAATCTCGCGCGAGTTGCGCTGTGCCTCGATCGCCGTGGCCAGCGGCGCCGCTCCTTCACGATAGGCGGTGAGCGAGAGTGCGGCGACTCTGCCCGCACTCGCAACCAACGTTTGATCCCGCGCGACGTTGGCCAGCGCGATCGACCGTTCGCGGTCCGTGCGCGCGATGGCAGCGCGCGTCTCCAGCACTGCAACGTCACGTTCGGCCTGCGCGCGGAACTGCTCGGCCTCCGCAACCGCGATCTGCGCGCCGTTCCGGTTGAAGAGCGGGAATGGGATCGAGAAGCCGATCACGGGCAGCACGCCTGGCTCGTCGCCAGTGGGGTCGTGCATCTCGATGCCGGTGGTGAGCGCCGTGGACGCGAACAGGCTCCGCCGCTGCAGACGGACGCCGAGCGATGCGGACTGCAGCGCGGCTTCCGCCGCGGCGATCGGAAGTGGTTGACCCGTGCGCGCCACGATGGAATCCGACGGGGCGACGAGCGAGTCCGTGAGGACCACCATCGGTTCCGTTTCCGCGTGGCCGATCACCGTTTGGAGGTCGAGCAGCGCAGAGATCCACGTGAGCGAGTCGGCCGCGGCGGCGTTCGCCTGCTGGCCTGCGCTCACCGTAGCCAGCTCGACATCGAGATCGCTAGCGTCGCCGGCCTCGCGTCGGGCGACGGCGATGCGGCGGAGGCTGTCGGAGTCGGCGGCGTTCCGGCGCGACAGCCGCAGCTTCTCCTGGGCGGCGATCGCGCGCGTGTAGGTGGTATCGGCATCGAGTGCCACCCCCGCGCGCTCGAATGCATAACGATAGCGCGCGGCGGCGCGCGTGGCTTCGGCGGCCGCGACTCGCGTCCCTCGCAGCCACGGGTAGTCGAACGGCACATCGACCGTGAAGTGATACTGCGGGGTCGACTTGGTGTACTGCGCGCTCAGGATCGGGTTCTCGAACGTTTTGGCGACCCGCCACTGGGCGAACGCAGTCGCAGTGTCGGCGACGGCAAGCCTCAGACGACCGCCGCGTTCGATGGCGCTCGCGATCGCCGCCTGGCGCGTGAGGGCCGGCCCCTGCTGCGCACTCGCGGGGACAGCGACCGTCACGCACGCCACGGCCAGGACGCGGCTACGAAATGGCACGGAGAGCCCGGGCAGACGTTAGGCGGTCGGCACCAGACGGCCGCGTTCGTCAGGCGAGACGCGAAGCGGCTCCTCCTGAGGCGGACGCGAGAGCGGCAGGGCGAGCAGGAACTCCGCCCCGCTGGCGCTGGACTTCACGAGCTCCAGCCTTCCCCCGTGCGCCTCGGCAATCCAGCGCCCGATGGCGAGCCCGAGACCGGCGCCGGCCGTCGCGTCGCCACTCGTCCGCGAGCGCGCCTTATCCGCACGGAAGAAGCGCTCGAAGATCTGCGATTGTGCCTCCGCCGGAATGCCAGCGCCCTCGTCGGTCACGGCCACGTGGTACTCGTGCGCGGTGCGCGTGAGCGCAAGCGTCACCGTGCCACCCGGCGGCGAGTGCTTGATCGCGTTGTCCAGCAGATTGAGAAGCACTCGACCGAGAAGATCCGCGTCGCCATCGTACGGCGAGTCTTCGAGCGGAAGGAGCTGGACGCGAACGTCGCGCTCGCGGGCGAGGCTCTGGACGGCACGGGCGGCTTCGTCGACGACGTCCTCGAGGTACAGCGGCTCGCGCCGCAGCGGCAGATGGCCGGCGTCCGCTCGCGCGAGAAGAAACAGGTCGTCCACGATTCGGCCGAGTCGTTGCGCCGAATCGCGCATGACCGAGACCGACTCGCGATATTCGGCTTCCGTCCTCGTCGGCCGCGAGAGCGTGACATCCGCTTCGGTTCGGAGCACCGCCACTGGCGTACGCAGCTCATGCGACGCATCCGCCATGAATCGTCGCTGCTGCGCGAAGGCGCGCTCGAGTCGCTCGAGTAAGCCATTCACCACCTCGGCGAGCGCGGTGAGCTCGTCGCGCCGGCTCCCGACGGGCAGACGCTCGTTGAGATTCGAGGAGCTGATCTCGGCTGCGCGGGCGCTCATGGCGGCAACCGGCGAAAGGCTGCGCGTGGCGAGGAAGTACCCGCCTAACGCTGCTATCAGGAGCAGGAGCGGAATGGCGATCACATATGCCGTCGCGACGGCTTCCATCGTTTCGCTGTCATGGTGCAGCGGGTAGGCTGCCGCCACGAGATACGGCTTGCCGAATATCTCCACCGGCTCGGCGGCAACGCGGTAGGCGCGTTCGCCCTGCCCGAGCGAGAAGACGCTGTGTGAGGCGCTCACGTTCCGGTGCAGCTCGGCTCCCAGGCGAGCCAGATCGACCGGGTGCTTCAGCGCGTACCCGGCAGTCGTGTCCAACGAACCGGCCATGACGAGGACGCCAGACAGGTCATACACCGCGAGCCGGACGTCCCGGAACTGGACATCGTGCAGCGACGAAGTGATCGCCTCGGACGTCGTCGGCTCTTCGAGCTGTTCGCTCGCCAGTTCCGTCGTGAACGCGCCGAGCGTTTCGTCGAGGAATGCGTCGGACCGATGCATCAGTGCGCGGTCCAGCACGAGGAACGACCCGCCGGCGAACGCCACGAGCGGCAGCCCCAGCACCAGGGTGTACCAGAGCGTGAGTCGTGCACGGAGCGACTGCGGCCAGAGCATCACGAGATCACCCGCGAACGTCGCGTGAGGAAACCACCGGCGACGGACCCGCCGCCGGCGCCGAGAGCATGTACCCGACGCCGCGTCGGGTGGAGATGAGCGCGACTCTCTCGCCACCGTCGATCTTGCGTCGCAATCGACTCACATAGACGTCGATCAGGTTCGAGAACGGATCGTGGTTGTCGTCCCACACATGTGCGTTGATCTCGGCGCGGGTGACGATGCGGCCTGCGTTGCGCACGAGGTGCTCGAGCAGCGCGTACTCCTTCGTGGTGAGGCTGATCTCGCGATTGCCGCGGCGGGCGGAGTGGCGCCGGGTATCGACGACGAGGTCGGCGACCGAGAGCGCGGCCGGAAGGACATCGCCCCGGCGCCTGACGAGTGCGCGGAGCCGCGCGAGGAGCTCGCCGAAGTCGAAGGGTTTGGTGACGTAGTCGTCGGCGCCGGCGTCGAGGCCGGTGATCTTGTCGTCGACGGCGTCGCGCGCCGTGAGCATTAGGATGGGCGCGTGGATGCCCTTGCGTCGGATCTGTCGGCAGACCTCGAGACCATCCATTTCGGGCAGGACGATGTCGAGGACAATCGCGTCGTACTCGTTGACCGCGGCGAGGAAGAGGGCTCTCGCACCGTCCGGGGCGTCGTCCACTGCATACGACGCCTCGCGAAGCCCCCGAGCGATCGATTCTCTTAGCTGTCGGTCATCTTCGGCGAGCAGAATCCGCACGGGGGCTCTCTACGGTTGGGTCGTAAAGTGTCGATTGGAATCAATATACGGGCAAACCTGACGCCAGTCTGAACAGCCGGCGACGGGGGACGGGCGACGGGCGACGGCCAAGATGCGAAAAACCTCCGGACGCTCATCTCAAATAGGCGGCCTCCCCACGGTTCTCGCTTTCTCCCCGTCGCCCGTCCCCCGTCGCCCGTCCGCGGCCGTGTCGCCCCCCGGCCCGTCCGCCGATCAATAGGCCTGCACACGCGCCGGTGCAGCGAGCGGCGCGATCGTCCGAAGCGTTATGCGCAGCCGACGCACCGACACCGGCGTAAACACATCCAGCTTCCGATATCCGATCGTCGTCCCACGCGACAGCACCTGCCAGGCGCCAGACCCCGGCGCGCCCTCCACCGTGTATTGCGACACCACTTGTCCGTGCACGATCGGCTCGCGCAAGTCGACCAACGATACGCGGCGCTCGCCAGGCAATTCGACCTCGCACCCTATCGAGCCGTCGGCCGCCGTGCGCCACGCCAGCTTGCGACCCTTCAGGACATCGCCTCCCTGCCCCTCCCCCTCAATCAGCTTCGCCATGCCGCGTTTGATCTCCGGGAGTCGAGCGACGTCGGTCTCGTGGAGGAGCCCTGCGCGTGTCGGCGGTACGTTGAGCAGCAGCTTCGAGTTCCGTCCGACCGATGTGAGGTAGAGCTGAAGCAGATCGGCGCCGGATTTCACCTTCGAGTCTTCCGCCGGGTGGTAGAACCATCCCGGACGAATCGACACATCGGTTTCGCCCGGGCGCCACACCGTCCCGTTCGGGTCGCCGTTCTGCAGCGCGGCGATGATCCCCGGCCCATCAGCGCCCGGGTACGGCACGGCGTTCGGGTCCATCGTCGACCAGTTCGTTTCGCCGGCGGAACCTCGCTCGTTGCCGATCCACCGGACGTCCGGGCCTGCATCGGAGAACATGACCGCGTTAGGCTGCAGCCGCCTGACGAGTGACCAGAAGCGAGGCCAGTCGTACACCTGCTTTCGGCCGCTCGGCCCCTCTCCATTCGCGCCGTCGAACCAGACCTCGTCGATCCGCCCGTAGCGGGTGAGCAGCTCCGTCAGCTGATCGCAGAAGAAATCGTTGTAGCGCGGCGAGTCGCCGTAGACGGGCGAGTTCCGGTCCCACGGCGAGCAATACAGCCCAGCCTTGAGTCCCTCGGCGCGACAGGCGTCGACGAACTCGCGCACCACGTCTCCGTTCCCGCCGCGGAACGGGCTCGCTGCCACCGTGTGCGTCGTGACCCCCGACGGCCAGAGACAGAATCCGTCATGGTGCTTGGCCGTGAGGATCATCATGCGGAAGCCAGCGCTCCTCGCGGCGCGCGCCCACTGCCTGGCATCGAGCGCCGAGGGCGCGAAGATGCCCGGATCTTCTTTTCCGTCGCCCCACTCGCGGTCCGTGAACGTGTTGACGCCGAAGTGAAGGAAGAGGGCAAGCTCGTCTCGCTGCCACTCGAGCTGGGCGGGGGTCGGAACGGGGCGCACGGCCAGCGCCAGAAGGCGTTCGCCGCCTAACGTGCCGAGCGAGAGCCGGCCGGCGACGAGGCCCGAGAGGCCAAGTCGCGCGAACTCTCGTCGCGTTAGTGTCTCTCGGGTGAGGCAACGTGGCGGTTGGGTCATTGGACCGTGAGCTCCCCTCGCAGGCGGATGTCTTTCGACGAGCTGCCAACCATGATGCGAAACTCGCCCGGCTCCACGACCCACCGCATGTCGCGATCGAGCATCCGGAGCGCCTCGTTCGACAACGGGATCGAAACCGTTTTCGACTCCCCGGGCGCGAGGCGAACACGCTGGAAGCCGGCGAGCTGGAAGCCGGCGAGCTGCATGACCGGCCGGGCGACTGACGCCAGCACGTCCCGAATGTACAGCTAAGCCACTTCGTCGCCAGCCACCTGGCCGGTGTTCTTCACCGCGAACAAGATGGCAGCCGAGCCGGTTGCGCCTAACGTCGCTGGCTGGATGACGAGGTTCGAGTAGTCGAACGGCGAACGCGGTCGGCGGTTGGCCGGCGCGCAAAGGTCGAGTGAAGACAGGCCCGGCGTTCACCGTCCGCAGCTTGAGCCGGGCAGGCGCTGATGCGATTCTCCGGTCGTGATCACGACCACCGCGTATCGAGTTGTCTACGACGCTGCGCAGCTTCGGTTCCCCGCCTGGCCGGTCGCGTCGGTCGGACTGGCCGTCGCGCTGGCTGGCGTCGGACTCGGCGCCTACCTGCGTCGCCGACGCGTCACGTCTGCCGCCGCGCGTACGGTGGTGACGAGCGCGATCATCTTCGGCGTGTCGTGGTCGCTGCTGGTCGGTGGTGGCTTGTACGCGCAGCATGGGCAGCTCCGAAGCGCGCTCGCCGACCGAAGCTTCGTTGCGGTGGAGGGTGTGGTCTACGATTCGCCGCAGGGCCCATCGAAGGACGTGGACGGCAAGAGCTGGGTGGTGGAGAGTGGCAGGACCGCGCACTGGTATCGCTACGACAGCTCACCGCTCGCGGTCGGCTATCGCCGCAGCGCTCCGGGAACTGGTGGCTTGCGCGACGGGGCGCGCGTGCGTATTGCGGACGTCGGAGGCCACATTGCTCGGCTCGAAGTTGAACAATGACAGAACAGGGGGACCATGCTACGATCCGTTGCCGGAGTCATCGGACTCGTATTCGCCGCTAGCCTCAATGCCCAAACACCGACGGGTGGCGTCGAGGGCGACTTCGAGATGCGCGACTTCAAGTTCTCCGACGGGTCCACGCTTCCCGTGCTGCGCATCCATTACACGACGCTCGGGCATCCGAAGAAGGACGCGCGCGGTGTCGTGCGAAACGCGGTGCTCATCCTGCACGGCACCACCGGCAACGGCCGCGGATTTCTCTCGCCCAACTTCGGTGGTGAGCTGTTTCAGTCGGGACAGCCGCTCGACACCGCGTCACACTTCATCATTCTCCCTGACGGCATCGGCACTGGCAAATCGACAAGGCCGAGCGAGGGGCTGCACGCGAAGTTCCCGCGGTATGGCTACGAGGACATGGTGACCGCGCAGTACCGGCTCGTGACCGAAGGGCTTGGCGTCAATCATCTGCTGCTGGTCATGGGGACATCGATGGGGGCGATGCACACGTGGATGTGGGGCGAGCGCTACCCCGATTTCATGCATGGCCTGGTGCCGCTCGCGAGCATCCCGACGCAGATCGCCGGCCGGAACCGAATGATGCGGGAGATCGTGAGCAAGGCAATTCGGGAAGACCCCGAGTGGAACGACGGCGAGTACACGAAGCCGCCGCGTGGCCTCATGACCGGCCTAACGATCCTCTGGATCATGACGTCGAGCCCCCTCACACAGCAGCGCGATGCGCCCACGCGCGATAGTGCGAACGCGATCATCGATCGCTACATGGACCAGCGCATGCGCACGACGGACGCGAACGATTTTCTCTACCAGTACGAGGCGTCGCGCGACTACGACCCATCGGTGGCGCTGGACAAGATCCAGGCGCCGCTCGTGGCCATCAATTCCGCCGACGACGAGGTCAACCCGCCGGAGCTCGGCCTCATGGAGCGCCTCATGCCGCGCGTGAAGCATGGCAAGTACGTCCTCATTCCGTTGAGCAACCGCACACGCGGGCACGGGACGCATTCGCTGCCAGCGATCTGGAAGCCCTACCTCGTGGAGCTATTGAAGGAGATCGAGCACCAGTAGGCGGGCCGGACCTGTCTATATATGGTATGGTGGTGTGTGGCCCGGATGGCCGGAATTGGTAGTTGTGTCGCCGTCGCGCCAAGCCCAGTGTGTGCCATCCCGAGCGCAGAGGGGAGGTTGTCATCCCGAGCACAGCGAGGGATCGCGATTCTCCCGATTGAGGGCCCTCTACCGTGACACTCGCGATCCCTCGCCTGACGGCTCGGGCCGACTTCTCTCTTACCATGCCAATGCGCGCGCTACTCTCTGCTTTCGTCGGCGGCCTGATCGCCGGGCCTATCTCGGCCCAAGCCCCGCACGGCACCTCCACCCGTTCGGCGATCTCGGCCGACGACCTCCGCGCACGCCTTTTCCTCATCGCGCACGACTCGATGATGGGCCGGCAGCCGGGCGAAGCCGGGAACTACAAGACGGCGGAGTACGTCGCCGGCGAGTTCAAGCGGCTGGGCCTCGAGCCGGCCGGGGAGAACGGCACCTACTTCCAGACCGTGCCGTTCGTCCTCATGGCGGCCGACACGGGCTCGTTCCTCGAGGCTGGCGGGACCCGTTTCACGTTAGGTCGGGACCTCGTCCTCGTGGGGCCCGCGACCACCGTCCGGTCCATCTCGAACGCGCCGGCGATATACGGCGGTTCGGTCCGCGAACCGACACAGTGGGCATCGGGCGACTCCGCCGTTGGCAAGGTGGTGGTGCTCGACGTCCGGCCTGGCCCTGACGGGACGCGCAACGCGCGAGGGCTGGGGATCACGGATCCCAGGTTCAACCGGGCGGCGCTCATCGCCATCGCCGGCTTCGACCTCCTGGCGCCCGAGCAGCGCGCCGCCATCATGGCCGGACGGCTCACTGTCAACTCGACCCTCAACGCCACGGCCGTGCCACGTGTGTTCATCTCGGACAAGGCGGCCTCGGCGCTGCTCGGCGGAGACCCGGCCACCATGACGCCGGGAGCTGCGGGGCGTACGGTCAACGGCAGCGTCGGTTCCGCCCCCCGACAGGTTGCGTTCGCCGCGCGGAACGTCGTGGCGGTCCTGCGTGGATCGGACGCCAAGCTGCGCGGCACCTACGTCGCGCTCACGGCGCATAACGACCACGTCGGCTTCGACCACTCGCCCGTCGACCACGATTCCCTTCGCGCGTACAATCGGGTGATACGCCCGATGGGTGCCGATAGCCCGCCTCGGACCCCGACACCCGAGGAGGCGGCGCGCATCAGCGCGATTCGCGATAGTCTGCGGAAAGCACACCCCGCGCGTCTCGACTCGATCCGGAATGGCGCAGACGACGACGGATCAGGCACCGTCTCCATCCTCGAGATCGCCGAGGCGCTGGCGGGGGCGCCACATCCCAAGCGATCGATCCTGTTCGTGAATCACACTGGCGAGGAATCCGGGCTCGTGGGCTCCGCGTGGTTCACCGATCACCCGACCGTGCCAATCGACTCGATCGTCGCGGAGATCGACCAGGACATGGTGGGCCGGGGGACGGCCGAGGACCTGCCAGAGGCGGGTCCCACATACCTCGAGGTCGTTGGCGCCAAGCGCGTCTCGAAGGAGTTCGGTGAGATCCTCGAGGCGACGAACGCGGCGCAGCCCAAACCGTTCGTCTTCAACTACACCTACGACCAGCCGGGCCATCCGCTGCAGTACTATTGCCGCGCAGACCACTACAACTACGCGCGTTACACGATCCCGGCCGTCGCCTTCTCGCGCGGCGAGCACCTCGACTACCACCAGGTAACCGACGAGCCACAGTACATCGACTACGACGACATGGCGCGCGTGACCCGGTTGGTGTACGATGCGGCGCTGAGGATCGCGAACCTGGACCACCGGCCGAAAGTCGACATCCCGAAGGGCGATCCGCACGCTCCTTGCCGGCAGTGACGAGGTAACTCGGCGGCCGTCCGGCGGCACCTAACGTGCATCGGGCGGTCGTGGGCCGAGGAGGGGTCGATGTACGACGCGATTGTGATCGGCGCGCGCTGTGGCGGAGCGCCCACGGCGATGCTGCTCGCGCGTAAGGGGCACCGCGTGCTGCTCGTCGATCGCGCGGTGTTTCCGAGTGACATCCCTCACGGCCACCTCATTCGGCGCGGCGGTCCGGCGCGGCTCGCGAGCTGGGGGCTGCTCGAGCGCGTGATCGCGACTGGATGCCCACCGATCACCGCGATGTCCTCGGACATCGGCGATTTCAGGCTGGCGGCGAGTGACCTCGCCGTGGACGGTGTGCCGGTCGCGTTGGGGCCCCGGCGCACGGCGCTCGATCACGTGCTCGTGGATGCGGCCGTCGAAGCCGGCGTGGAGTTGCGGGCGGGGTTTTCCGTGGAATCGCTG
>DATCGG010000363.1:0-10270 GCA_036509075.1 Gemmatimonadaceae bacterium
GCCGGGAAGGCGAGCTGCGGGCGGTCGCAGAGCGCTGCGGAACGAACGCCCTGCCGGTTGTCGCGGACGTCACCAGGCGAGCCGATGTCCGACGCGCCATTCAGACGGCGATCGAACGCTTCGGTCACGTCGACGTCCTGGTCAACAACGTTGGACGTGGGATCACGCGTCTGCCGACCGCGCTCACGGACGACGACATCGACGACATGATCCAGATCAACATCAAGTCGGTGATCTATGGCGTGCAGGAAATCCTGCCGCATTTCAGGGAGCGGGGCAGTGGCCACATCATCAATGTCTCGTCGATACTCGGTCGTATGCCGGCCGCGCCGTTCCGCTCGGCGTACAACGGCGCGAAGCACTTCCTGAATGCGATCACGTGGAACATTCGCCAGGAGCTCAGCGAATCCGCTCCGGGCGTCACGGTTTCTCTCGTGTCGCCACCGGTCGTCGCGACGGAGTTCGGCGTGAACGCCCTGCATGGCGGGCCCGATTCACGCAGCCTGCCGTTCCCGCAGAACGTCGACGAAGTGGGCAATGTGATTGCGTGGGTGATCGACACGCGGAAGCTCGACGTCTACACGCGTCCCGGCTCCAAGCCGCACGTGACGGAATTCCTGTCCAAGCTTGGCGAGGACCCGCCGTCATCTGTGCTCGCCGGCCAGTGGGATGCTGCCTAACGTACTCGAAGCCTGTTGGGCGATTGCGACATCCTCCGCGGCGTAATCGATCGCCGCGAGCGGCTTCGCCGGCGGATTCGCCCGCTCCCAGGCGACGGTTTGCGCGATGGCGGAATCGACGCCCACCGGCTCGACGTACCCAAGCTCCGACCGGATGCGCGACGAGTCGACGGACCAGTGTTGCTCGAAGTTGCCAGGCATCCTGAGGTGTGGTGGCATCGCGTCCGCCGGGAGAACGACGAGCGCGCCCTTCCACCCTGCCGCCGCGCCGACCCGCGCGGCCCACTCGAGCTCCGAGTACGACGGCTGCTCGGCCACGTTGTAGATCCGCCGCGTCGCGTTGTCAGATATCGCCGCAAGCGCGATGGCGGCAGCGACGTTGCCAACGAACCCGCGCGGCGAGCGCCACGCCGCCTGAGCGGTGCTCATGAGGATCGCCGGCCGGCGATCGTGCATACGACGCACGAGCGGAAAGAAGCGGTGCAGGGGGTCGCCAGGTCCGTAGATCATTGGCAGGCGCAGGATCGTCGCCGGCAGCTCGCCATCCTCGAGCATCGCGCGCTCGACCGGAATCTTGTCGTACGCATCGTCCACCCAGCCGTACACCTCCTGCACGATGGCGATCTGCGCCGGCGGATAGGTTGCGAGCTTTGTGCGCAGTGCCGACTGCTCCGTGAGCGGGACCGGCTCGAGCGGACCGTCCTCGAGCCCGTGGAGGAGTCCGCACGCTCGGTACACATCCATGCTGCTCAACGCGACCACCCGACCGGCGATTCCTCGGACGACCTCCATGAGCTCACGCGCCTGCGGACCGGAACTGAGGACGAGGTCGATCACGACGTCTGGCGCGAAGGCGCGGATTTCCGCCTGGGAGGCGCCCAGGCGTTTGCGGTCGCCAGTGATCCGCGTTAGGCCATCAGGTCCCGGGTTGGCGGACCGGCCACGGGTGAGCACGGCGACCTCGGCGCCGAGTCGCTGGAGCTCGGGGGTGAGGTAGGAGCCGATGAAACCGGTGCCGCCGATCAACAGAGCTCGCATGGGATTCCTGAACGCTGCCCTTCCGTGCGGTCATGCAGCCCCAAAATTGCTCCCCGCGCCGGGGTCGATAGAAGGCCTGCCGGGCTAGCCGGATTGATGGAGTTGCCGGGCGGTCGGACGGACCGGCATCTTGCGAGCATCCAGCGTGCTCGGCCGGCCGAGCGATTGCGTCCGCGAGGTATCATGACCAAGGGTCGACTCGAAGCGTTCACCGATGGCGTGATCGCCATCATCATCACGATTCTCGTCCTCGAGTTCCGCCCTCCCCACGGCGAGACGGTCGAGGCGCTTCGGCCGCTGATTCCCAAGGCCCTCAGCTACGTCCTATCGTTCATCTTTATCGCAATCTACTGGAACAACCACCATCACCTGCTTCACGCCGTGAGGCACGTCGATGGGCGAATTCTGTGGGCGAACGTCCATCTGCTCTTCTGGCTGTCGCTCACGCCATTCGCGACGGCGTGGATGGGCGATACCCACTTTGCAACGCTCCCCGTTGCGATGTACGGATTCGATCTGTTCATGTCAGGAGTGGCATTCACGATTCTCGTGCGAGCGTTGATCGCGCGGCACGGGCCGCAGTCCACGCTCGCGCGCGCCATCGGTGCAGATCGCAAGGGGTGGATTTCGCTCGTGCTGTACGGGCTCGCCATTCCGCTCGCGTTCGTCTCCCGGTGGATCTCGCTCGCGATCTACGTTACGGTGTCGCTCATGTGGCTCATCCCCGATTCACGGATCGAGCGCATCCTGATGGAAGGCGGAGCGTCCCCGCAGGCCGCCGACTGAAGCTCAAGCAGCCGACTCCCGGAGAATTCCAGCATGTGTCGCAACATCAAAGTCCTCGCGAACTTCGAGCCGCCCGCCACTCACGACGAGATTCGTGCGAGCGCCCTGCAGTTCGTGCGCAAGCTGAGTGGAACGACGAAGCCATCGAAGGCGAACGAGGCGGTGTTCAACGAGGCCGTCGATGACGTCACAGCGATCGCACACCGGCTGATCGATTCGCTCGTGACGACGGCGGTCCCGCGCAACCGCGAGGTCGAGGCGAAGAAGGGACGGGAGCGCGCGATCCGGCGCGGGCGACCGGTCGCTCAGGCGCCACTGGACGGTGCAAGCCCCGCCTGACGAGAATCGCGGCGCACGACCACCTCGAAGTGGTCGACGGCGAGATCGCGCCTAACGAGGTACTGCTCGTCTTCCGGGTAGAACACCGCCTGGTCCGGTCGTGGCCCCGCGAACCGCTTCACCGCATCCATCGACTCCCAGAAGGACACGACGAGAAGCTCGGTCATCGCCTCGTTCGCGTCGCCACAGGGCCGACGAAGGAGGAGTGCTCCGAGATTGCCCTCGGTTTCGCTGAACGCGCGTAGGCCCGTCTCTTCGACGTACGTCGCGTAGCGATCGGCATCGGCCGCGCGGACGACGCCGCGCCATGTGCGAGCGATCATTGGTGGTATCCCGTGAGGTCATTGGCTGCACCAGTATACGACGATATACTGGTGCAGGACCAGCGCTATGCGCACTCCGAATCGCTCGCCATGTGCCCGGACTCATGCCTACGAGACCTGCGTCCGCTCCGCCGTCCGCCATCTCCGTCGACGACACGCTGCCGTTTCAGTTCATCGCCGGCGACGTGAGCCTGGACTTCGTGAACACGGTGGACTGGACCTCCCGGGGCCCGGCCCACGATCGCATTGGCAGCTACGGCAGGCTGATCGAGTGGGGCCTCGCGGCCGGCACGATCGACGAGTCAGGCGCAACACGCCTGGAGCGACGTGCCTTTTCCCGTCAGCGGGACGCGGCTCGTGCGCTCGACGATGCTCGCGCGCTCCGATGGACGCTCCGTCGCCTCGTCTCCGCGATTGCCGGCAACGATCGCGCGGTTGCGTCCGTACGCCTGCCGTTGGACGAGCTCAACCGGTTCGTGGCTGACGGGTACGCGCACGTGCGCCTAACGAAGCCTGCCGCGCGTGGCACCGCGCCAACATCACCACTCGTGTGGGCGTGGGACGACCCCGGCCGTCTCGACTCGGTGCTCTGGCCGATCGTACGAAGCGCGGCCGAGTTGCTCGCATCGCCTGACACCGAACGGCTGCGCGTCTGTGCCGGGGCCGACTGCGGCTGGGTGTACGTCGACCGGAGCCGCAATGGGCTCCGTCGATGGTGTCAGATGTCGACCTGCGGGACAGTCGAGAAAACGCGGCGACGCCGCCGGCGCAACGACTGACGTCGAGTCGTTAGGTGCCGGCGATGGCGTCCTCGAGTGCGGCCGCAAACCGGTCGGGTGCATCGAGCATGATCCAGTGGCCGACATCCGGCACGAGCGTCGACCGCATCGCGGGTACGAGCACGTGCAGGCTGAACGGCCAGGTGTTGGGCGGTGCGAGAATCGCGTGCGCCGACGTTCCGGGGTTGGCGAGATAGCGCTCGAGCGCGGCGGACGCCGGGTATTGCATCATGCTGCGATACATCCCGAGCAGTGCGACCCGCGGCATGGTCGCCAGTCGTGCGTGCACGGCCGCGATCGCGGCGGTGGTGCTGCCCTGGAGAGCATCGTCGAAGTCCCCTTCCGCGGTGCTCCGCCACTGATCCCCCTCGAGCGCCGCAATGAACGGGACGATGTGCGCATCTCGCATGTCGGCCGGGACGCGCGTGAAATCGCCGGGCGGGTCCACGAGAACGAGACGACTCACGACGTTCGGTCGGCGGGCCGCGGTCTCGATCGTGACGAAGGCGCCGTAGCTGTGGCCCACGAGCACGATACCATCCAGGTCGAGCGCGTCGAACACGGCGATGACGTCGTCGGCACAGCTCTCCACGTCGTACGCGGCGTCACGCGGCGCGCCGGAGTTGCCGTGACCGCGCAGGTCGAGCGCGACGGCGCGACGCCGGTCCGCGCAGGTGGCGAGCGCCGAGTTCCAGAATCCGGTATATCCGACCATGCCGTGGACGAACACGATCGGCAGCGAGCCCGATGGCGTAGGGCTCTCCTCGTGGAGGTCCACGACGTGAAGCGGTCCAGCTCCCCCAGGGATCGTGAACGTTGGCATCGCGTGCTCGGCGGCCGGGCGAGCGGAGATAGTATGACATTTCATCCGGTCCCGCGACCAACCACGAGCCGATTCCAACCGCGAACGCTGAGAACGCTGGCCGCGCTTCCGCGCGGGCGCTGAGAACGCTGTGTTTGCAGCTCGGTAGCCTCGACTCGAAGACCCACAGCGTGTTCAGCGCCGGGGCGAAGCACCTCAGCGCTTTCAGCGTTCGTGGTTTGATCGTTTCTCAAACCCCCAACACGTCCGGCGACCGCTCGCCGTCGTCACACACGTCCGAAGCCCGCGAGCGGCGACGGAGGCGGCGCGCTCGGGCAGCGGAACCGACAGCGGACGAGCGCTTCGCTCGATCGAGGAATCCAAACCAAGCTGGCCGTACTGGTTCGACCCCCAGCAATACAATGCCCCGTCGGCGATTCCGCACGTGTGGTCGCCGCCAGCCGCGATCGAGCTGAAATCCTCGACGCCCGCGACGCGAACGGGTGACGCGTTACACGGGACGCCCTCACAGAGGTCATCGGCGCGGGCGCTGCCGAGCTGACCCCGATCATTCCTGCCCCAGCAGAACGCGCGGCTGCCTCGCAGCGCACAGGTGTGGCCGAATCCCGCGGAAATGCTGTCGAAGCGCGTGGTCGTTTCGACCCGAACCGGACGTCGGTTGCATGGAAACCCGTCGCATCGGTCGGCGACGATGACCTGACCCAGCTCACCGGTGAGGTTCAAGCCCCAACAGTACGCGACGCCCTCGGGCGTCAGCGCGCACGTGTGATTGGCGCCGGCGCTGATCGCCACGAACGCTTCCGTCGTCGCGACCGCTACGGGCCCGGTTTTCACGTTTGGACTGTCATCACCGTCGCCGAGTTGCCCGAGTCGATTCGATCCCCAGCAGAAAGCATGACCGTCAGCCGACAGGCCGCATGCGTGCTCCGTGCCCCGGGTTTCGGTGAGCAGCGTTGGCGCAGTCCGGTTCGGCGTGTCGTCATAGCGGTTCGTCACCTGGGAGTTCCCATGGGATCGTAACAGGAGGAATACTGCGAGAGCGATCGTGGTCGTTTGGTTCGACATAGGTCTCCAAAGGGTTCGTCGAGCGGATCCGGCGTCCGCGCGAATCGGGAGACACGATCGCGTTCTCGCTTCATCGATCGATCATCGCGGCGTCATCGGCGAGCAGGCCAATCAACATGTTGCGGATCAATACGTTAGGCGGCTGGAACATCACTCGCGCCGACGGCGCGACGCTGACGATCCCGGCGCAGCGTGTCTCGTTCCTCGCGCTGCTCGTGGCCGCTGGCGTCCGAGGTGTGCAGCGCGACAAGGCGTCCGCGCTGCTCTGGCCCGAAAGTCCGAACGAGAACGCCAGACATTCGATTGGCCAGGTCCTCTATGCCTTGCGACGCGACGTCATATCCGCGGAGGCGGTGCTCGGCACGACGACCTTGCGGCTCAACCCCGAGGTGGTTGTATGCGATGCGTGGGAGCTCGACGCCGCCGCACGCGCCGGCGACGTCGCGAGAGTAGCCGAGCTCTACGCCGGCCCCTTTTTCGATGGCGTGCGCGTCCGAGGCTCGGCCGAGCTCGATCATATCATCGACGCCGAACGCGCCCGCCTCTCCGCGCTCCAGGCCCAGGCGCTCGAGTCGTTGGCGCGCACGGCGGCGAGCGAAGGCAAGGCGCACGCGGCCGTTGGCTGGTGGCGGCGACTCGCCGCGCACGAACCACTGAGCTCGCGCATCGCGCTCGAGTTTGTCGGTTCGCTCGCCGCGGCTGGTGACAGAACGGCGGCGCTGGACGCGGCGCGAGTTCATGAGACGCTCGTTCGCGACGAGCTCGGAGCGTCCCCGGACCCGAAGTTCTCGGCGTTTGTCGAGCGATTGATGCGGGAACTGGCGCCCGCACCTCGCCTCGTGACGCGCGAAGAACCGCCGGCACCACGCGCCCGAGCAGGCGCGGCCGAGTCCGAGCATGACGTAGCCGTGCCGGAGGTTTCGGGCGCCAGACCGGCGCCCCGGCTGACGCGTCGCCTAACGTTGACTGCGGTTGGTGCCGCACTGTGTCTCGGGGTTGCGCCCGGCGTCCCGCGGTTCTTCCGAAGCGGGTCGATGGTGGACACGAAGCGCGTCTACGTCGCGTCGTTCGAGAATCGGACCGGCGACCCGTCGCTCGGCCCGATCGGCGGTATCGCGCGCGACTGGGTCGCGCAGGGGCTCGAGCAGAGCGGCGTTGTCGCAGTGGCGTCCGCGGCGCGGGCGGAGGATGTCGCTCGACCGCAGCCATCCGCGGTCGGCGAGGCGGGTGAGCCAGCGACACTCGCCGCGCGGCTCGGCGCCGGTACCGTGGTGTCCGGTGCGTACTACAAGGCTGGCAGCGCGCTACGGTTCCACGTCCAGATCAGCGACGTCGGCCGAGGGGAGGTGCTGGACGCGTTCGACGTGACCGGCGGTGCGGTCACGGATCCGTCGCCGCCGGTCGAGCGCGTTAGGCAGCGGACCGTCGGCAGTCTCGCCGCGCTCGTGGACCCCCGACTCGCCTCGTGGGTGCGCGTCGCTTCCAGGCCGCCGACATATGATGCCTATCGCGAGTTCGTCGCTGGCCAGAGCGTCTGGGGCATCGACCATCGTCAGGCGCTCATCCACTTTCTTCGCGCCGCCGACCTCGACTCGACGTTTTACGCCGCGCGCGTCGAGGCCGCGATTCTCCATCGGCTGCTCGGTGAGTGCGAGCGAACCGTGTCGGTCGCGCGCGAGCTCGACACCGTGCGTGACCGCCTTCCGCCTTACGAGTACCATGTGCTCGACGAGCAGGTTGCGCAGTGCGAGGGCGATTGGGAGCGCGCGTATCGTCAGGCGCGGGCCGTAGTGGACGTACGTCCCGGATCGGCTTTTCTGGAGTACTCGCTAGCGCTTCAGGCCATGCAGCTCGGCCGCTTTGGCGAGGCGAAGGACCTGCTCGACCACCACACGCTCGAGCAGGGTGTCGCGGAAGTGGGACCGAACTACGCCGTCATCGACGCCCAACTGTCGACCGTGCGCGGCGATCCCGATAAGGGACTCGACGTGGTGCGGTGGCTGCGCGCGCGCAACCCTGGCTACGGCCCCGCGTGGGCGATGGAGTTGACGTTCCTCGCGCGGACGGGCCGCGCGAAGGCGGTGGAACGGCTCGCGGACACGATGGTCGCAACTCCGCTGGAGCCGCGCTCGGCGCTGGTGAATGGTCTGCGACGCGCGGCAGCGGCCCTTGCGTCGTGCAGCGACACCGCTGCCGCGCATCGTCTGCTGGTACGCGCTCTCGCCGCGCTGGATGCGTCGGCGAGCCGGAACGCGGATCGACAGCGAGCGGATCGAGGAGCCGTGCTCTACGAGCTCGGTCGTTTCGACGAGGCCAGCGCATTGTGGACGGAACTGCTGGCGGCCGACTCCAGCAACGTCGACGCTCGCGGCTATCTGGGGCTCATTGCCGCACAGCGGCACGACACCGCGTCGGCAGCGGCGAGCGATGCGTGGCTCCGGGACACACGGACGCCGTATGTATTCACACGAACGATGTATCGGGCTCGAATCGCGGCCCAGCTCGGCCAGCGTGAGCGCGCGCTCGATCTGCTCGGCCCGGCGCTCGATGAAATGAATCGATTTCTCATCCCCGGCGTGCGGGACTACGCCGAGCTCGCGTCGCTGAAGAGTGACGAGCGTTTTGCGCGCCTCACGACACTGCGATGAGTCGGGTCAGTCGAGTCGGCGCCTAACGACCGCCGAATACATTGCCCCGCTGTAGCGTGAAGGTCGCGTGCCCAGAAGGGTGGGCATGCTGAGCCCCGCGTCGCGTGCGAGCTCCGTCAGCGTCGCGGGGGTGATCGGGTACGGCACCCACTGATTTGCGTGACGCCGGTCGTACTCGACCACCACGATCGGGGCGCCATCGGTCAGGAGCGATGCGATACGCCCCATGACCGTCGGCTGGTCGGCATACGGGACGTAGTGGAGGGCGTTCGCGACCAGCACGCCGTCGAGCGGCGGAAGCTCGAGGGATCGTGTGAAATCGCCAACCATTGTCCGAATTGTGGCCCCCGGCGCCGCAGAGGCGTACCGATCCAGCTCGCGAAGGGCGCCCGCATCGCTATCGACCGCGTACACCGTTCCGCCTGGCCCGACTAACGTTGCGAGCGCTCGAGTGAACACGCCGGAGCCGGCGCCGAGATCAGCCCACAGGCCGCCCGGTCTCGTCACGGCCCCGCGGATGAGCGCAATGGCGTCGTCGTCCTCCACCGCGGCGAGCTCCGCTCCGAACCGTGGGACGACGCGCGGGCTAGATCGCCTTGATGGTGAACGTCGTCGCTGGGATGCCCTCGGCGGTCGCCGTCAGCGTGTAGGTTCCCGGGTCGGCGCCAAGCGTGTACGTGACAGATGCGACGCCTCCCTTGTCGGTCGTGCTCGTCGTCGCGCTGATCGAACCTCCGGCGGCGGCCCAGTCCACGGTCTTGTCGGCGATCCCGTTCCCGAACGCATCAACCAGCTTCACGCTGAGCGTCAACACCGAGCCCGTTACCGCTGCGGGGCTGTCGGACCCGAACTTCCGAAGCTCGGCCGGTGGACCCGCCACCAGCACGATCTTGAACGTCGTCCGCATCGACCCGACGTTCGCGATGACGTTGGCCGTGATGGGGGCCGTCCCGGGCGTATAGGTCGTTTGCGCCTTCCCGTCGGCGTCGGTTGTGGAGACGGTGTCGCTCACCGTTCCGCCTCCAACCCCGACGGTCCACGAAACCTTCGTTCCGGCGATTGGTGTTTCGCCACCGCCGGTGACGCGCACGACCAGAGGTTCCGACATCGCCACCCCCGCCGCGGTGGTTTGACTGTCGGGGCTCACGGCGACCATCGCGCTGGGTTTGGACGGGTCGGTGCCCCCGTCGTTCCCGCAGGCGGCTTGGGTGGCGAGCAGCACGACGAACGCCAGGGGAGCGAGACGAACGGCACGGACGAATTCAGAGTTCACGCATCCCCTCCGTGGGGCGCAGGTATAGCCAGACACTCGAGATAGGTAGCTTAGCACGGCGTACGCTCGCCGGACAAGCGCGCGCGGGCCGCCGGCTGCCTAACGAGCCAGTTACACCATCGGCCCCATCGAGTCGTCCAGCGACGAAACGCCTTGTCACCCCGCGATTGTCGTGAACGAGGTGCCCGTTCACCGTACGATCCATGCCGCACCTCGGGAGCGTACACGTGAATCGGACGCCGGCGTGGTGGCCGCAGCTGAGGAACGCGATCCTCGGGATCATGTCGCTGATCGCCTGCTCGAGTGCCCCGCCGGAGGCGCCGCCGGTCGTCGGTGAGGGAATCCGCATCTTCTTCATTGGCAACAGCCTCACCTACGTGAATGACGTCCCAGGGATGCTCCAGGCGCTCGCGGATTCTGCCGGCGACGAGCGCCTCGCGGTCGCCAGTCTGGCGCTCCCGAACTACGCCCTCATCGACCATTGGACAGACGGCATCGCGCAGCGTGAGATCGCCC